>NZ_JBEVTO010000002.1:0-405433 GCF_041020825.1 Oscillibacter sp. GMB15532
CTCCCTCGGGCGCAACGGCTGCGGTCAGTGTTTCACCAACCTTAGCCGTGCCGCTGACGGTAATGCCGGTCAGAGCGGTGGTTTCGGGATCAGCCGCAGCAACGGCAGTTGTAGCATCACTGGTTACTTCGCCGGAGTAGTCGCCGGTACCGGTGGCCACAACCTTGATGAACTTGCCAAGATCATCTGCGGAGAGGGCATAGGTGCTGTCGGTTGCACCGGTAATGGCAGTGTATTTGCCATCGGCAGGATCTGCCTTCTGCCACTGATATGTGGCTGTGGCTTCCTCGGGTGCAACGGTTGCGGTCAGTGTTTCACCAACCTTAGCCGTGCCGCTGACGGCAACGCCGGTCAGAGTGGCAATGCCTGGTTCCACAGCGTTGTCTTTATTCAGGTAATACTGCGGCTGGCTTCCCTTTGTAATCTTCGTAAAGGTGCCGCCGCCGGATACTCTGTTGTCTTCTACGCCGTCTTCCCAGATCGTCGGAAGCCCATACGCCTCGGTGCTGTTGACTAGCGTCGCATCCGTCACCGTCAGCACGGGCTGGGTTTCTACGCCGGAGCCCTTTCCGGCCTCAATCCCACCGAAAGCGTTGCCGCTCACGTCAATGGCCCCAGTCAGGGTCACGGTAGAGCCGTTCACAAACAAAGCCGCGTCACCGCCGGTCAGGTTGATATTGCTAATCGTGACGTTTGTCGTGTTGTAGACCTGGAGGACATAATTGCCCTGCCAGCCATCCTCATCACCAGTGAAGGTGATAGTTTTGCTGTTGCCACTAATCGTCACGGAGCGGCTTACCACAAGCTTTTGATCCGTACTAAAACTATCTGTGATATTAATCGTCGTAACCGCTGTGTTTTTCATTGCCGCCTGGAATTCCGCAGCCGTCGACACATTTGCTTCGATGTTAATAGCGGCGGACTGTCCTGCGGCCACAACCTTGCCGTCCTTGGTTTCGATGACCACGAGGTGTTTGCCGTTGTTCTCAATGGTCAGAGCGGGCTTGCCTTCCTCGGCGGTTGCGCCGAGATCGTCTGCAATGTCATCCGCAGAGGTTTCCACGTTCCAGCCGTCAATCACAGACTGCTTATCGTCAGAAACGAGGTAGTAAGCGAGAGTTCCATCAGCTTTAGCTTCGTCACCGCTAATGACTCCGTCGCTGCTCACAGCGATGGTCAGATCGGCAATGTCGGCGACAGGCGTTTCTGGGTCCACAGCATTGCTTTCAATCAGGTAATACTGCGGCTGGCTTCCCTTTGTAATCTTCGTAAAGGTGCCGCCGCCGAATACTCTGTTGTCTTCTACGCCGTCTTCCCAGATCGTCGGAAACCCATACGCCTCAGTGCTGTTGACTAGCGCCGTATTATCCGACACCGTCAGCACGGGCTGGGTTTCTACGCCGGAGCCCTTTCCGGCCTCAATCCCACCGAAAGCGTTGCCGCTCACGTCAATGGTCCCAGTCAGGGCCACGGTAGAGCCGTTCACAAACAAAGCCGCGTCACCGCCGGTCAGGTTGATATTGCTAATCGTGACGTTTGTCGTGTTGTAGACCTGGAGAACATAATTGCCCTGCCAGCCACCCTCATCACCAGTGAAGGTGATAGTTTTGCTGTTGCCATTAATCGTCACGGGGCGGCGCACCACAAGCTTTTGAGCCGCATCAAAATTAGCTGTGATGTTAATCGTCGTAACCGCTGTGTTTTCCACTGCCGCCTGGAATTCCTCAGCCGTCGACACATCGGCCACTGCCGGTACTTCTTCCGCCAGCACACTCACTGGCAACAGCATGACAGTCATGCAAAGGGCCATCAGCCACGATAAGCCCTTATGTACTTTTGTTTTCATGATATACTTCCCTTCGTCTAAATTTGATACCCGCAGTTTTGCTGCGAATACCTGCTTTTGTGCCTTTTTGTGCTTAAATGAAACTAAAGGCACGGCATAACGAGGCGGCGGATTAGGAACTATTCATCATCACAAACTGCATTCTCATGACCTCCTTTTATATTTTTAAAAGCATTTTTCGTGCCTGTGGCACCTAAAAAGGTGGTACGCTTTATGCGCAAAATGAAAGCGTACTATGTCCTGAGTCCGAATAAGACCCCTGCGGCTGGATATACTAACCGCATGGCAAACTGAAGCGAATTGCACAGCTTGTCGTCAAGTATTCGACTTGAGGACATTTGGCCAAAAAACAACAGTGCTTTAAGGAGTTCATAAGATTCCTGACGGAATTTTTTGACGGCGAATGAAAGAAGTTGTTAAAGAGAAACCGATAATTTTTCCAGGCACTCCCTCTGGTGCTCGAAAGCGGGGTGGACATATCGGTTTAAAGTCATGTTGACGCTGGAGTGACCGAGGACTTCGCTGATGGTTTTGATATCGATTCCCAGTTCCACACACCGCGTGGCAAAGGTGTGTCGTAGAACATGAAAGTTGATGTCCTGAATACCAGCTTCTCTGACCAGCTTCTTGAAATGGTGCTGGCACTGACGGGGCTCTACATAATGGCGGCTGCCGGACAGGATATAGTCATCCTCTCCGGCGGTTTCTTTCAACTCCGCCACTTTTTGCAGTAAGAACTGAGGTAGCGGAATATTCCGCACCGAGCTCTCACTTTTCGGAGCGCCGATGTCAATAATGGTTTTGCTGTTACCACCTTCGCAATTTTCCATCCTCTGGATGGTCTTGTTTACGTGTAAAACGCCCTCTTTCAGGGAAATATCCCTCCACTTCAGGGAGCATAGTTCTCCAATACGAATGCCGGTAAACAGGCTAAGCAGAACGCCGAAGCCCTCTAAATCGTCGGTGCATTGCACGGTGCTTATCAGGGCCGACTGCTCTGTCGGAGACAGGACCCGGGGTTTGGGAAGGTTATAACGCGGAAGTTTTATTTGCAAATCTATGCCAACAGGTTTGAGACTTCGTTTGAGCAGACCGATAATATCTTTAGCGGTCTTAACCGACAATCCTGCTGTCCCGTCCAATCTGCCGCTTTTCAGCTTTCGGTTGATATAGTCCTGTACCAGTTCACTGGATAATTGCTCCAGAGGCACCTTCCCGAGGTCTGGAATAATGTGGCGGCGAATCAACCCGCTGTAATTGGCAAAGGTGGATTTTTTTACACTTTCCTGAATCAATGGAAGCCATGCGGTCAGATAGGCTTCCAAATTTTTTGGATGACGCAGACTGTGCGGTTCCATCTTACCAGTCACGCTGGTTGTTTTCGCCTCGGCTTGTGCCCGTTTTACCTCTAAATAGCTGCGGCGGTAGATATACCCGTATATTGCCCTTCCGTTCAACGCGCGGCTTTTGATATAGCGGGCCTCCCAGCGCCCGTCCCGCCTTTTATAAATGTTTTCTCCTCTGCGTGCCATAGGACGATATCCTCCTTTTTGTTTTTGCCGTGACGGAAAACTTGACGGCGATTTTTGCGGCTACAAACATTTAAAACGGATACCTTTTTCTACTATTTCGCTTTTTTCTTAAAAACTATAGAGTTTCATTTCTCAAAAAGGGCAAATGCAATTGACTTATGGCGACTTCTGTCATAGAATAAACACTGAAATTATATAATTTTATGTCCTCAAGTCGAATACTTGACGACATTTAAGCCGTATCTGGAAAAAGGCATTTGTCTTTTTGAGGGTAAGGCTTTATTTATCTTCGGAAGACAGCTTGTTGGCATAATACGCAATGACCTCTTCCGGACTTGGCATTTCTCCAGCATGTGGAATACGCGTCCACTTTTCTTGCACATTGGTATCGTCACTCAAAAGACCCGACATCATTGCAATCTGAATATGTTTGCGGATCTGTTCAATGCTTTTTCCCTCTCGTCTGGCAATTTGCTTTAATGCGTTATGGGACAAATATAAGGATAGATCAAAAGAATTTTGCTTCGACTTTTTGTGTTTCATTTAGCCTGCGCCTCCTTATGTATTTTTCCCTATATTATAGCCTGATATTCGGCTATATTCAAGTCATAATAATCACGCTATCCTTAAAAGAAAACGGAGGGTGTAGCGTGATTACATTTGAGCCTCTTTGGGATACGTTAAAACGAAAAGGCGTCAGTCAGTATGCGCTGATTAAACAATATGGCGTCAGCACCGGAACGATGGATGCGCTACGCAAAAACAGGAGTGTTACGCTGAATACACTGAATGACTTATGCAGCATCCTGCAATGCGAGGTCTCAGATGTAATTCGATTTATTCCGGATAAAAAATAATCGGTTGGCTGAATTACAGCCAACCGATTATTTTTTATCCAAAATTTTTTCTATTCTCCGAGGTAACTGTCGTTATCGATATGAATGCTCTTGGCGTAACTGAGCCGACTGTCCAGCCAGAAGAGATAGTCCGTTTTGACCTGCTCGTGTGCCTTGCGATCTGCCAGCTTTTTTTATCTGCTTTATTCAGCGCCTCCCACACAGAGCGGAATTGCTCCTGATGAGAATAGCTATCGTCATAAAACTGCCGCAGCACCTCGCGCGGCTTCACCACGGCTCCGCCGTCCAGGCAATACTGGCAGCGGAGCTCCTTTTGCTTTTTATCTTTGGCGGTGAGATTGACGACGATGCGTTTGTACGCCGCGCTGACATCTTTCTCGCCGCAGAATTCACACTTTTAATATGCTTATCCGATAGAATTGTCTCCCGCAGCAGATACATCACAAGCTCCTGCGGCTCCTCAAACCGTGCCATGGTTCCGCGTGGAATTCGAAGTGGACGAGGTGGTTATCAAGGCGAAACGGTTTACCTCTCTGATCGAAAAATACACAGACCTGCAGGAGTTGGACGCCCATGTTTTGCACACGCTGATCGAGCGGATCGATATATCCCAGCGGGAGACGTAGCTGAACGGCATTAAAACCCAGAAAGTCACGATCCACTTTAAGCACGTCGGGTATGTACACATCGTATTATGAATTGCCAGAATATCTTGATAACGGCACCGGAAATGTGATATAATACAAAAATAGTTTGGAGGCGGATAATATGACACAAAAAGCAAAAGGCAGCGTAAAATACTCCCTTGCAACTCATGCGGCGGAGAAAATGGTACCGAGCCGCAAGGCTGTCCGCCTCTGCGAGAAAATTGCCGAGGGCCGCATTTCCGGAGATAGTGCCGTGGAGCAGATCAAACGCAGCTATGGCATCGAAAGCAGGCGCCCTAATGCCTGACGACTTCGGGAAATACGACGTTTATGCGGTCGCGGGATCTGTCTATTGCCACAAGGACTCAAATGTCCTTCGGAACAAACTGGGTATCCGTGATGGAGCGATGCTACGGCGCATCGAAGCCGACATTTCTGCGGCACGGCAAACCGAACTGGTTGAGAATCCGGTTTCGGGGCGTTTCACGCCAAGCCATCTCTGCAATATCCACCGGCGGCTTCTTGGCGACGTGTATCCCTTCGCAGGGCACTTTCGACGGGAGGACATTGCAAAAGGTGAAACAAGGTTTCTTGGTTTTAATCAGATCGGGGAAAAGCTTACAGGCCTACTGAGCGGGCTACGCGCCGAGTACTATCTGGCTGGGGGCGACCGGACGCAATTCATAAAGCGCAGCGCTTACTACATGGCCGAACTGAACTATATCCACCCCTTCCGCGAGGGAAATGGTCGGGCAACAAGAGAATTCATGCGGCTACTGTTCCTGCGAAATGGCTACAAGGTAGATTGGAGTGCGGTTCCAGTGGACGAACTCCTGCAGGCCATGGTCGAGTCGGTATACGAGACAGCGCGGTTGGAAGACGTATTGAACTCGTGCCTTCAAAAAGATGAGTAGAAATCCGTGGTTTTATATGCACGCCACGGCCTTACAGATGCAAATCGTACGCTCTACCATACGGGCCGGTTTTAGCATAATTCAAACTACAAAAAATGGTTTGAAAGATGCTGAAACCGGCTCGTTTCCTTTGCTTTTAGACTTACCAACAATTTGATTTTAATTGGCAAAATCAAAACTGAAAAAAATCTCATATGTGTGTAACTCACGCGGCAGCCAAGCGAGCTACGCACTGCAAATTTTTCGCCGGATGTGGCTCATTTGCCAGGGGCATCATTCGCATCCAGCAAGCAGATTGTTGACGTAATGCATAACCCAAAGCCGGAAAAACTTGGTTAATTTCCATGTTGTATCGGTTACTTTTCTTCAGAAACCGCTTAAGACATGGAGATACTTGGACAACTGAGTCCTTTTGCCCAGACGATAGCCTTCTGTGGGCCCGACCGCATTATGTCGATGCCCCAGATAAATTGTGTGTTGTCATAGTGGTAGACAATTATTTTACGGAACTGATTATTGTTCATAAGCTGGCCGAGGTAGAAAGTAAACGACACAGAGGAAGAAATGAAAACATGTACGGTCTGGATATTCCACTTTCGCACTATTTCCTCTATATCGGCTTCAAAATATCCGCATAAAACGGATTTTATGATAGGAATTGAAGAAATCCACACCATTGTCATCTTCATCAACCTGTATCCAATAACGGTACATCGTTTTATTAGGGTCTATTGTAAGCAAATTTTCCTCTATAATAGGGTAGGATGTTGAGATAGCCACCAAGAGTTCTTTGCTCTGTACACCGGGGTCTCTATTGTATTTTCTATTTAGTTTGGCCAGCTTATCCTTGCCGGTTTCAGGCAACGCTGCAAAGTCTTGCGCGGCTCCGTAGATACGAAAGCGGTGAAGGAACCGAATGCTTGCCGTTTGTCCCAATTGGTGCCAATAGCCGCCCTGTTCAATTTCCTGCAAGCCAACGGCGTCACTTCCATGTGGGAGCTACATGAAATAATCTCCGGTATGAACGGAGATTATTACGTCCTGCGCGGCGAAATCGTGAGCGCCGAGCACTGGGTTGCCATTCTCAGTGAACGCCTTTCCATGTGGGGCAATATTCTAAACATAAGACTATCCATCAGAAACTTGTTTCCATGAAGCCGAAAGCGCGGAGAAAATACCGGGCCGCACATAGCGCGGAGCTTGCCCTGTATGATACCGCCAAGCGGTATCTGGATGATCTGAAAGCGTCCGGTGAAGCCATCGCTCCAAAAAAGTGGCGGGCGGAAGCGGAATATCTGACCGCTCGTAAAAACGAACAATATGGGCAAATGCGGGCCATGCGCGAGGACATCAAGGTTGTTGAGAAACTCCGCAAGGCCGCCGATTAGCTTGCCAAAACCGAATCCCGCCGGGATCGGGAGCATGACCGCTGACAGGGAAAGCAAAACGCCGTACAGGTTTCACCGGTACGGCGCCAAACAGCTCGCTATGGGTTCCGGTACGGGCCAGTGTCAGCATCGGATGTAGCGTTTTGCGTTGGGGTCGCAGGCAATACGTTCCGCTTCCTGCATTCCCGCAATGGTTTCCGCATTGGGCTGGTTGAGGGAAACGTCAAAGGGAATCCGGCCTTCCCGAAGCGATTGACGCACAAAAATATTGAATGCCGTGGAGAGGTTCATCCCCAACTCGTTAAACAGCGTGTCGGCCTGCGCTTTCAGGTCGGCGTCCATGCGGATGCTGATATTGGTAGTAGAGCCAGCCATACAATCATTTCCTTTCGTGCTAGTACTTATATTATATGCCATTTGCACGAAAAATACAACACTATGCACGAAGAAATATTTCGGAAGGGAGTCTGAACATGAGCATTGAAAAACATTTCCCGAATGACACCGAAACAGGATTATTCCTATCCATCTATCCTATCCCTGCTCACCATATGCCTGCATCTCGCAAGGAGCCTTACAAGGGCAAAATTCCAAGGAATTGACACCGGGGAGATACAGAAAATCCGTCTATCGGTTCATATCACCTTGACCGTCGGGAAGGAGCCGTTTTTATGCCGAGCATGAGCAAGAAGCGAAAGCTGGTATGGTCACTATTTCTCAATCACAGCAACCGGATTACCTAGAATGCTTTGTGCCGGAAATGCGTCCGCGTCTGTAAACAGAGTTTCCGGGTCGTGGTTGTGGAATGCCTGCGCTATGTTTCCAAACGTACCAAAAAAAATAATAACACCATGTAAGCCTTTCATCTTGGGATGGAGGGCTTTTTCTTTAGAGAAGGGAGCGCCTATGAGAAATGTAAAAATCGTCAGCATCAGTACCCAAGCAACTGACCATACCCGCATTTTAACAGCAAGAAATGACGAGCGGCCAGCGCCTGTAAAGAAAATCGGCAAGACCACTTACAGAGTGATCGTCCATTTTGGCGCTACCAGCAGCGAAACCATGAGTGACAAAATCAAGCGGATGCTACGTAACGAGGTAAAGCGGATGTAAACCCTGCGGATAGCATTGACAAGGCCGAGAATCTGAAAATAGGTTCCCGGCCTGCTTTTTTGTCGTCTGAAATGGAGCGACATTTGATAATTCGCCAAAATACGTGCTATGACATTGTAAATCTATCGTATTGCTACTATAATATAAATGGCAAAACAACCCGAATCCTGTCTGGGTTCATTTTCTAGCAGAACAGCCTCCCTTATTGTTTGAGCTTCATGATTTAGCAAAAATGGGAAGTTGGCGATTAAATAAGCTGGATTGGTGATTGAGACTTGAATGAGAAAAGAGATCTAAAGGAGTTAAGTTTTAGATGGCAATACAAACGTATATTAATCCAACTAATAATGAAGAAATTAATTTTGAAACAGCATCAATTATCATACAATTGCCAGATGAATGTAAGGAAGAATGGTTTCTAAGATATTCTTCCGGCAATCTTTCTAAGCTCATTGTGTCTGGAGGAGAGATTTCTATTACTCGTTATGAAGGCTTCCATTTAGATGTTGATACTAGAAGGGTTAGATCCGATGACGAGATTAATGTAGATTTTGCTGCTTTTCTTCCACCGTTTATATGTATAAGCGTTTTGTTTGCTGTAAGTAAAAATTATTCTCCCTCTAGCATTGGCCCACATATGAATGATAATAACAACCTTCATTTCTCAATGCAAATCGCAGAAATGATCAGGAAAAATCAGTATCTCAATGAGATACAGATTGACAAGGATTTCCCTTTATCTTTATGCTTAAAAGAACCATTCCTACTTAACTTAAGTCCAGATCAACACCTTGTAACAGAAAAGCAGATTTCGAGTGCCATAGAAACGATTTCATATTACGAAAATAAAGGGAAAGAGCTATGGCCTGTATCCATTTGTATAGAACCACTACCTTCTTCTGAAATTGGAGATACGATGACTTGCCGCGATGCTTGGACAAAGGCTCTAGGGCAATCATGGTTTGAAGCAGAATATTTGCTATCAAGGTTTTGCCCTGAAGCTGCTTTGGGGGGGAGATTTTCAAAATTGGTTAATTATTGCCTCTGGCTATTTCAGTGGACTGAGGCAATGAACATTGGTAGCAAAGAGAAAGATGAATATAATGGAAATCCAATAATGGCGCTAGAAAAGATTGTGTCTGAATGGAGAGCTTGGAGCAAAATTCATGATCTAGATTTGAATAGGGCTGAAAGTAAATATTATATACCATATTGGAATCGTGAATGCATAAAAGATATTAGGAATACATTAGGAAACCCAAGTTTTGAAGCTTTATTCCCAAGCTTTGATTGTAATAAGATAAGATCAGAGCAGCAATCTGCTTTAAATGGTCTTACAAGTCAGTATAATTTTGCTTATAATCCTCTTGCTGCAGCAGGTATAGAATTAGCAAATGTTGTTTTGGAACACGCGGTAAGTCCACCATATGCGGCTTGGTGTACAAATACATTAATAAGCCGACAAAAAGATGGGTTTCGCTCTATAGAGAGATGTGGAAATATTCTAGTAAAAGAGTTAATGACAGATATAATACACCCAACTTTATGTTGTAATGGAAGTTGTTCTTTATCTGCAGGTGCCAATTTAAATAGTATATATTTAAGGCAAAAAGAGATTGATGCCGTAATAGGAGTTGAACAGAATTTCGGTATAAACGTTAGTTCTAGATGTAAGCATATCGATGATTTATGGGCTTTAGCTAATAAATATATTTATATCATAGACCGTTACTTTAAAGATAGTAGCCTTCAATTCCTGAATAATATACCTAGCAATATCAGTATTCGAATTCTAATATCAGATGATGATGGAAACGGTAGCAAGCGCAGAAATGATTTAAGGTTAGCATTATCGAAGATTAACACTTCTAATCTGCTTGTAAAGATAGTACACAGCTCGGCAGCAAAAAGCTCTCATCCTCTGCATGACAGATATGTTTTTTCTGAAGATTGGGGTATTTCATTATCATCATCTCTTGAAGCAATTGGCAGTGATTCAATCTGGGCTTTTAAGCTTGAAGATTATCATCGATTACAACAAAGGTATTTTGATTATTTCTGGAATACAACTATAGGAACTAACGTTCAGTATGGGCCACGGGTATTTATAGTGAACGATCTATAGTATTAATTTGCAATTTGCTAAATTCTCAGCGAAGTAATTAGACAGGAAGTAAAATAATGATTAAGGATGAAATATATAGCTCAATATTTCTAAATGCAACAGTTTTCTTAAACAGTTCAATAAAATCTGTAAATAGTGGACTGAACTATTATAAAAATAAAGTTCTTTCCATAGTTAATCTACAAATGGCTTTGGAGTTAGCAATAAAAGCTAAAATAGTAAGTGATTATGGAGTAGTTAATATATTGCAAAATGTTAACTCTGATATTACTGATAACGAACTTGAAGAAATGTACTATAGCAACAAACTAATTGTTAGAGAATTTGATAACCTTAAAAATTTTCTTAAGTCGAAAAATAGATTTAATTTTGATAAACCAGAATATCTATATATCGAACGATTTCAAAAATGGAGAAACAAATTGGTGCATTTCAATTATTCGTTTTCAGATGAAGAAAATAGTCAGATTGAGAAAGACATTATCCATGTATTGGTATATATATTAGGCGTCTTAATGAGTGATGACGTTAATGATGACGATAGAACGTACATGCAAGACCATATAGATATGGATGAATACGGAAAATTAATGAAAAACGCTATATATTTCGATACATTATCAGATATGATTGATTCTGAATATGGGGATCCATATTATTGCCCAATATGTGATAGAAAACTTTTAACACCGAACAAAAAATGTTTGGGTTGTTTACTAAGTTTTAAAGATAGCCCCTGTTATGGTTTTGTAAAATGTACATACTGTCACGAAGATATGGTGATTTATGATAAAGCTAATATAAAATATAATAAAAATATGATACGTGGTTTATGTCTATATTGTAAAAATTATACAACGGTTTATGAGTGTCCTAAATGCGGGATTGCTGTCAACATGGAGTCTTTTGACAAAACTGATTGCAGTCCAGAATACTGCAAATGGCGTGAATAGGTTCAGTCGCTTACATTTGGATGAAATCATAAAGCTCAAACTAAAATTCGAGAAATAGATTTGAAAACTGAGCTTCGCTTAATGTTTAAAAAGCGTTGATGTTCAGTTAAACATCATGGCTAAAGGATTAGCGTTGACAGCCGCATGAAGCTGATTGTCATCCACATGGGTATATATTTCTGTTGTTGCAATGCTTTCATGTCCAAGAATTTGCTGTAGCGAACGGATATCTACATGACCATACTTATACATAAGGGTTGCTGCTGTGTGGCGCAGTTTGTGTGTGGACAAGCCTATTGGATCAATCCCGGAAGCCACAATATGTTTCTTTACGATATTCTGAATTGAACGCGTGGTAAGCCGATTGTGATTTCTGGAGATGAATAATGCATTGGTATCAACCTGCATCATCTGGCGTATTGGAAGCCATTTTGATAATGCTTGCTTGACTGCCGGAGTCATATAGATTTTTCGTTCTTTGTTTCCTTTACCGATGACTGTAAGCACATCGCTATCAACCTGTTCAACATTAAGCATAGCAAGTTCAGATAAACGCAGTGCACAATTCAGAAAGATTGTGATAATACAGTTATCACGTACTGAGCTGGAGCTTGATTCAATCAGAAGCCTCACAGATTCCTCAAGAGTCATACACCTAACGATTCGCTTTGGGAGCTTAGGCGTTTCCAGTTCTTCAGCAATGTTGTTGTCAATGATATGCGCTTTGGATTTTAGGTACTTCCAAAATTGCCGTATTGATACAATTTTTCTGCATCGTGTACCAGCAGAGTTATAAAGCGACTCTTGATGATAAGCGATAAAGCCATACATATCAGATAGTTGAATCGAGCGAATAAAATCAGCATCAGCAAATTCAAACCCGATTTCAGTATTTTTTCTTTGATCTGCTATATAGCGGAAGAATTGAAGTAAATCCATTCTGTACTCAAGGATTGTGTTTTGGCTACGGCCTTTGATGGTCAAAAGATAAGCAAGGTACTGTTCAAGAATAGGACATGTTTTATCAGACTGCATATTATCACCCCTATGCGAAGTATCGCCCAGGGCGATGAATTGTATGCAACTGAAAGCAATAATGAGAATAAAAGAATTTGCATGTGATATTTAGTGAGCGGGATAAGAAAAGAGGCGCTTTATGTCAAAAAAAGAGTATAATTTTCAAAAGCTAACGCCCGTAAACAATGCCGACATATCGGTATATGAACAAGCAATTGATTTTGTTTTTGAAAATGCCGATGTGAAGAATGTTGCCATTTCCGGTGCTTATAGCGCCGGAAAAAGTAGCATGCTTGAATCATACAAAGCAAAACATAGCAACCTTCGCTTTGTGCACCTTTCTCTTGCACATTTCCGGACCCCAGAGCAAGAAATTGGTCAGCCGGAGGAGCCGGTAAAAGAATCTGTTCTTGAAGGGAAAATACTAAACCAATTAATTCATCAGATACCGTCTGAGAAGATACCGCAGACGAACTTCCGAGTCAAGAAAGGCTTTAACAAAAAGCAGATCATATGGTGTACAGCGTTTTCAAGTTTGTTCATAGGAAGCATCGCTTTTTTGCTTTTATCATCGAAGGTTCTTTCGTTCATTGCTTCACTATCAGATAATTGGATAAAGGCCATTCTGTCTGTGATATTTAGCCCATATGTGTCTGTCCTTGCCGCCATAATCTGTGGCGTTTTCTCTGTTGTTCTTATTAATTCGCTGATAGAGGCACAGAAAAACAAGAACATGTTCCGAAAAATCAGTTTACAGGGGACAGAAATAGAAATATTTGAAACTCAAGATGATTCATATTTTGATAAATATCTCAACGAAGTTTTGTACTTATTTGAAAATGTAGACGCAGATGTCATTGTCTTTGAAGATATGGATAGATTTAATGCCAGCCGAATCTTTGAACGGTTGCGCGAGGTGAATACACTTGTTAATATTCAAAGGAAAAAGGAGCATGGCGAAAACTATACACCCCTTAGGTTCTTTTATTTGTTGCGTGATGATATTTTTGTTTCCAAAGACAGGACAAAGTTTTTTGATTACATTGTACCAATAGTACCAATTGTAGACAATTCCAACTCGTATGAACAGTTTTTGAAACACCTAAAAGAAGGGGGACTGCTTGAAAGATTTGATCAAAACTTTTTGCAGAGCTTATCATTATATGTTGATGACATGCGGATTCTGAAGAACATTTATAATGAGTTTGTGGTATACATTAATCGTCTGAACACCACTGATTTGGATTGGAATAAAATGATGGCGATGATTTCCTACAAGAACCTATTTCCGCGCGATTTCAGTGATTTACAACTTGCAAAAGGTTTTGTTTTTACTTTATTTGAACAGAAGCCGCTTCTTATTGAGCAAGCTTTAGCATCGGCAAAAAATCAAAGGCAAGAGTTGCAAGATAGAATAGAACTGGCAAAAAAAGAAACCTTAACTTCGCAAGAAGAGTTAAACGATGCATATGCCGCTAAAGAAAATCGATTGCCCAGGGAAAGGTATTATAATAATCGCTTGACGCCGCAAGGTGAAGAACTGAATAAGCAATATCAAATTGAACGCGAACAGCGACAACAGGCCATACAAGATATTCTCGATGGAACGCTTCCTAAACTGGAAACTAAATTAGTGGAACTGGAACATGAAATTACCACTATTCAAACAAAATCTTTAAAAAGTCTTATAACCAGAGATAATGTCACTACCGTTTTTTCAACAAACTACACGAACAAAATCAATGAGACCAATGAGTTTAAAGAGATCAAAGGAAGCGACTATTTTGATCTTCTCAAATTTCTGATTCGCAGCGGATATATTGATGAGACTTATACTGATTACATGACATATTTTTATGATGATAGCATGACGGCTAACGATAAGACATTCTTGCGTCGTATTACTGATAGGCGCGGTGCGGCGTATACATATGTGCTTCGCGACCCCAAGAAAGTACTTTGTTCACCTGTTCTTAGAGTTGTTGAATTTGAACAAGAAGAGACCTTGAATTTTGATCTTCTTGAATGTTTGCTTCTTAATCAAACTGATTTTAAGTATGCCGCATTTCTCAAAGCGCTTATTGCACAAATTAGAGAAAAGGGGAATTTTGATTTCGTATCAAAGTTTTATGAGGCAAATAAGTCGCGTCAACAATTTGTTGCACAGATAAATACGCAGTGGCCCGATTTCTTTTTTGCTGTTTTGCGAGATAAGGCGTTGCCTTCTGCTCAGATAAGACAATTCTCAGTAGATACACTTTGTTTCTCTGATGATGAGATAATCGCCATGGTTAATGTTGATAATTGTTTAACTGAGTATATCTCAAATAGTTCAAATTATTTAGCTATTGAAATTGAGGATATAAACAAACTGGTTTCAAGTTTCCAGCTTATTAATATTTCCTTTGCCTCGATTGACTGCAAAAGTTCAAATAGGATACTATTTGACGAAGTATATAAATACAGTTTATATTCCCTCACATTTGAAAACATCTCTTTGATGCTTAGAGAAGAGTATGGAGTTAAATGTTCTTCTGATATTATCCATAAGAATTACACACTGGTGATGAGCCAGAACACTGCACCATTGGCAAGATATATTTCTGAAAACATATCTGAGTACATGGAAATCGTCCTCGCCAATTGTGAAAGTCGTATAGCTGATAACGAAGGTGTAGTAGTATGTCTATTAAATAATGCTAATGTTGAGATAGACGCAAAGAAACAGTATATTGGATGCCTTTCTACGATTATTACTGATATTACACAGGTTTCAGAACCTGATCTGTGGCCGACTTTGATGAAACAGCAACTTGTGGAATTTTCTATAAGAAACTTTATAAACTACTTTCAGAAATATGGAATTGATGCAACGCTTGTTAAGTACATAAACGATGTGCAAGCAGAAGTCGATTTCTCATCCGTTGCCGATACGTTCGGAGAGAAAACCGCAGAGAGACTATTTAATGAGACGGCCATGCGCAATGAAATGACCAATGAAAAGTATAAAAACATTTTAATGGATTTAGGATATGCTTTTGATAATTTCGATGCAGATGAAATTTCTGATGGAAAATTCGAAATACTTATCAGTGAAGAAATCATGCAAATGGATGCAGAGAGTTTGAGCTATGTTCGTGAAAAGTATGCAGCGCATCGTTTTGCCTTTATTCAGCGGAACATCAACGAATACTTTTCGCTGATGTCCGAATCAATATTCCGACTTGATGAGGCATTGGAAATTATCACATGGGCTGTGGGAGATGAACAAAAAACGGAATTACTCACTTCCACAGATGAACCGATTTCTGTTGTTGGGAAGCAGTATTCTGACATAGTTAACGCCTACATTATAACCCATAATCTCAATGATGAGGACAGTCTGCATCTCTATGCATACTATTCCCAATATGGAGAAAAGACACAAGAGGCAATAACCACATTAGCGGCTGGGAACGTTAATGGAATCATTGCACACAGCATGGAAATAGATGATATCCTGCTATCCATCTTGATTCAGTCTGAATCTATAACCCAAAATCAAAAAATCGCACTATTTACAACGGCAATACCAAGGCTCAATGAGGATACTTGTAAGACTCACTTCGATGAATTGGGCCTTTCTGAATTGAACGGTATCTTTACTAAAGCAAGTGGACGTAGAAATTATGCTAAAAACGATGATGTTACTACAATATTGGGTGCACTCAAAGCAAATGGATGGATTTATGAATACCGTGAGGATGAGCGGAATAATGAGAGATATGTTATAGTGAAAAACAAGCCACGGGGCAGAGAATCTGAAAATATGGACTGATTCCTCTTCCAAAGTAATTTCTACTCATGAATCACCAGCTTTCCATTATGTTTAAACGGAGGCATGCTAAAGATCATTTATATTTGGCGTAGAACGACAAATTGGAGTTTATGGAATGGAGGTGTAGCTTTGGAGAGGGTCAAGCGTTTGGATCGCTACCAAAAGGGAGTCCTGCTTCTTATGATCGCCGTGGTTCTTGCGTTTACAGTGATCTATCCCATGACTATCGCCCGAGAGGGCTTTGCATATGAGGATGCCATCCTTATCCAAGCTCAGGAAAATGGCAATACTGTATATTCCGGCAAGGTTCAGGGAAAGCAGACTAGCTTTACAGTGTATGCAGATAAAATGGTGGAGTTTCAATACGGCGATAAAATCTACGGTCCCTATACCGCCAAGGGGGACCCGACCGCCATCCCGAAAGATAGTGAGATGGGAGAGTATATGACTGGCGTAGAGCTTCGTCAGGGAGAAAAAATTCTATTTCGTGGAGGCATCTTGGATCAGGGAGAATACCGATGGCTATACAATGAAGATGGGAGTATTGAAAACATAGCTTTTTCGGTGACGACAGGCAATGGAATTGCAATGGACAAAAACGGGAATGTAATTGACCCAATGGAGCCGTCCGCTTCTGCCATACTTGGTTTATTGAATAGCCCTGAGCTGACGCATAAAGGTAAATGGCTTGCATGGTTCGGAGGTGTATTTGTCTGCATTGTCACAGCGATTTCTATTTGGTTTGCAGATGAGCTGTTCCGTTGGAATTTAGCCTTCCAAATTCGCAATGTAGACCGGGTGGAACCATCTGACTGGGAAATTGCAGGTCGGTATATCACATGGACTGTGCTACCAATTGTGGCAATGATACTCTTTGTCATGGGCCTTCAATAACTCAATTTCAGTTTGTCGTGAAGATTATGATCACAACAGGAAACACAAAATGGATTTTGAGCTTCCCAGTATGTTTAATAGCCATGATGTTCAATTGAACATCATGGCTAAGGGATTAGCGTTGACGGCAGCATGAAGCTGGTTGTCATCAACATGGGTATAGATTTCTGTTGTGGCAATGCTTTCGTGCCCGAGAATTTGCTGCAGTGATCTAATATCCACATGCCCATACTTGTACATAAGAGTTGCAGATGTGTGACGGAGCTTGTGTGTGGACAAGCCTTCTGGGTTGATGCCTGAAGCCACAATGTGATTCTTTACGACATTTTGAATTGACCGCGTAGTGAGTCGCTGATGGTTCCGAGAAATGAATAGTGCGTTAGTATCTACGCTCATTAACTGACGAAGAGGAAGCCATTTAGATAGTGCTTGTTTCACTGCCGGAGTCATATAGATTTTCCGTTCTTTATTACCCTTTCCGATGACAGTCAGCACATCGCTATTAACCTGTTCGACATTGAGCGATGCCAATTCAGAAAGTCGTAAAGCGCAGTTTAAGAAAATAGTGATGATACAGTTATCTCGCACAGAGCTGGAACTGGACTCAATCAATAGTCGCACCGACTCCTCTAAGGTCATACAGCGAACGATGCGCTTGGGCAGCTTTGGTGTTTCCAATTCTTCGGCAATGTTATTATCTATGATATGTGCCTTGAATTTAAGATACTTCCAAAATTGCCGGATTGAGACGATCTTTCTGCATCGTGTGCCAGGCGAATTATGGAGTATTTCCTGATAATATGCAATGAAGCCGTACATATCGGTTAATTGGATAGGGTGGATAAAATCCGCATCCGCAAACTGAAGACAGGGGGCCGGAATACCCCTTTGAACTGCAACATACCGAAAGAATTGAAGCAAATCCATTCTGTACTCAAGAATTGTATTTTGACTGCTTCCCTTGATTGTAAGGAGATAAGCCAGGTATTGCTCCAGAATGGGACAAGTTTTATTCGACTGCATATTATCACCCCTATGCGAAGTTTCGACCGACGGAATAAGTAATATACAGTTGAGGGCAATTTGTGGAAATTAGAAAAGTTTGGAGAAGGGAGATCGGGCGGATTGTACGACATTAAAGAAATAGCGAAAAAGCTCTTAATTCGAGATTGTATAGAACTATCTAACGCTATCTTTTACATTTCTGAAAAAGATCGACCAGTTTTTATGTTGGCGTCCACTCCATATATCTGTTTGGTTGCAAACGAAGCATATGAGTGGTGTAGGAAAGCAAAGATTTCTTTGACTACATTTGAATCAAAAGAGCATTTAGAGAATATAAGAGCAAAAGCTAAATTGTTTGGTAATGATACTATCGTGTCATTTAATGAACAACGGTTGATGATAGAAAGCATATTTAGAACAGAGCATGCTTATTATAAAAAATTAGCAAAACCATATTGTCCTGATTTTTTAATAGATGATGTTGGAACCTATATGCTGAATAACACATACATAGGAAATACGATTCAATATGCATATGATTTTCACCTTTTTTCCAAGCCAAATAAATCAATACATGATTCTGGGGATGAAATTAAATCTTTTTCATCAGAAATAGGTTCGATGCTACAGGAAATAATCACAATATTATCTGGGACGTCCTATCGAATACCTCAAGGCGCGAATATATCCCAATTGCATATAAATAGGGACTTCAATTTTAAAAGAAAATTTAAGCAAATCGATAATATTCTGATTTTCAGCTTAGCGTGTAGAATCAATTTTTTACTACATTGCTTCAAGAAAAATTGTCCGCAAGATTCTATGCTATATCTGCGCTTAATTTACATTACATTTTATAGTTCAAGGAACGAACTGCAAAATTTGAAAATAGACTGTGACCACATATTTGATGGTTACTTTGATAGAGTATTCAGAAATTGCATGGCACATTATAGTCTGTATCAAAAAGTTGCCGATAATGAAATAAAGCTAACTACCACTGGATATGGTGTGATAGAGAAATTTTTTGATGTTGATTATATTGAGTTGGTTAATACAATTGAAAGCAAGTTGACTTTAATCTTGTCGGCATTAGAAATGCACTACAAAAGTTAATACCCACCCCTTCGAGTTTCCACTAATATTTATGATGGACAAGCCGGTTGTAGCAGAACTGCGAAGCTTGGGAAATTACAGATACAGCGGCAGCCTTTGGAAAAATGTGCTTGAAAGAAGACACTGCCGGATGGGATACGTGAGGCTTCTGTGATCAGCTGCACAGGTGCTTTTATTACATTTTTTTGATATATAACTGCTTTACAAGTTTACTCTTATTCGGTGGTCCTCTTATAAACCAATATGTCTTAAAACCGATTACCGCTCTGGAAAATAAAGTATCCGTTTTCTCATCAGCCCTATTGCATCAATCTGCCACGTGTATAAAAGTTGCAGTGGCCGCTTACCTGCTCGTCAGCAATCAAACAAGTTGCTGATATAGTTTTAAATAATACCATACGTACAAAATGCCGTCCAATCTTGGACGGCATTTTTGCTTTCTCGCTTAGCGCGCTATTGTTGTATTATCCACAGTCCGGTCTGTCAGTTCATGCACTGGGTTTATCTGTGCCTCTGCACGGTAATCCACATTATATTTCTGCTGATGCTGTGCAATTACGTTATGGCTGGCTACTGCATTAACATCATGATTGACTTTATTCTGATAAAAGAAAAAGTCATGATCCTTGGGAAGCTCAGGTACAGGAGTATACTGTTCCCGGTTGGCAGTGAGCAAAATCTGCTGCCCAAGAATTTGCCGGACATAGTCGCGGGTATCATGAAATTGGAGCAGCTTAGGAAATTCTCCCCCGGGAATGACCTGCTGCCAGTCTTTGTTTTCGTACTTTTGTAGTAGCTCCACCGCTTTATGAAGATGTGCAATTTCCTGTTGAAGATGCAATTCCCAGACGGACTTGACATTCACATCAAGTTCATCCTGATAGAATGAGTAGTATAAATAACATTCAGTATATTCGTGGAGCAAAAGATTTTCCAGCCATGTGCAATTGGGGTCAAGCAGCGATCCGTATTGACTCACATGCTGTTCTTCAATCATGGCAATCTCCTGATAAAGCTGTCGGCCAAGATCGTTGTAGTAGGTGTTACCCAGATTCATATAAAAATTCATAGTCTGCTGTTCGCCTGCCGTGATAATCAGCGTGTTCAGCTTGGTTCGGATATCAGCAGTTTTAAAATCCACCGGTGTTTTAACCGATTCAAAAGGAAAACGGTGTTCCGCAATGGTGGGACGTCCAGGGGTAATATCCACGTAGCTTTTCACAAGCTGCTGCGCGGGAATCTGCGCATCCAGATCCAATAGGTTGGAATAACGGTAAAGATGGTCGAAGTCTTCTAACAGAGCGAAGTCCAACGCCTGCTTTACGTAGGAATTCGGTTCATTCTGCGCAAGCCAGGCGGTAAGGTCAACGGCAACATGCTCATAGCCAATGGTAGTCTCTAGCTGCGTTTCATCAATGGGCTTCAGCCAGTTGATGCGCTTTTGTTGCTGCTGTTCTATCCTGCGGGATAATGCTAATTCACGGCGCAAGTCGTTATTGGGACAGTTGCGGTGAAATTGATGCTTAAACATCACCGCTTCTACCTCAATGCCGTTCATCAGAATAATTCGTACTTTTGTATAGGGATCGACGGTCATTTTGTTATAGGGAATGGGATACAAGGCTGACCAATCCATGATTGTGTCTTTTATCTGAACAGACCTTTGCTCAAACGGATTCATATGCAATTCTCCTTTGATAGTTTATACCTTATTATCTGTAAAACATTTCAAGGTATACTTCGTTCATTGGATAATTTGCACATTTAGCGGTAAAACTTAGAAAAAGAGAGGCGGTGAATATATGAATTTTGCAATTGGAAAAAGTATAGAGCGCAAGGATGCCTGGGACAAGGTGACTGGGAAAGCGGAATATACCGAAGATTTTCCCGTAACAGGCATACTTTCCGCAAGGCTTCTCACCAGTACATGTGCACATGCAAGTATTAAGCGGATTGATATCTCCAAAGCCCTTGCAGTCCGAGGGGTAAGGTCTATTTTAACGGGAGCGCAATGCCCCGAGATGTTCGGCCCGTTGACATTGGACAGGCCAGCTCTGGCACAGGATGTTGTTCGCTATGCGGGAGAGCCGGTGGCGCTTGTGGTGGCACAGGATGAGCCAAGCGCCGAAATGGCTATACGGCTGATTGAAGTAGAATATACTCCACTGCCTTTTGTGTTAACGCCCTCTGAAGCATTGGCTGACAGCGCTGTTTTAGTACACAACCAACCAAATGGATATAAAAAGGTCATGACGGATGTGTACCCCGAGGCAGGAACCAATGTAGCGAGCCGCTATAAAATACGAAAAGGTGATACACAGCAGACGTTTACCCGCTGCGACATCATCGTGCAGCATCGGTTTTGCCTGCCTCCCTCGGATCATCTGGCTATGGAGGTGCGGACAGCCCGTGCCGAAATATCTTCGGACGGTACTGTTACTATTACAAGTGCATCCCAATCCCCCTATGCGGTCAGAAAGCAAATTTCAGAGGCATTCCTGATACCATCAGGGCAGATTCAGGTCAAGGTCCCATTTATTGGCGGAGGTTTTGGCGGAAAGGCCCCGGTTTTTCTTGAAATACTGGCGTTTCTGGCTTCGCGCAGTGTAGGCGGAAAGGCAGTGCGCCTGACTATCCCTCGAGAGCAGGACATGGCCTCTGCGCCCTGCCGTATCGGACTGGAAGCGGAGATAAAACTTGGCGCAAATCGGGACGGACTCCTTCGGGCGGCCGAAATGACCTATTGGCTTGACTGCGGAGCCTATACTGACATTTCACCTTATATGTCAAAAGCCATTGCCGCTGACTGCACCGGCCCATACCATATTGAAAATCTCAGCTGTGACTCCCTGTGTGTCTATACCAACCATACCTACGCAACCTCGTTCAGAGGCTTTGCTCATGAATCCTATACGTTTTGTATAGAGCGCATGATGGATATGCTGGCCAATCAGTGTGGACTTGACCCGCTTGAACTCCGAATCAAAAACGCCATCCACACAGGCAGTTCAACCCCTACGCAGGTTGTCTGCACGGACAGCCTGATGGGAAACCTGACGGAATGTTTGAATAAAGTGAAAAGTCTCTCAGAATGGGACGGCGGAAAACTTTCCTTGATCAAGCAGGATACTGTGCGTGCAAAAGGTGTTGCCTGCTTATGGAAAACAGAGAATCCTCCGACTGACGCAATTTCCGGTGCAATGATTACCTTCAACCCCGACGGCAGCGTTAATTTGAACACCGGTGTGGTGGAGATGGGGTCAGGCGGGCAAACAAATCTGGCGCTGATTTTAGCCGAAAGGCTTTGCATTGCTCCTGAACAGGTTCACGTCGTTTTGCCTGTGGATACACGCGTAGCACCGGAGCATTGGAAAACAGTCGCCAGCCTCACGGAGCATATGGCAGGACATGCGGTAATGCGTGCAGCAAATGATTTGCTACAACAGCTGAAGCAAAACGGTGCGCAGGCACTGGGCTATGCGATTGAAGAAATTCAGGTGTCGAATGGACGTGTGTTCTCAAAAAAGAACCCGGAAAAATTTATAGAATTCAAAGATATTGTACAGGGATACAAATCCGCCTCCGGTGAATCAATAGGAGAGCCGGCACTGGGGCGCGGCGGCTTTATGCTGAAGGGCTTAAGCATGCTCGATCCCCAAACAGGAAAAGGCAAAACGGGTCCCGCATGGACACTCGGCGCACAGGTTGTTGAAATTGAGGCGGATTTAAAAACCTTTTCATACCGCATGATCTCTGCCTCCACAGTTATGGATGTCGGAAAAGTCATCAATCCGGAGTTGATGCGCGCAATGATTGCGGGTGGCATGTCCATGGGCGTCAGTTTGGCCAGCCGGGAGGCTTTTTCCTATAGCGATCAAGGCGTACCGAAAGCACCCAATCTGCGCACCTACAAACTGCTGCATATCGGGCAGGAACCGGATTATCGGGTCGGTTTTGTGGAAACCCCGGAGACAAATTCACCCTATGGCGTTCGTAGCTATGCTGAGCACGGTATTATCGGAATTCCTGCCGCACTGGGCAACGCACTTTCCGCAGCATTTGGAAAAGAGCTTTCTTTTCTGCCGCTCACACCGGAGCGGATCTGGAGATCGGTCAAGGAGGCTGCAAATGATTCCGTTTGATTTTATCTATTGCCGTCCGGATACGCTACAAGAGGCGTATGCGGCTTTTATGCAGCTGCAGACCGAGGGTAAAAATCCTGTTTATTACAGCGGAGGCAGCGAGATCATTACTATGTCCCGCGCAGGAAGCATAAAGCCGGGTGCTGTGATTGATATCAAGAGAATTCCCGAATGCATGCGCTTATCTGCTGGCGAGGGGGGCCTGCACATAGGCGCTGCATGTACCCTGAATCAAATCAAGGAATCCAAGCTATTCCCACTTCTTGCTTTGGCATGCGGAAGAATTGCAGACCATACCAATCAGTGCAGAATCACCTTGGGCGGAAATCTGTGTGGAACCATTATCTACAGGGAAACCAGCTTACCCCTGCTACTTTCGGATGCCACCATCACTCTGTTCGGCGGCGGGGGCCCGCACACAGTACCCTTTCAGAGCGTGTTTCAAGGACGGATGCAGCTCCCTCCCGGCGAGCTGATTGTGCAGTTGCATGTGCCACAGTGGGCGCTTGGGGTGCCGCATTTTCATGTGAAGCGGACAGCAAATGAAAAAATAGATTATCCACTTGTAAGTATGTCTGCACTTTTGAAAGATGGTTTTTTGCGCATCGCGTTTTCCGGAATTTGCTCTTATCCTTTCAGAAGCACGCAAATGGAAGCTGTTTTAAACAATCATTTGCTGTCCTGTGCGAATCGCACGGATCAAGCGGCAGCTCTGCTGCCGGAACCGGCGTACAGTGACGTTGAAGGATCTGTCGAATACCGGATGTTTGTTTTCAAGAATATGGTTCAGGCGCTTTTGGAGGAGGTGGAACATGGTCAGGTATGAGGGAAAAACCATCATAAAGTTAAATGTTAATGGAGAGCTTCATGATCTGGCGGTGCGGCCTTCAGATTTGCTCTTGGATGTCCTCCGGGAACAGCTTGGCCTGACTGCGGCAAAGCCCGGCTGCAAAAATGGGGATTGCGGCGCATGCACGATCATCATGGACGGCTGGCCTGCCAAGTCCTGTCTCGTTCTGGCTGCAGAAGCGGAAGGACATGTGATTTTAACAGTCGAAGGATTGGACGGAACCGCCGCAATTCAGAGAGCTTTTGTAAAGGAAAATGCCTTTCAGTGCGGATATTGCACCTCCGGATTTTTAATGGTATGTCATGCGCTGCAAATACAGCACCCTATCATACCGGAAGAGCTTGTCATAGAGGAATGGCTGCAATCCAACCTCTGCCGCTGCACCAGCTATGAGGAAATCCGCAAAGCGGTGAACAGCATGTACAATATGCCGAAATAAAGATAGTTTTCTGTATTACACAGGAAGCCGCCTGTTTTAAGCGTACTGATCTTGTCAATCGGCATCAAATTTTCACTGTTTTTATTATTTAGGGAGAGATATCTATGAGTTCAGCCTCCGATGTAATTTCGATAATTACACTGATACGTATACTGCTAGGCATTTTAATGGGGACTGTGGCGCGCTTTGTCACCCTGCGCATTGATTTCAGGCAAGTACCCAGCTATCCAAACAGCTACTTTATCAATCTTGTAACCGGATTTTTCGCTGCCAGCCTCGGTTCTGTTGCAATCCCCGCTTTATTGTCCGACGACTTTGCCGCAGTCACCTTTTTAATGCTGGCGGTTCAGCATTTTCGGGATATTCGCAAACAAACTCAGGAAAGTCTGGAGCAAATTGATTCGGTTGGATTTGCCCCGCGCGGGAGCGCTTATATTGATGGAATTGCAAAAACATTTGAAGCAAGAAACTATATTTGCTTACTAACGTCACTCGGCACGGTTTTGGCGTTATATCTTGTTATGAGCCAGAATGTTTGGATAAATCTGGCCATCGCTTTAATGACAGGATCAGCTCTGATTTGCTCTTTGGTCCATTTTACAAAAGGCAAATGCATTGGCGATATCTGTTCGCTCCATTTTGGGGAAATTGATATCAGAGGAGCCGAGCTATTTGTAGATGATATATGGGTTACCGCGATGCTTGGACTCGAAAAAAGAAAAAGGATGTTTATTGAGCAAGGTGTGGCATTGATAGCATCACCAAAGTCGGAAAAGCAGCGCCTTACGCTTGAAAACGATGGACAGCAGGCGGCTATTTTATATGATGCAGCGCGTTCGTTTGGTACGAAGGAATTGTACTTTACAAAGCGCAGTTTATCAGATGGCAGAATCGTAATTGCTTTTGTTCCGATCATAAAAGATAAAGAAAAAATACTGGCGGCGGTGCGAAACACACCCATTCTGGAAAGTGTTCGCAAACGCTCTCATAAGAGGTAATCCATGAAATTATTATTGTATGTTACAGATGACCCTAATAGAGTTATTACTGGAAGCTCTTTAGCGCTCAATTTGCCCAATAATGAAGAGCGTCAGGAATTTCTTGAAGTATTTGCTGAAACTTTCGAGGCAGGTGTTCTTCAGATGAAAAATGGAGACCATATAGTTGTGCAAAGAAGTTGATATACAATAAATGAATGAGTAATCATCCTCGTTTATATTTAGACCTCCATGGGAAATGAAAAAGACACCATCATGCCGGATGGTGTCTTTTCTCTGCGTATTTGGTTTTGTCATACTTACAACAGAAACACGCCGCTACGTCATCCCTGCCAGCGGCTTTTATGAGTGGAGGATAAGCGAAAGTATCTGTTCCACTTGCCTGATGCGCAGACGCTCTATCTGGTGGGCATCTACGAGCAGGAGCAGGACGAATGCCGCTACTGCACTCTAACCACGGAGGCCAACGAGTCCGTGCGCGGGGTTCATCACCGGATGCCGGAGGTACTGCGGAGGGAGGAAGTCAGCGGTTGGATTACGGAGCTGGGAGCCTTCTACAGAATACTCAAAAACATACCACCCAGCTTGTGGCCACGGCGTAAGACAATTAAACATCGCTTTGGTAAACGAGCGCCTTTGGGAAAAACATTACCCAAGGGTGCTTTTGGTTGAAATTGGTGAAATCTTGGTGTATTCTGGTATTGCTGATTAGACATTACTAGCAATTATGCGCAGTTCGTCTAACAGTAGGTTATATCAATATCCCAAGTTAGATATTCATACTTATACGCTCAAAATTCTAGTTTTACGATGCTTCACAGGAGAAAACTATGAGAATTCTAATTTTGTCAGATTTGCATATTACTCCGGATAGTGATTCCAATTCTACTCCATGGGTAAATAACTTTTGCAATTTTATGAGAAATAAATATTATCCTGATACCTTAATTTTAGTTCTTGGAGACTTAATTAATAATGACGGAAAAAGCGGAGAATTGGCATATAATGCCGCTAGTAAAATTTTTTCTTATATTGAATTAGAACTCTCGCCGGTCAATTATAAAATTGCATTTATTCCGGGAAACCACGATTACTGCAATGGAAACTTGAGCGCGTTTGAGCAGTTTTGCCGTAGACATCAAACTATCCCTGCTGATCCACTTCTTTTTTCTCGGGAGACAACGTTTAACTTCACTGTAGAAAATTTTAATTTTATTTTGACGGACTCGGTTCGAGGCAAAAAATATGGAATTGCTGGATGGCTTGATTTGGCAGCAATTCGTGCGTGTACGCTCACAGATAAGGAAAACGTTCTCCTTATGCACCACAGCATATTATTCGAAGATTCAAGCGACCATACAGGCATTATCAAACAGCCGGAGACGATGGAGTTCCTTAAGCAGAATAAAATCAGATTTGTGATTCATGGTCATGCTCATGCCACTCGTAATTTTGATATTAATGGAAACTGCATGCTGTTTGGGGTGGGTTCTATAGGCATTGAAAACCCTGGAATAGATAATGAAAAAGAGCAATTCCTTGAAATTCAGATTAACGGAAACAGTGTTGAGGCTGTTGCAAATTGGTTATGGCGTGGTGGAGCTACACGGTATGAAAACATTTGCCTTTATCCCAATTCGACTACAGAATATGACCACGGTGATCTGATCCCACGTATACAGTACGAGAACCCCAAAGCCTATATGAAGCGGTATGTCCTGCCACGCGATATCGCTGAGGGTGACGAAATAACAAGATATTTTGTCTCGGATAAGAAAACCACACTTTTTGATGCATGCTTAAAGGAACGACTAGTCTTGTTCATTGCTGATGCTGGATTGGGAAAAACCTTGGAAATGCAGCACTTAGCCTATGCTGTTTCAGTTAACAATCTCTATATGCGACCTGTTCTTCTGCCGCTAAATCTCTATGATGGGGAATCAATAAAAGACTATCTGGATTTTCGTGTTCCAAGGTATAAAACGTTAGATCCCAATCAGTTTATCCTTATCATGGATGGATATGATGAATTGGCAGATCCAGAATCATTTAAGAAAGCTCTTTCTCGGTATGTAATTACCAATTCCGATACACATATTTGTATATCGATGCGCAGCAATTTTCTGGCATCCAATTCTTCTGCATTTAAAAACTTTTCTGCTTATCAGCTTCTGGAACTTGCAAATACAGATGTAAAGATGGAACTACAAAAATATGGTATAAGTGAACAATCATTTTTTGAAGAATGCAAGAGAAAAAATTTGCTTAAACTTGTACAAAATCCCTTCTATCTTAGTAAAATCATTGAAATCTATATTTCTGACAAGTCATTACCTAATCAATCGGAACTTATCAATAGGTTTGTTGATATTCAGTTTGCAAAAGACATAGAAAAGTTTGAATACTCAAAAACGATGGAAGACAGCCGGTATGAAGTTGAGAGAGCCTTAACACGGTTTGCTTATGGGATGCAATTACTTGGTTGCTCGAACTGTGATGAAAAAACATATCAGTGTATCATTGAACAAAAAGATGATAGGCAATACATAAAGCACAGTAGTTTAACAATCAACACGTCTGCTGGACATGGTTTTGGACACAACATTTTTAAAGAGCATCTTGTCGCAAAGTATGTTTCTCAGATGAATCCGGCAGATATTATTGAGCAAATATCTATTCCCGGAACAAAATACTTAAACCCAAATTGGTTTAATGTCCTTGGGCTTATTCTGCAATTGAACGTATGTAAAGAATTAGAATCGTGGATTCAGGAAACCGAACCGTTAGCTTTGACTAAATTAGAACCGGACCGCATTACCCCTGAATTACGCTACTCCATTTTGACTACCGCATTGTCCGACATTGTGAGGAAAAACGTATGGTTTCGAAATGAGACGTGTTCGGAGGAACAACTTGCTGTTTTCTCCCAGTCACCGCAAGCTGTCGCTCTATTAATTGGCCACATCCAGACTCCTGCGCATTTCCGTTCGTTATATTTTTGCCTTTCTGTGCTTTATTGCTTTTCGGATCTATACGGAAAAGGCGACAGTGTTCGCCATGCGTTGGTAGACTGCTATCAGAGTGAAAATGTCAGACCACACGAAAAACGAGTTGCTATTTCGGCAATTGCTACTTTGAAACTTAATACACCGGAAATTACCGATGATTTAATTAATAAGTTTACAGGAAGTAGGGCTTCCGATGAGCGCTTGGGTGTATATAAATACTTACATCAATCCAATCAGTGTAATGAGAATGTTAATTTTTTGCTGTTTGGAATTAAATACTTATCTTATTCGCACCAAAACGACGAAATATCAAACGGTACGGAGCATTTCACCCTAATTAAATGCCTTAGCAGTATATCTGACCCGATAGCCATTGAAAAAGCAATTAGATGGTATTCAAATAAAGATCATATAGATATAGATTTCTATGATAGAGAGAAATTATTTTCCGGTCTTTTTAATAAAGCATGTATCGCATATAACAATGGCTATACCCCTTTGTTTGAAACCGTATATGCTTTTTTTATCAACGCAACGCGACAGTATTCCCGATACCACATTCCCGACGCGCTAAAATTCTTTTCGACCACCAGTACAATGAAGGTAGCCTTTGCTCGTTTGGTATCTGAAGATTCCGATGATCGGCTATTCATGATTGAAGATACAATACAATTTCAGCCCAGTCTAATAGATATATTTTGTCGGTTGTATACTGAGGGTGAATTAAGTGACCAAGAAATATTTAGGAGGTATACCTTACGCCATCAGGGAAATGACGTTCTATTTGAGAAGTGCGCAGAGGCAATTAGGATAAAAACGGGGGAAGAACTCACACTAGCTGAGCCGCCACGGGACTATGATATGCAACGACAGAAAGATGTACAGGCTTTCTTTGATTACCTATTTGACTCGCGTGCCATGAAAAGATTGTTAATCCAACTAGCAGACTTTTATGGTAATCGTGAAATAACTTATAATCAATTGCGGGAGTCGCGGGTTTGGCATGAAAATTACCCAGAAGGAACATATGTGCTGGAAATTACATTGATACAGAGCAGCTTTAAGGAAGAACGCATAATTGATTTTATTGGTTTAATTGACTGGAATTATTTCTTTATAGATAGAATCTGCTACTTGTTTAAAAATGAAAAAGCATTGACTTTATTAGTTATCAGTGAAAAGCAGTATGAAGTACTTAACGAAGTTTACCATCAGCTAGAAGAAAAGCTGGATTATCATACCGCAGTCGAAGAGCCGGATATGAATAGTTTCCGATTCTCATCAAAGATGCACAATTACATAATTATCAAAGATGCATTGAACCTTTCCTCGCCCCCCGATTACTATTTGGGACTCTTGGAAATTCCCTGCGGATTTGTCAACAAACGGTCGGATGTTGGAGAAAAGTATGGTTTAATCGAACAGCACATTGCTCCGAATGCCATAGCAACACAAATTGAAAAACTCGCTACCCAAGAGACACGAATTTGCGTTCTTGATGACCTTATGTTTGGTTGTAAGCGTTACCGGATTAGGTCGTGTAGGGATATGGCCATTCGAATGTGCAAGATGAGTGAGGCTTCGGCGTATAATCGCAGGAATGCCTTAGAGTACCTTTTTGAAGTGTTTGGCTCAGAACTAATTCTCGATGAAATCATGCCAACATCGGACGACGCATTATTTGAGATAATCATCAATATGTTACGAGAGGCTGCAGATGATCGGCTTAAATCTGAAATGATTATAAGATATAAAAAAGAACCCAGCTGCCTTTTGCTCAAGAACCTTATTGCACTAAATGCTCCAGAAGGACTTCAGATTTATATTAACGCATCAAGAGAAAGTAATAGCATTTTTGATTGTTCAGACGGAATTAACGAAGTTACAGAATCGATTTCCATGATTCATGATATTAGTCTCCTCCCACTGCTGCTTGATGCTGTGCGAATGCGTTTTTCTGATTCTTTCAGAGACGGTTCCTTTCACACGCTATACACCTCCTTGCAAAAGGCACTGGCCTCATGTGCAAAATCTAATTATGACCTTGTGTGGAGATCTATTGATAGTTTGAAAGAGGAGCTGTCTCAGAACAAGGAGGCTATTAGTTTTTGCAATTTTTTACAAGCTGACATGCTCGAAAACAATAAAATGTCCTTGATAAAAAAGTGGTCTGCTCTAGAAGTAAGGAGGATTTTGCGTGGCATTAATTGAATGTTTTTACTTCCTCTAATGTCTAATAGCCATGATGCTCAGTTGAACATCATGGCTAAGGGATTGGCATTAACTGCAGCATGAAGTTGGTTATCATCGACATGGGTGTAGATTTCCGTAGTTGCAATGCTTTCGTGCACGAGAATCTGTTGCAGGTATCAAATATCCGCATACCCATACTTATACATAGGGGTTGCTGCCGTGTGACGGAATTTATGCGCGGAAGAGCTTTCTGGGGTGATGTCCGAAGTTATGATATGCTTCTTTACAACATTTTGAATGGATCGCGTAGTGAGGCGTTGATGATTCCGAGAAATGAACAACGCGTTGGTATCTACATTCATGTACCGGCGAACCGGGAGCCATTTAGATAAGGCCTGCTTGACTGCTGGTGTCATATATATTTTCCGTTCTTTATTGCCCTTCCCAATGACAGTCAGTACATCGCTATCAACCTGCTCAATGATGAGGGCTGCTACCTCAGATAAGCGCAAAGCACAATTCAGGAAGATTGTTATGATACAGTTATCTCGTGTTGAGGTGGAGCTGGTTTCGATCAGAAGTCGCACTGATTTCTCTAAGGTCATACAGTGAACGATGCGCTTGGGTAGCTTTGGCGTTTCCAATTCTTCGGCAATATTATTATCTACGATATGCGCCTTGAATTTAAGATATTTCCAGAATTGTCAGATTGAAACGATCTTTCTGAATCGCATGCCCGGCGAATTATGAAGCGTTTCCTGATGATAAGCAATGAAGCCGTACATATCGGTCAGTTGAATGGAACGGATGAAATCCACATCAGCAAACTTAAAACTGGCGTCCGTAATGCCTCGTTGGGCTGCAAGATAACGGAAGAATTAAAGCAAATCCATTCTGTACTCAAGAATTGTATTTTGGCTACGTCCCTTAATTGTAATAAGATAAGCCAAGCACTGTTCAAGAATGGGACACGTTTTATTAGACTGCATATTATCACTCCTATGCGAAGTATCGCCATGGACGATGAATGGTATGCAACTGATAGCAATACTGCGTAGCTTATAAGTTAAGGATGACCAGCTGACCATGAGGAACGTACGGTGACATCAGTATGACTATATCTTTTGTGATTGCATTGCTTTCGTATCCAAAATAGCGGATGTAAAGATCGAATAAGTTGTTTTGAAAGAGAGGACACATATGTCTAAGACAGTAGCGGGGGGAAAAGTAGGCGCAAGAGTTCTCACAGAGGAAGAAGTGACCGCAATTCTTCCAACCTATAAGCGCCTGAAACAGCAAATCGAGGCCATGCGTCCACAAACCGATCAAAAATCAGCGAATGAGGCAGATGACTATATCAACAATATCGGTGTATTGGGTAAGCGCGGCACCGGCAAGACCTCGATTCTTAAAACGCTTAAAGGGCAGCTTGAAGAAGATAATAAGGCGTCGAAAAAAAGGGGGGAGAAAGAAAAAAACATTATACTTCCTATGATTGTTCCGGAAAATATGCCGGACTCTATAAACCTGATGGCTGCAATTCTTGGCCTGTTTGAAAAGCAGGTTGAAGCGATTGAAAAAGATGCAGAATGTTTTGAACATTCGTGCTGGGAAATAGGTGGAAGCAATGCTCTGCGGACGCAATTCAATGCGCTGATTAAGAAATTTTGCTTCATTCAGAATGATTTTCGTAAGGTTCTGGTCGAACAATATACGACAGAAAATGAATATGTGCGCAACTCATCCAAGGTCTTTAATTCCGATTCGGAGTTCCTACCGGCATTGAACGCCTTTATAAACAGTTTTCTGGAGCGTAAGGATGTTGCGTCGGATGCTTTAATTTTCCTTGTGATCGATGATATTGACCTGAGCACACATCGCTGCACAGATGTGGTGAAAACTCTGCTTTCCTACCTCAATCATCCCCAGATGGTCATCCTTATTTCGGGGGATTTAGATACTTTTGAAGAGGCGCTGACGCTCGATTTTTTGCGCAAAGACGGCGCGTTGCAAGCGAAGCTTCTAAAGGAAGAATTTCTTCAGGATGAGAAGGAAAAAACGTCTCAGGGTACAGTTGGAACCCCTCCCCAGGGTACACCGGACGGTTCTCTTCTTCGTCACAAGCAGCAACTGGCGTATGAATATATGAAAAAAATTTTGCCGCCGCTCTATCGGCATTCCGTAAAGCAGTGGGATATTTTTGAAAGGAGCGCGTATCAAATCTCACAGCCTGCTGCGCAGGATCCGGACAACAAGGCTACGCACACAGAACAAAAAGACGCGGAAGCGAGCCTGACACTTGCGGCACTGCTGACCGAAACGTTCCGCGACTATGGCTGCGCGCCCTATTTCCAGTACTGGAAAGAAAGAGAAATTGCACCGCGCGGGATTCCGCAGGTTTTTCATCTGTTTGATAATACGGCGCGCGGATTAAACAGTGTATATGAAACGCTGATGAGCGAGAAAGAAAGCCTCCAAGCTTACGGAAAAGTGCTTTTACAAAAGGACATGGCCGCCACCCCAAAACAACTCGAGGAGTCGGCCTATCAATCGGTTAAGCTCTTTTTAGAAACCGTGGCTGCGTCCAACCGGATGTTGAGCGTCAGCCGGGGCCTGCTGTTTCAGCAGGTGATTCATTTCGGCGACGACTTTTCTTCATCATCCGTCCGATTTGATAATCTGTATCACGAGGTTTATGCACAGAACAGAAGGAATTTTGAGAATCCGATCGCGCGATTCCAGATCTTTATATTCGCAGATTTTGCACAGCGGCTCTTATCTCCTCAAGTTTCCGATTGGCAGGAGAATGTGGATTATCGGAAAATGCGCAGCCTCGCCGTGTATGAATTATTGGAATATCCGATCATTTCCGGCTATATTCAGACCATACAAACCAAGGACAGCAAGGGCAATAACAGCAAGGGCAATAACAGTAGTGCAAACAAATTATTATCTGTTTTACTGAATTCTGAGATTGTATTTACGCTCCATTATATACAATCCGCCCTTGATTTTACACAGGAAGAGTATGAGGCACTTCTGACGGACACAAAGGAGGCAGATGCCGTCCTTGTGGAGTTAGGAGAAGAAGCGCAAGCTCGGAAAGCAAAACAAGACCCGGTAAGAGAAGCAATCTATTTAAGTGCTGCTGATGCGCTCTGGTCGATTAAGCGCCAGCTTGCCAAGATCGGCGGAGAGAAAAGAAAAAATGATGAAGCGCAGAACGAAGACCTGCTGTCACTATACCCAGAGGCGGTACAGGCACTGGTTGACTATCCTCAGAAGTTTGCTGGAGATCGCAGGTTCCTTTTGCAAAAGGTTTTTGGAAGCTTTTTGGAGACCGCCTCCAAAAAGCTTGGCAAGGACGGAGGGTCGGAAACAAGTGCGTTCTATCCGATTCAGATGACCGTGCTCGTCAATACCTTGGCAGAAGAAGTACAGGATTTGTTTACAGAGCACGATCAACTGAAGGCACCCAATATGATGCAGAGAGAAAAATTTTCAAACACAGAAATGACCGAGCGGCAGTGGGGAATTTTATGCAATATTGAACAAAATCAGCTGTGGGACAGCGAGGACTGCGCACCGGTGACAGATTGTTTGAAAAGGCAGATAAAAAGCCTGTTTCAAGAGGTCTCCTCAAAAGCAGAGGTTTCTTTCAAAGGAATCGACAAACTCTTAGAAAATAAATTTGGAATGTTGTGGACGGATCCTTCGATGTCAGATCTGCAATACGGTCTTGCCTTTCTGATTCAAAATATTGCACACAAAACAGAGTGCGCTGAGACGATTTCTCTTGCCACTCTTGGCGCAATCATGGGGACAGAAGAACCCGTGCTGGTGAAAGACTGTAGAAATAACGAGGCATCCAATACCATGACCGTCAACGGCTATTGCAAGAATGTTAGACTTCATTATAAAAAGTCAGAGGTATTTCAGCTGCGTAACCAATGCAATGCACTGCGGCTTTTGCCCGCGAGTGAACTGCCCAAACGTATCCGGCGCAATGCCGACTGGATTTACTTTTTTATTCTGCAGTTTTTGGCTACACATAAGACAGAGCAGATTTATAAGCAAAGCGCACAGGCGGCGCAGCTTGAAAACATGCTAAGCGATATGGAGATCAAAAAAGCCGAAGCGGAAGAGCAAAAATTTAAAACCTTGTTGGATCAGGAGGCCATTTTAAAGGCGTTCCCCAACCAAAGAAGGTCGGGGGCTGACAATGCTTAACGCAGAAATTAATCAATATCTGGGGGTCTTTTCGTATCCCTTTGTGTCCTTGGATTTTTTGGATCAGGATTTACTGACGCAGTTTTTTGAAAACGAGCGGGATCACGCGTGTCGCATGGAGCTTCGCAAAAAACTGGCTGCATATATGAGAAGGACCTGCGATATCAATACGCTGGACGAAATTTATCTTATTCTGGACAAGTGGTATCTCTATCCCGGGCACCCGTCTCAAGCCGGAAAGCAGAAAAACAGCCCGGACTGCGGATTCGATCTTATTTTCAAGCATCTCCTATGCTTCAGCAAGAGCTTGATTTCACAGCGAGATGGGAAAATCATCTATAAATACTGGGAGAACGAGCGGGATAAAGAGATTTTAAGCGGTTTCAGCGGCTCCAACAAAATCTATCTGTTTCACAGCATGCAGCGGATGTTTTCAATGGATATCTTGATTGCGCTTTACTTGGTACGAAATAAAAAAGCTGCGGCCGATCTTTCGGGTAATTATGGACAAATTCATGTGTCCGATCAGCTGTTGGATTCCGTTTTGGAAAAGGGTGTGGCGGAAAATCATCTGCACAGCGGTGTGGCTGCCTCGTTTCAGCGCGTGTGGGAAGATTTTATGCTGCCCATTACAGAAGCAAAGCTGAAGGCACTTCTGCAAACCGAACCGCTTCCGGATCTGTTTTACAACAAAAAGGAGTGGATTTATTATCTGTGCCTCGCGGGAATGCTGCGCTACTTTTGCCTCTGGCTCACTGCAAACGGTCAGGAGGCGAAAAAGGGGGTGCCGGAGGAGTTTGGAAAAGTATGGCGGATTTTACAGCAACACAAGGTCAAGGAGAACTTTGCCGCATTAACCGGTTCGGATGACCAGGGTTCGCTGGAGCAATGGGTCCTTTCCTTTTGGCAGGAAGTGCTACCGTCGTGTGGATCCATCCCCAAAGTCCGCCAAGAAGGCATCATGCACACCATGTTTGCCGGATATGCGTCGATCCAGACCTCGGACGAAAATCTGTTTTTGTATCATGTGCTATCCACTATTCGGAAGCAGCAGGAAAAAGGCGGTGATTTGTCCTGCCTAGGGAATTTGAAGCTGCTCTTTCTCAGCTATCTCCGCATCAAAAATTTTTTCTATCGTACCGTTGTGCAGCAAAAGACCATTCATGGATTAATGTATTTTCAAAGCGCATATTACCAAACAAATTCCGCTTTTGGGCGGGCCGCCCTTCAGATTACCGGCGTGCCGTTCTGGGAACGGGCAATTCGTGAGCAGCTGCAGAGCCAGAACCTGCATAAAATTGAATTCCGCACTTCACTCTCTGCCCAGGAGAAAGATAATAAAATCAATGTTTTTTCCTTTCTGGTGGCTTATCGCAACATTTTACGGTCGGATTACTGTAGAAAAACGCGCGGCAGGGAGGGAGAATTGCGGTACGAACCGATCGGTCCATTGCCACGCGCCGCGCTGGTTTGTCATTTGATTAAACGTGAACAGGACTATGATCCCGCGTTATGCGCCTACCATGGTGACGAGGCGCACTGCCGGCAATATATGCAGTTGCATGACCAATATCAAATACAGCTTCAGTGCTTAACAGACCTAAGAAGCAGAAAGAATGCACAGGGCATGTATTTGGGTCTGGATAAATTTATTGTAGGCTTGGATGTGGCCAGCCTGGAGAGTGCGGTACCCACCTGGGTCTTGACCGATCTTTACGAGCAGGCGCGTGACAGCAGGAGTGAGCCTCTTACCTGCCATACCGGTCAATCCTTCCAAAGCCTGGGATTTACAATTCATGCCGGGGAGGATTTCCGGCATATCCTGTCTGGTCTGCGCCGGATTTACGAGGCTGCCAGAGGCTTGAAATTTCATGCGGGCGATCGGATTGGGCATGGAATTGCACTGGGTCTGTCTCCAGAGGCATGGCATCGCGCCCATCCTACAATCGTAATTCCACGGCTTGAGGCGCTGGAAAATTACTTGTGGGTATACAGCGTTCTTTCCAGCAAGACCTCCGCTGATTCTGCCATTAACACGGTCTATTTAGAGCAGGAGATCATGAAATTAGCACGGGACATCTATGGGGAAAGGCGCAATCTTACGCTGTCTATGCTTGTACGCGCCTATGAAAAATTGTATTTTCCCCCAGAGACCGGCGGACAATGGGAAAGGCTACAGGCGTGCGCGAGATGCTTGGAAATTAGCACATATACTCCATCTAATCCGGAACGAAAAGTGCCCCAGGACGCGCGAGAAAAGCAGACGTCGATGCCGGTGAATACCGGATTTTTTAAGGAAAGCATCTGTAAACTGCATAACTCTGCACAAAGAGAACTCTGTGCATGGTCTGTCACTGAATTGGTTTGGAGCGTGCATTGCAGGCAATATGCGTATGCTATGAATGAACCGATCCATCGTAAGGTTACCGAACAGGATATCTGTATTGCGGGAGAAATGCAGCGGCTGGTTCAGTGCTATCTGAATGAACAGGGTATAATTGTTGAGGTGAATCCGAGTTCCAATGTAGTCATAACGGATATGGAGACGCTTTCTGAAAACCAGGTTTACAGTATTAACCATGCAGGATATGATTTTCGAAATGTACTTACCTGTGTGAATTCGGATGATCCATCTGTATTCAATACCAATGTCACAAATGAACTGGGATATATTTATTTTGGTATGATTGAACGAGGGACACATCGAGAATCAACATTGCAATGGATTGAAAAGCTGCGCGATACAGGAATGCGCGCAAGCTTTATTCGCAATACCGTCTCGGACGAATGCCTGCTACGCGAGCTGGACAATATTATTAAGCAGTTTTAATTTGATAATACATTTGCCGAGTTTGCAGTATGAGTAGAGAATTATCCGAGCATGGGCAAAAAACAAGAGCGACACAGTAGAAACTGCATCGCTCATGTCTGAATAATTCCATAGCACGAAACCGTGGTTGGTTTGGTGTGGCTATGGGGAAAGCATGGGTTCTCATTTTTCAAAATGCAGTTGTTCGTATACCTGAAAAGACAGTTCCGGCGTACAAATCATTTCAAGCGGCCCCTTTCTATGCAAAAAATAGGTACAGCAAAGCCAGCCTGCCCTCAGAGCAGACTTGAAAAGGCTGGCGTTGCAGTTTAGCAGGCTGCCGGTGGTGCAAGTCCGGTTCGAAGCAGACCGCAGCATCCGCAGCTCGGGCACTGAGATGGCTTTCTGACGAGGATCTTTTGGATGAGGGCTTCGGTGGAAAGCTTTTCTCCTCCTTTCAGAGGTGTTTCCATCTGTACCTTGCAGATATGCAGCTTTTTCTGTTTGCCGCGGCTGGAGAAAAATCCATAGTGCCGGATCTTCATAAAACCTAGCGGCAAAACGTGCATCAAAAACCGACGGATGAATTCTTCAGCCGAGAGGGTCATCACCTTCCATTGGCTGCCGTCACGGTAGTCACGCCATTTAAATGAGACCTGCCCGCTCTCTGTGCTTAGAATACGGTTATTGGAGATCGCCACCCTGTGGGTGTAGCGCCACAGATACTCCACCACGCAGGCTACATCTTTGAAAGGAGGCTTGCATTAGACCATCCATTCTTTGGAACAGCACTCACTGAGCAGTGACGGGCCTATCTTGGGAAACTGCCGTTTGAGCAGCGCCAGAAACTTGCCACGAAATTTTCTAGACAACACCTTCGCCGGCAAGAAGAACTTTTTCCGGGACGGAAGCCATTTGCCCAGTTTGGTGAGACCACCGCCCGGGACAATACAGTGAATGTGCGGGTGGAAGCAGTGATCCGTGTGTCCTCCAAGTCTGGCTGTGCGGCAATTTAAAACGGCATTCATTGTCTTGTGCTGTGCCATGAATAGCCGGTGACTTTGCCGGTAATTATCCCCATACTGCACTAAAACATCTTGTCCATCAGGCATTTGATGACATCTTCGGCTTGCGGCCCTGCTTTTTTGGCAACGTGTCCAACGGGCTTTAAACCTGCTTGTTCATGTTGCTGATGTGAAGATAGAACGCGGTCGTCTGGATAAATGTATGGCCAAGCAGTTCCTTGATCTGGCAGACTTTGGCACCGCATTCCAGCAGATGCGTCGCAAAGCAATGCCGAAGTGTGTGCGTCGTGTATAATGCTGTCCAGAGTGTGAGCGGCACGGGCCGCTACTATGACAATGCTTGGATGGAGAACTTTTTTTCACACTTAAAAAGGAAAAGTTCTACCGGCTGCCAACGGGCGAGCTGCCCATGTCTCAGGTCAAAAGCGTCATGTTCCGCTATATCATGACCTACTACAACCGGGAGCGAATCTATACCGCCAATCCAAGCGGCCATCAGGTCGCCAGATGCCTGACTGCCTAACCCGTAGATTTTGGGTGTTCAGGATCTGCACTGGACTTGGCCTTTCCATTTCCGTGGAATATATAGCCTCAAGAAACACCACTTGACAAACCCCAAGATCAGGGATAGTATTATATTGTAATTGTCTCTCTCTGCTGTGCGTCCAGCGCAGCATGTCACTTATCCGCCTGTTTTTGGGCGGGCTGTCACTAACATATTATACAAGGCACTGTTATACCCAAGCTGGGTGTGGCAGTGCCTTTTTATATATTATTTCAAACTACAATCAAAAGGGAAGAAGGAGAAAATCCAATATGAAAACCAGAATGATACTAAAAATCCGTCCGCCGCCATCTTAAAACAGAACCCGGGGAAATACTGTTGTCTCTTTGATTTAAATCGCGCAGGCCGAGCGCGTAAAAAAACGGTGTGTTTATACCTTAACATTATAAAAATCAAAGGAGGCAACAGTATGCCACGAGGACGTTCGAGTATCCAGAAAGAAGGCCTTGAAATTTTGCTTGCGAAACTCACGGCCGGCAAAAGCAAACATACTGCATCAAAAGAAGAAAAAGCGAACTGCGTTTTTAGTTACTCGACTTTTCGATCTTATGCGAAACACGCCATTTCATTTTTGAAATGGGCCCACCGGGTATATGGATGTAAGACGGTTGCCAAAGCACGCCCTTATGTCAATGAGTGGCTTGTGGTGGAAAATGCGAATCAATCTCGGTGGACCGTTAAACTGAGGGCTTCCGCCCTAGCAAAATTGTATGACTGTTCCACAAAAGACTTTGCGCCAACTGGGTCGCGTCATCGGCAGGATATCATGCGCAGCCGGGGACCTGCCGTGCGCGACAAGCACTTCTCCGCGGTTCGCAATGCTGATTTTATCAATTTTTGCAGGGCTACTGGCCTGCGTCGACATGAAATTCACCAGGTAACGGTATCTTCTTTGGTACATATTGACGGTGTCGCTTGCCTGCATGTCAAGGGCAAGGGTGGCCGGTGGCGCGACGCGCCCATTATCGGGCCCCACACCGATGGTGTAATCGCTCAGGTACAGGCCGCCGGTGATGACCCTGTGTGGCCGCGCATCCCGGTCAATGCGGACATCCATGGCTACCGCCGCGATTACGCCAAGGCCATTTACGCCATGCACGCCCGTGACATCACCGCGCTGAGCCGGTCTGAGCGTTATGATTGTCGGGGTGACTTGGCGGGTGTCTGCTATGATCGGGTGGCAATGTTGATTGCCAGCAGGGCCCTGGGTCATAATCGCATCTCAGTAATCGCAGGACATTATATTGTGTAAAGTTCTCTATTGAAATTTGCTCTGAAGGCTATTAGGGACGCTTCTTGGGAAGTTCCCGGGCAGCGCTGCGGAAGCGGCGCTGCCCTAGTCGAGGTTTTTCCCAAACAAGATAGACGGTTACTCGTTTATGCTCGAATATATCGAGCATGAACGGGTAAACGGCTATCTGTCAAAATGGGATATAGTCGCAAACGAGACTGAGTCAAGAATGGGAACACGTTTCTTCAAATTGAGAGTATGCTCAAAATCAGGAGCAAAAAAGATTTTAAAAATACTGCCGGTACACGAGATTTACTTTATAACAAAAGACATTTAAAAAAACCGAGGATAAAGCCATGATTGGGGGCAGCGGAGCGAACGGCGGACGGCCTTCTGGGTCGTCCGCCGTTCGCTACAGATTCCTTCATTCGTCAGTTCTGAACACTGCGGTTCTAGTGTTTTCAAAAGGCTTGCAACGCTTGTTTTTAGATTTCCGCTTCCAACACGCGAACCTTGATTTCCGGCCTGGGTTTTGTGTGGGTTTTCAGCCCAAGGTCTTCCAAAAGCGCCTTCCAGGTATGTACCCCATGCATGGTAGCCAGACTGTTCCAGGTAGGCTTGCTTTTGTCCCTTCGACGGTTGTAATCATCCTGGCCTGTGACCTTCAGTCGATGGAACTCTTGAATAAATAACGCGTCCCATTCGGATCGGTTGCGGCGAAAATATCGGCTGCGTGTGGTGACGTCGCTGATTGGGTAGTAGTGGTCACGAAATTCCTTTGCGGTCATTCCAAAGCGGTTTCGGATGGTTGGATGTGACGGCAGACCGGCGCGGTCAAAATCCTTAAGCTGGATCATGTCGTGGGTTTTCAAAAATTCTTCGCAGGCGTCAAAAATCGCTGCCTCAGTCCATTTGGCGAAAGGCAGCTCCGAAACACACAGCTCCAACCCCTTGATGATATCATCCTTCCGTTGCTGCCCAATGCGGGCCTTACTTATGATTTCAACGGCTTCTTTCAGGGCTTCTTTCCTGGTCATAATTTGTTGTCCTTTCTTTTTTTGGACAACGGATGTTCATCGGGACCCCATACGTGGAGAAGCGCACCGGCTGGGAGATATCAAAGTTATCAATGGCCTTGATCAGACCCACGCAGCCTACCTGAAACAGATCGTCCGGGTTTTCGCCCCGGTTGGAAAACTTTTGGATGACGGAGAGCACCAGCCGAAGATTTCCCTCGATGAGCGCCTGCCGCGCCTCCCGGTCGCCCTCCTTTGTCCGGCGCAGGAGTGCCATGGTTTCCTCATTCTTAAGGACCTTCAGCTTGGATGTGTTTACGCCGCAAATCTCGACCTTTCCCTGCATGAAAGCCACCTCGCTACCTGATTTTTCTTCGTGAATCAGTATTTCCGGAGGCGGATTTTCCTATACTGGAAGGTTTTGTCGAGACGGGGGAGAAAGCCGCGCGGCATAGGACATTCCCGGTTTGGCATATGATTTTTTTCAGGGAGGAGGCGTGCGCTATGGGATGCAGAATCAGGGATATACGGCGAAAAGAAGTGATCAACATCTGCGACGGCTGCCGGCTGGGCTTTGTGGGGGATGTGGAAATCAAGCTGCCCGAGGGACAGGTGTGCGCCATCATCGTATTTGGACCCTACCGCTTTTTTGGCCTGTTCGGCAGGGGCGAGGAATACTACATTCCATGGGAGTGTATCCAGCGGATCGGGGACGACATTATTCTCATCGACAAGCCCTTTCAGCGGCGGGACCCGGCTTTGGAACGAAAACGGCGGCGATGCTGAAAAATTGGAATGCTCGGCATGAAAAATATTTAATTTATTCACCTCTTGCATTTTTTGACGGATTATCCGATAATAAAATAGAAAAGTTTTCAAAAAGTTCAAAAAGAAAATCTTGGAAAACCATGTTGCGGGTTACGAAAGAGAAAGGACAGAAAACAGATGATAGGAAAGAAAGACCATAAGCTTCGCAAAAAAGAGAAACGAGGAAGCGCTTCGATTCGCAGGGATCTGTTTTCAAAAATGCTGCTGCTGGCGCTGGTTCCTCTGCTGCTGATGGCAGCCGTGCCGGGTTATGTGAGCTATTTCGGCGTGAATCAGACGGTGGAGCGCATGATGAAGGAGCTGTCAGAAACCAGCGCGGAGCTGGTGGGCCAGAAGCTGACGGCTGTGAAGAACGTCGCCACCGACCTTGGGTATCGGACGGAGCTGAGCGACGAGACAGCGGACCCCACAGTTTACGCCGCGGTCATCGACCAGTGCGTGGACGCATACGACCTGGAGGGCGGCGATCTGCTGGATGCCAGCGGACGGAGCCTCACGGGAAGCGGCAACTATGCCGACCGTGAGTTTTTTAAGCGGGCGCTGGCCGGAGAGACTTACATTTCCGAGCCGGAGCTGGATCAGGACGCAGGCAGTGTGACGATTTACGCGGCTGCCCCCGTTCGCAGGAGCAGCGGCGGAATTTCCGGCGTGGTGTTTCTGAAAACCCAGCAGACGTTCCTCAACGACATTATGGCGGAAATCAAGATCAGCGAGGGCGCCACCACTTATATGCTGAACAAGGACGGATTTACGATTGCCGACCCGGATATGGAGACTGTTTTAAATGCGGAGAGCACCATCCGGGATGCGCAGACGGACCCCAGCCTCAGTGCCCTGGCCACCATGGAGACGGAGATGACGCAGGGAAAAAGCGGCTTTGGACGGTATACCTACGGAGGTGTGACCAAATATCTGGCCTATGCCCCGGTGAGAGGAACCGACGGCTGGAGCCTTGGCGTATGCGCCGTTGTAAAGGACTTTATGAGCATGACCTACGCCAATATGCTGCTTTCTGTGGTGTTGCTGGCGCTGGCCGCCGTGGCGGTAATTCTGGTATCCAACCGGACGTCGAGAAAAATCGGAAGTGCCGTCACCGTCTGCACCCAGCGGCTGGAGCAGCTTGCTCAGGGCGATTTGACCAGCGATGTGCCAAAGGTTGCCCGGCAGGATGAGACAGGCCGTCTCGCCGCCGCCACCGCCACCATCACCGCCTCGATTTCCGGCATCATCCGCGATCTGGAGGCAGTGCTGGAGAAGATTGCCTCCGGCGATTTCACATGCCAAAGCAAGGCTTCTGAGCTGTACGCTGGGGATTACGCTCCGCTGCTGACGGCGGTGGAGGACCTGCGCCGCTTGCAGGGGCAGACCCTTGGAAGAATTGTGCTGGCGGCGGATCAGGTTTCCGACGGTGCGGAGCAGATTTCCTCCGGGGCGCAGATTTTGTCTCAGGGGACGACGGAGCAGGCGTCCTCCGTAGAGGAGCTGGCCGCATCTCTTCAGGAGATTTCCGCCAATGTGCGGAACACTGCGGACCACACCGTTACCGCCAGTGAGCGGGTGCATCAGGCCTATGGCCTGATGCAGGAATGTGACGCGCAGATGCGGGGCATGGAGGATTCCATGGGCGAAATCAATCAAAACTCAAGGGAAATCGGAAAAATCATTAAGACCATTGAGGATATTGCGTTCCAGACGAATATTCTGGCCCTTAATGCCGCCGTGGAGGCTGCCCGGGCGGGCGAAGCGGGTAAGGGCTTTGCCGTGGTGGCTGACGAGGTGCGGAATCTGGCGGGCAAATCCGCCGAGGCGTCCAGAAGCACCTCGGAGCTGATTGCCGCTGCTGTTTCCTCTGTTGAAAAGGGAACACAGGCCATGAGCTCCACCGCGCAGGCCATGGAGCGGTTGCAGGAAAACTCTGCCGCCGTGGCGGACATTGTCGAGAAGATTTCCACCGCCTCTGCCCAGCAGTCCACCTCTTTGGAGCAGGTGTCGCTGGGCGTGGAGCAGATTTCCTCCGTGGTGCAGAACAACTCTGCAACCAGTGAGGAAAGCGCCGCCGCCAGCGAGGAGATGTCCGCGCAGGCGCAGATGCTAAAAGAGCTGGTGGGACAGTTCAAATTTATCGATGGAGAGGAAGCGCCCGCGACCGGCGCGCGCCCTGCCCCGGTGGAGGAGCGTTCCTACAGTCCGGGCCAGAGAGAGCCGATGACTGGCGGCGCAGCTTCCAAATATTGAGTTTCGGAAGAGAAACGGCGGCAAACTGCAAAGAAACGGAAAAATCCCGGGGAATCCCGGGATTTTTCTTCCTGTTTTAATAAAAAACCCTTGCGCCGTGAGGAATCCTGTGGTATCATATTACAGCATTACGCATGGTGGTGGACTGTCCGTCTGTGTTTCCTTTGGAAACTGGCGGATGGGATGAAGCGCCAGAGGGTAAACTAAATTTATATGTTGGAGGAACACAACCATGGCAAATTCTAGCATCGTATCCATGAAATCCCTGCTGGAGGCAGGTGTCCACTTCGGTCATCAGACCCGTCGGTGGAACCCCAAGATGGCTCCCTATATCTATACCGAGCGCAACGGCATTTATATCGTGGACCTGCAGAAGACCGTCCGCAAGCTGGAGGAGGCGTACAACTTCGTCCGCGACCTCTCCGCCGACGGCAAGAGCCTGCTGTTCGTGGGCACCAAGAAGCAGGCCCAGGACGCGATCCGCGAGGAGGCCCAGCGCTGCGGTCAGTATTTTGTGAACGCTCGCTGGCTGGGCGGCATGATGACCAACTTCAAGACCATGCGTACCCGCGTGGACCGTCTGCATCAGCTCAAGACCATGCAGGAGGACGGCACCTTTGATATGCTGCCCAAGAAGGAAGTCATGAAGCACCTGGGCGAAATCGCGAAGCTTGAGAAGTATCTGGGCGGCGTGGAGAACATGAAGTCTCTTCCCGGCGCGCTGTTTATTGTGGATACCCGCAAGGAGCGCAACGCCATTGCCGAGGCCCACAAGCTGGGCATCCCCGTGGTGGCGATTGCCGATACCAACTGCGATCCCGATGAGATTGATTACGTCATCCCCGGCAACGACGACGCCATCCGCGCCATCAAGCTGATCTCCTCCATCATGGCAAACGCCATGCTGGAAGGCCGTCAGGGCGAGCAGATGGAGGACGCTGCCGCCGAGGCTCCCGCGCCCGAGTCCGCCCAGTAAGACGGCTCCCTGGTACGGGTATATCAAATCATCAAAATTGGAGGAAAATCGAAGATGGCTATTACAGCTACTGACGTAAAGAACCTGCGCGAAATGACCGGCGTGGGCATGATGGACTGCAAAAAGGCGCTGGCCGCCACCGACGGCGACATTGACAAGGCCGTTGAATGGCTGCGTGAAAAGGGCATGGCCGCTTCCGCGAAGAAGGCCGGCCGCATCGCCGCCGAGGGTGTTGCTCTGGCGGAGGTAATCGACGGCGTGGGCGCTCTGGTAGAGGTCAACGCTGAGACGGACTTCGTGGGCAAGAACGAGAAGTTTGTGGACTTCGTCAAGGGCGTGGCCGCTACGGTGGCAAAGCAGAATCCTGCCGATCTGGACGCGCTGATGGAGTGCAAGTATGAGGGCACCGACCTCACCGTCACCCAGCAGCAGCAGGAGATGGTGCTGGTGATCGGCGAGAACATCAAGGTTCGCCGCTTTATCCGCTTCGCCGAGGGCGTCTCCGTTCCCTATATCCACGCCGGAGGCAAGATCGGCGTGCTGGTGAACTTCAAGACCGACCTGCCCGCCGAGAAGGTGGAGGCTGTGGGTAAGGACGTGGCCATGCAGATTGCCGCTCTGAATCCCCGCTTCTGGGACAAGTCCGAGGTTTCTCAGGAGATCCTGGACGAGGAGATGAAGATTCTCGTGGCCCAGATGGCCAACGACCCCAAGATGGCTTCCAAGCCCGACGCTGTGAAGGAGAAGATCGCTTCCGGCAAGCTGAATAAGTTCTACGAGGAAAACTGCCTGCTGCAGCAGGAGTTCGTGAAGGACGGCAGCATGACCGTGGAGGGCTATATTGCCGCTTCCGCCAAGGCACTGGGCGGCTCCATCGCATTTGTCTCCGCCGCCCGCTTTGAAAAGGGCGAGGGCATCGAGAAGAAGCAGGAGAACTTTGCCGACGAAATCGCCTCCATGGTGAAGGGCTGATTTCTTCCGGGAAAACTGGTTTATAACGATAAAGGGCACGGCGTCAGGAAAAGTTCCTGACGCCGTGCTTTTTCCGTGGGCTTTCCCATCCAAAATTCTGGGAGGGAAAACGCCTGCCTGTGTGGGAATGGCTTCTAAAGCTTTTATTTTTTTGAGCGGGCCGGGACATTTTCCGGTGCGCTCACTTTTTTTTTCGGGAAGCATAGACTGGACTGAAAGAAATTTTCTTTCACAGCTACTTAAATAGGAGGTATTGCAATGCCTGAAAAGATCATGCCCGGACCTGTGGATGACTCTCGCTGCATCCGCGAGGCGGTTTGCATTCACACCAAGAAAATTTTCGACTCGTGCAAAGACAAGGATTGTATCGAAGACCTGCGCTTCTATCCCAAGCTGCAGTACGTGGATGTCCTCAATCGCGCTGTTTCTCTGAAGGGCGGCACAGCAAAGCTGCTGTATGTGTACGTAGACGTGGAGCCGGTGACCTTCAACCGTGGCTGCTACACCGTCGACATGCGGTTTTTCTATCAGGTGACGCTCCAGGCATACCTGTGCACGCCGAGTCCCGTAACCGTGGAGGGTCTGTGCGTGTTTGACAAGCGCGTCCTGCTGTTCGGCAGCGAGGGCGGCGCCAGAGTTTTCTCCTCTGATACCTGCACCGTGGATAGCCAGTGCCTGCGTACCGGAAACGCGCCCATCGCTGTGGTCGAGGCTGTCGACCCCATCGTGCTGGATGCGAAGCTGGTGGATGTGTGCGGTTGCCGCCCCTGCGACTGCGACCTGTGCGAAATTCCGACCTTTATCAGCGACTATTTCGATGGCGATCTCAGCTCCGGCGAGGACGGGCGGAGAGTGTATGTCACTCTGGGCCAGTTCTCCATCGTGCGGCTGGAGCGTGATACCCAGTTGCTGATCCCCGTGTACGACTACTGCATGCCCCAGAAAGAGTGCTCCGGTTCCGGCGGCACCGACCCCGCTCAGGACCCCTGCGGCCTGTTCCGCAACATCAGCTTCCCTGTGGGCGAGTTCTTCCCGCCCAACACTGTAAGCCGCTGCGAAACCTACGAGGAGACAAAAAACTACTGCAAGTGCGGCAGGTAAATGCAAAAAGCGCCCGGTATTTTAGGATACCGGGCGCTTTTTTCCTTCAATTTTTCCGGCATAAAGGGGGACGGGCCTTCATATGGTTTGGTATCGGACAAGGAGGAGCGGAGATGAAGGAACAAGGCGAGATAGCCAGATACCGGCAGGCGGCGGCCTTTCTGCCGGTGCGGCTGCGCAAGCTGGCGGACACGCTGCCGGGAGAAAAAAAGGTTGTGGCGGAAGAATTTCGCCTTCGGACAGGCAGGCCTATGACGGTGCTGCTGCCCGAGGGGGAAAGCAGCCCATGGGGCTCCGAACCGCCGGTGGAGCCGGAGGAACTGGAGACGCTGTGTGATCTGGGCACCGAATTTTCCCGCTATGCTGCCGCCGAAACATTGCGGGAGGGATTTTTACCCGTGCGGGGCGGCTTTCGCATCGGCTTTTGCGGCTCTGCCGTGATGAAAGGCGGGGTGTGCACAAACCTGACGGATCTGTCCTCTGCCAATGTGCGGATTGCGCGGGAAAAGACAGGCATCGCGGAGGAGCTGGCGGAGCAGCTATTATCCGAAGGCCGGTTTGAAAGTACGCTGCTGCTGTCCCCACCGGGAGGGGGAAAAACCACGCTGCTGCGGGATTTGATTCGCTGTGTCTCCCAGAAGGGACTGCGGGTGGGTCTTGCGGACGAGCGGGGAGAAGTAGCAGTCTGTTATCGAGGGCGGCCCCAGATGGACGTTGGCCCCTGTACCGACGTGCTGGATGGCTGCCCGAAGTCTGCTGCGATCCCCATGCTGCTGCGAACCATGAATCCACAGATTGTGGCTGCCGACGAAATCACGGCGGAGGAGGACATCCGGGCCATGACCATGGCGGCGGGCTGCGGTGTGAGACTGCTGGCCACCGTCCATGCCGCCGATGTGGAAGAGCTTACGCAAAGACCCTTGTATCGGCAGCTTTTGGAGACGAAGGTGTTTTGCCGCGCGGTGTGCATCCGGCGGACCACCGAGGGACGGAGCTATGAATTGGAGGAGCTTTCGTGAAAGCGCTGGGCAGTTTGCTGCTTCTTTTGGGATTCGGCGCAATTTGGCTGGGAGAGCTGCGCCGCCGGCAGCGGGAAACGGAGACGCTGGACGAGCTGATTACCGCGCTGGAGGAACTCTCCGCAGGTGTTCGCCTGACCCGCACGCCCCTGCCCCGGCTTTTACGGCAGGTGGGCCAATCACGGCGAAGCGGAGACGTGAAGGTCTGGCTGACCGGGACGGCGGAGTCGTTAGAGCGGGGAGAACCCCTGCGCCCGGTATGGGAGAATGCCTGCCGCCGTCTTCCGATTGAAGACGACGCACGGGAAATAATTGCCGGATTGGGGTACAAGCTGTCGGGTGACGAGGCGGAAATTTGTAAGGGAATTTTACTTTCCACAGACTGGCTCAGAAAAAGAGCGGAAGAACGGAGAAAAGAAAAACGGGATTGCTTCAGGCAGACCACGGCGGTCTGCTTTTCCGCCGCCGCGCTGCTGCTGATTCTCCTGCTGTGAAGGACATACGAAAGGAATGTTTACCATGGACGTTGATTTAATCTTTCGGATTGCCGCCATCGGCATTCTGGTGGCGGTGCTGAACCAGCTCCTCGTGCGCTCCGGACGGGAGGAGCAGGCTATGATGACGACGCTGGCGGGTCTGGTGGTGGTTCTGATGATGATGGTGCGGCAGATCAGCGATCTGTTTGACCTTATCAAAACGTTGTTTGGTTTTTGATGGGACAGGTTATGCAGATCACGCTGGTGTGCGTGGTGACGGCACTGCTGGCGGCGGCGGTGCGCCGGGGCGCACCGGAGGCGGCTCTGCTGCTGGGACTGGCCGCCGCAGTGGCGGCGGTGCTGGCTCTGTCTGAAAGCCTGCGGAGCCTGATGGATTTTTTCGCGGAGCTTACCGCCCAAACCGGGGTATCCAATGAACTGTTTGTGCCGCTTTACAAAACCGTGGGCATCGCGCTGGTGGTGAAGATTGGAAGCGGACTGTGCAAGGATGCGGGGGCGGCGGCGCTGGCCTCCGCCGTGGAAATTGCGGGGGCGGTGTGCGCTTTGCTGGCGGCGCTGCCGCTGCTGAAAAAGGCGATGGACGTTTTGCTGGAGCTGATGGGATGAAACAATGGCTGCTTGCGTTGCTTCTGGCGCTGCTTGTTACCGTGCCCGTTTCCGCCGCAGGGGTACCGGACGAGCTATGGGACGCTTTGCCGGAGGGGACGGAATCGATTTTGGAAGACACAGATCTGTCCGGCACGGACCCGCTGGGCGGGGGGGCGGTCCAGATTTTTCAAAATCTCATAGGACAGGCAAGGTCTGTTCTGCTCCAGCGGCTGCGGGGCGCTGTGAGTATTTTGCTGGTGGCGCTGCTGTGCGGCGCGGTGGAAGGCTTCTCCCAGACCGCCGGGGGCACGGGGCCAAAGCTAGTGTTGGCGGCGGGGGCGCTATCGGTGACGCTGCTGGCGGCGGGAAGCTTTGAAAGCCTGATTGGCATGGGCGGAGGGACCATTCAGGAGCTAAACGAATTTGCAAGGATTTTGCTGCCGGTGCTGGCCGCAGCCACCGCCGTCAGCGGGTCCATCACCACCGCCACGGTGCAGCAGGTGACGGCGGTGCTGTTTACGGGGCTGCTTTTGAAGCTGATTCAAGAGCTGCTCCTGCCGCTTACATACCTTTACATCGGTACGCTCACCGCCTCCGCCTGCCTGCCCGGGGGGCGGCTGGGGAATATTGCGGAGGCGCTGCGCAAGTGTATTTCTTGGATTTTGTGCGGCGCGCTGACGGCGTTTACCCTCTATCTCTCCATCGCCCATGTTATCTCGGGCGCGACGGATGCAACGGCGGTGAAGCTTGCCAGCTCTGCGGTTGCCGGGATGGTGCCCGTGGTGGGAAGCATTATCGCCGAGGCAGCGGAAACAGTGCTGGCCGGGGCGGGGATGCTGAAAAATACCATCGGCATTTTCGGAACGCTGGCGGTGCTGGCGGCCTGCGCGTGGCCTTTTCTGCATTTGGGCATTCAATACCTTCTATACAAGCTGGCGGGCTTTTTGGCGGGGGTCATCGGTTCGCCGGAGCTGTGCAAGCTCATCGACGGCCTTGGCAGCGCCTTCGGGCTGGTGCTGGGAATGACGGGAGCCAGCGCGCTGCTGCTGCTGATCGCGATTTTGTCCTCCGTAGCGGCGGTCACGTGAAAGGGGGACAGACACAATGATTGAGGCAATCAGAGGCTGGATTATTTCCGTGGCGGCGGCGGCCTTTCTCGTGTCTTTGTCCCAAAGCCTGATTCCGGAGGGGACAGTGCGGAAAATCGCGGGCTTTGCCGGGGGGCTGGTGTTGCTGTTGGTGATGCTGAAGCCTTTCCCGGGAGTGGATGTTAGCGGTCTGGAGATGGGGTATGAGGACTATGCCGCGGAAATCCAACAGCGCCAGACGGAATTGAAGGAGCAGAGCAATCAAACGATGGGGGAACTCATAGCCGAGAAGACGGAAGCATATATTTTGGACAAAGCCGCTGCGCTGGGGATTTCATGCACCGTCCGGGTCCTGATGGAGCCGGGAGAAGACGGTACGCCCGTTCCGACAGGCGCGGAGCTGACGGGGGAGAAATCGGACGCGCTGGCGGACTATATGGAACGGGAGCTTGGAATTCCAAAGGAGAGGCAGGTCTATCATGAAACAGGCTGAGACGGTGAAAAAGCTCTGGAACCGCTGGAAATACGCCGTTCTGGTGGCGGCGGCGGGCGTGGCGCTGCTTTTGCTGCCCTCCGGGAACGAAAAGAGCGCCGACACGGTTCCGGAGGAACGCATACAGGACGCGGTGCAGGAGACGCAGGCAAATATGGAGAAGATTCTGACAAAAATTGACGGCGTGGGCGAGCTGCACCTGATGCTGACGGCGGACACGGGCACGGAGCGCAGCCTGGCACAGGACACGGATTTGAGTTACAGCGGAGACACTGCCGCGCCCACGGATTATCAGCGAAAAAGCGAAACGGTGCTTGCGGGAAAAAGCGGCGCACAGGAGCCGGTGGTAACGGGGACCCGATGCCCCACATTTCGGGGCGCGCTGGTGGTATGCCAGGGCGCGGGAGACGCGCAGGTGCGTCTGGCGGTGACGGCTGCGGTGGCTGCGCTGACGGGCCTGGGCTCGGATCGGATTACGGTGGTTAAATGTCAGTGATATTTTGGAGGAGGAAGCGGAACATGAGAGGAAACTGGAAACGCTATACCGTGGTGGTGACCATGCTGGTGCTGATCTGTGCGGCGGCGGCCCTGAACTGGCAGGCGACGCAGAACGCCGCTCCGGCGGAGGCCGGAAGCTCTGGACAGTCGGGCGGCAAGCTGCTGGGTGAAGCCGCCCTTGTCTCCGGCGGAGACGGCTCCGCCGCGCCGGTGGACGAGACGGGCGTTTACACGGGGTCGGATTATTTTGCCTCCGCACGCCTGACCCGCCAGCAGGCACGGGATTCCGCCGTTTCGCTGCTGCAACAGGCTGCGGAGGAGGACGGCGCGTCTCAGGGCGCGCTTGACCAGGCGACGCAGGGAATTCAGGCCATGGCGCAGTTTACCATGGCAGAGGCGCAGATTGAAAATCTGGTGACGGCCAAGGGCTATGCCGACTGCGTGGCATTTATGAGCGAGGACAGTCTCAGCGTGGTGGTGTCCACAGCCAGTGGAGAGCTTGCAGACACCGACGTGGCAAAAATTACCGACATTGCCATGACGGAGACGGGCTATCCCGCCGGAAATATCAAGATCATGGCGGCAAATTAGCTGTTGTAATTTTTAAAGAAGCATGGTAAACTAATATGCACGAAAGAAGGGACCCGGCCATTGACCGGGCGACGAAAAGGAGCGTGAATGCCATGGGTGAAGGCCGGGAATACATGATCCTGCCAGAGGAAAACGGCAGCATCAATATCGCGGAGGAAGTGATCGCCGCCATCGCTGTGGGCGCCGTCCGGGATGTGGAGGGCGTGTCCGGGATGATCGGCGGCATGGGCGGCAGCGTGACCGACCTGATGAACAAGAAAAACGCCAGAAAGGGCACGCGGGGCGTAAAAATCGACATGACCGGCGCGTCTTTGGCGCTGGACGTGTACCTGACGGTTTCATACGGACACCCTATTCCCGAGGTGGCGGAGAACGCGCAAAAGGCCGTTGTCTCCTCGGTGGAGGCCATGACCGGCTGCCCGGTGGGCACGGTGAACATTCATGTGGACGGCGTGACGCTGGACTGAGAAAGATAGAGGACGAAACGGTTTATGGTACGGAACGTTGCACGGGAAATCGCCATCCATCTGGCCTATGAGCTGAGCTTTACGGATGCGACGGCGGAGGAGCTGCTGGACCGGCGGCTGACGGCGGAGAGTTTTGAAACCCTTGCGGGGGAGGACCCGCTTTACGCCGACGCGCCTAACGAAAGGCAGGCGGATTATATCCGCCGTCTGGTGCTGGGCGTGCGGGAGCACGCGGCCGAGCTGGACGGCTATATTTCCAAATACGCGGTGGGCTGGAGCTTTGCCCGGATTCCTCTGGTGGCCTCCGCCATTATGCGGGTTTGCATGTACGAGGTTCTCTACATGCCGGACGTTCCCAACAGCGCGGCCATCAACGAGGCCGTGGAAATCGCAAAAAAATACGAGACGCCGGAGACGGTGAAGTTTATCAACGGGATTCTCGGCAGCTTTGCCCGCCAGGAATGTCCGCAGGATTGATTAAAAACGGGGCGGGCAGTCATGCCCGCCTTGTTTTTTGTCCAAATACAAAAGAACCGCAAGGAAGAAGGTGCGTTTGTGGATCAGCCTGTCTATCAGGTTTCTCAGGTAAACGAATATGTGAAGGCTCTGCTGGACGGAGAGCCGATTTTGCAGGATATTCTGGTGCGGGGGGAGCTGTCCAACTACAAGGTCTATCCCTCGGGACACCACTATTTTACGCTGAAGGATAAGGACAGCGCGCTGCGGTGCGTCATGTTCCGGTCCCAGGCCCAAAGGCTGCGGTTCCGCCCCGAAAACGGCATGAAGGCCATCGCGCAGGGGCGGATTTCCGTCTTCTCAAGAGACGGGGCCTATCAGCTATACTGCGGCGGACTGTCGCCCGACGGGGTGGGTGATCTGGCGGTGGCCTTTGAGCAGCTCAAGGCGAAGCTGCTGGAGGAGCGCCTGTTTGATGAGGCGCACAAAAAGCCCCTGCCCCGCTATCCCCGAAGAATTGCCATCGTCACCTCCTCCGCTGGGGCGGCGATTCACGATATGCTACGCATTCTGCGGCGCAGATTCCCCGCCGCCGAGGTGGCGCTGCTGCCGGTGCGGGTGCAGGGGGTGGAGGCCCCGGCGGAAATCGCGGGGGCCATCCGGTATGCAAATCGCTGGAAGGTGGGAGACTTGATTATCACGGGCCGGGGCGGCGGGTCTATGGAGGACCTGTGGGCCTTTAACGACGAGCGGGTGGCCCGGGCCATCTACGAGTCGGAGCTCCCGGTGATCTCCGCCGTGGGCCACGAGCCGGATGTGACTATTTCCGATTTTGTGGCGGACGTACGGGCGTCCACCCCCTCCAACGCGGCGGAAATTGCCGTGCCCGACCAGATGGAGCTGCTGCGGTGGCTCCGGGGCGCGGGGGAGCGCATGGCGCAGGCAGAGGAGATGAAGCTGGAATTGTGCCGCCGCCGTCTTCAGACACTTGCCGAAAAGCGGGTGATGAAGGATCAGCTTGCCTTTGTGCAGGACCGGCGAATGCTGCTGACCCATTTGCAGCAGCGGCTGGGGGACCTTTCGGAGAAGAGCGTGGGCGCGAAGCGGCAGAAATTTTCCTCGCTGGCTGCGTCGCTGGATGCCATGAGTCCCTTAAAGGTTTTGGGCCGGGGCTACGCCGTGGCCCGAAACGAACAGGGCATCCTCAAAAGCTATCGGGACGCACCCCCGGGCAGCCGTATCGAGGTGGCGCTGGGGGAGGGATCCCTTGAATGTACCGTTGAGAAAGGAAGACCGTGATGGCTGGAAAGAAAAAAGAAGACTCCCAGACCTTTGAGCAGCAGATTGCCCGTCTGGAGGAGATTGTGGCTCGGATGGAAAAGGGAGATGCAGAGCTGGCGGACTCTCTGGCGCTGTTTGACGAGGGGACGGGGCTGATTCACTCCTGCGGAAAGCTCCTGGATGAGGCGGAGCAAAAGGTGGTGCGGCTGATGAAGGGCGCGGACGGCGCACCGGTGGAGCTGCCCTTTGACACGGAGGAAGAAGCGGATGGATAAGGCGGCGTTTGACGCACGGTACGGAGAATACCGTCAGGCGGTGGAGGACTATCTGGAGAGCTTGTTTTCGGACAAGCCCCACTGGGCCGATTTGTACGACGCCATGCGGTACAGTCTTCTTGCCGGGGGAAAGCGGCTGCGGCCCGTGCTGGCGCTGGAAGCGGCCCGCCTGTGCGGGCTGGACTGGCGACTGGCGCTGCCTTCCGCCTGCGCGGTGGAGCTGGTGCACACCTATTCCCTCATCCACGACGACCTGCCCTGCATGGACGACGACGACCTGCGTCGTGGAAAGCCCACCAACCACAAGGTCTATGGCGAGACGCTGGCGGTGCTGGCGGGAGACGCTCTCCAACCGGAGGCATTCCGCCTGATTTTAACAGCGCCCGGCCTTGACGCGGCCCGTCGGGCTGATTGCGCCCTGATTCTGGCACAGGCCGCCGGAGCGGACGGCATGGTGGCGGGTCAGGTGCTGGACACGCTGCACAGCCCCCGTACCCGGGAGGAGCTTCTGGAGGTCCACAGCCTGAAAACCGGGGCCATGCTCCGGGGCGCTGCGCTGATGGGCTGTGCCGCTGCCGGCGCGGGGGAGGACCTGCGGGCGGCCCTTGGAAGCTATGCGCGGGAGCTGGGCGTGGCGTTTCAGATTCGGGACGATATGCTGGACGTAGTGGGGAACGAAGAAAGCCTTGGAAAAACCCTTGGCTCTGACAAGGCGGATGGGAAAACCACCTATGTGGATGTGCTGGGACTTACTGGCTGCGAAAATGCCGTACGGATGTGCACAGCCTCGGCAAAGGCCGCGCTGGCGCGGCTTCCGGAGCATGAATTTCTGGACGTTCTGGCGGACTCTCTGGCAGAGCGGACCGGCTGAAAACGCGCACCGGCGCTCTGAAAATTCACATTTTGGATATACAAAAATCGTTGTATATTTATTAGGAACGTGCTATAATAAACGCACTAAGCGGCGGCGCAGTATCCTAGTCAGTACTGCGTCTTTCAAGGAGGGGCTAAAAATCCTCTGAAGGGCATATCGATGAAACCCGTGGTGTCTGCTTGAAACGCCCAGTTTTGGGTGGATGCTGGGGGGAAGCGTGATTTCACGCTTGCGGACTCAGGGCGATGAGCAATGGCATGGTCAACCCGACCCTGTTTCTGTGGAGACCTGTTCTTGTGCGCGGACGTAATCCCATGTGGGTACCCGGCCCGCGTACGAAACAGATTATGAACCTGCAATGCGGTGCATCGGGCGGTTTCGTCCGTAACGCTGTGTGCAGATGTAGCCTGCCTTGCGTGGGCGCGGTGGATAGAGGATTCAGGCGGAATCCGCTCTGGCCAGAGCGGAAGCTGCTATTGCCTTTTGAAACCCCGTCTGCAAAAGAGGCTAAAGAGACGCACAGACTGAGGTGGAAATCATCTAGGCTGTCGCAAGGGCGAAAAAAGGATTACAGTGCGGACTAAGTGGCAATCGGGTCGCGCGGACGGCAACGCCGCGACGCAGCGCCGAAAGGGGAACCGCCTCTATCGGCAACGAGAGGTGCGCTGCGGGGAAATCCAACCCGTACCTAAGCCGTAAGATTTACTTTTTTCACCGCCGCCGACTTAGTATTCTGAATACTTGAACCGCCGGTTCCGGCGAAATTTTGCTGTGCCCAGGGAGGCAACAGGTTGAGCAAAATAAAACGAAAACGAAAAAACGACGCGGAGCTGCCGCAGTACCGCTGGGCACTGCGGATCTTTTTCATCGCCGTGGCGCTGTCCGCCGCGCTGAGCCTTGCTTCTGAAAGCGCGCTCACCGGGGCGGGGATCGCGGCGGCGCTTCTGGTTCTGGCGGGATTTATCGGACTTGGCATTATATTTGATATTATCGGCGTGGCCGTTACAGCCGCGGACGAGCGCCCCTTTCACTCCATGGCTGCCCATAAAGAGCCCGGTGCGTCGGAGGCGATTATGCTCCTTCGCAATGCCGGACGGGTCAGCAGCTTTTGCAACGACGTGGTGGGCGACATCTGCGGCATTGTGTCCGGCACCACCGCCGCCGTCATCGTGGCCCGGCTCCAGCTGCTGCTGGATGTACACAGCGTACTGATGGGCGCAGGGGTCACGGCGGTTATCTCCGGCCTGACCATCGGCGGGAAGGCCCTTGGAAAATCACTGGCCATCAATCAGAGCACCCGCGTGGTTTTCCTCGCGGGAAAGCTTTTGCACGTTTTCCATGGCTTTTCCAAATAAAGAGCGGGGTGCTCGGTAATTTTTGAAAAGAGAGACACCTATGATTCTTGAAACAATCAATTCTCCTGCGGACGTGAAGGCACTGAGCCGCGGGGAACTGGATACGCTGTGCGACGAGCTGCGGCGATTTTTGATAGAGCAGGTTTCCCAAACCGGCGGACACATGGCCTCCAATCTTGGCGTGGTGGAGCTGACGGTGGCAATCCATCGGGTGTTCGACACCGCCAGCGACCGGCTGGTCTTCGACGTGGGGCACCAGTGCTATGTACACAAGGCGCTGACGGGGCGCAAGGAACTGTTCGGCTCTTTGCGGCAGTTCGGTGGCCTGTCGGGTTTTCCAAAGCCCTATGAGAGCGAGCACGACGCGTTTGTGGCGGGCCACGCTTCCAACTCTGTCTCCGTGGCGCTGGGTATGGCCCGGGCCAGAACATTGGCGGGGAAGGATCACAGCGTTCTGGCCCTCATCGGGGATGGGGCGCTGTCCGGTGGACTTGCCTATGAAGGCCTGAACAACGCAGGTGCCTCCAAAGAGCCGTTAATTGTGATTTTGAACGACAACGGCATGTCCATCAACCCCAACGTGGGGGCGGTGAGCAGGCATCTGGGAAAAATCCGCAGCAAGCCCGCCTATTACCACTTCAAAAAGTGGTATCGGAGCCTGTTCGGCGCGGAACCCACGAAAAGCGGGCTTTACCGCTTTAATCACCGGATGAAAACTTCCCTGAAAAAAGCCCTGTGGCCCGGCAGCACCCTGTTTGAGGACATGGGCTTCAATTACTTAGGGCCAATTGACGGACATGATATCGACCGGCTGTGCGACATGCTCCAGTGGGCCAGAGAGCTGCGATGCCCGGTGGTAGTCCACGTACACACGGAGAAGGGACGGGGTTATGCTCCTGCCCAGCGGGACCCCGGCAAGTTCCACGGCATTGGGCCGTTTGACGCAGCGACCGGACTTTTAAAAAAGCCGGAGACGGAGAGCTTTTCCTCCGTTTTTGGAAAGACCCTTGTCTCCCTTGCCGCCCGGGACCCACGGGTGTGCGCCATCACCGCCGCCATGGCGGACGGAACAGGGCTGGACCACTTTCAAAATGAATTTCCAAAAAGATTTTTCGATGTTGCCATTGCCGAGGGGCACGGCGCGGCCATGGCCGGGGGCCTTGCCTCGCAGGGGATGATTCCCGTATTTGCGGTGTATTCCACCTTTTTGCAGCGGAGCTATGATATGCTGCTCCACGATGTGGCGCTGGAAAGACTTCATGTGGTGCTGGGGGTGGACCGTGCGGGTCTTGTGGGAAACGATGGAGAGACACACCATGGCGCGTTTGACGCGCTGTTTTTGCCCACCGTTCCGGGGATGACGGTGTACTGCCCCGCCAGCTTCGCAGAGCTGCGGCAAATGCTGCGCAGCGCGGTTTTGGAGTGCGAGGGGCCGGTGGCTGTCCGCTACCCCAGAGGCGGTGAGGGCCGCTACCGGGAGGATGGCGGAGAAGATGCCGCTGTGCGGCTGCGGGAGGGTCAGGATGTAAGCATTCTGACCTACGGCGTACTGGTGAACCAGGCGCTGGACGCGGCTGATTTATTGGAAAAGCAGGGGGTTCACGCCGGAGTGGTGAAGCTGAACCGCATCGCGCCGCTGGATTACGAGGATTTGGCGCCCGCGCTCTCCGGCTGCGAATGCATTCTCGCAGTGGAGGACTGCTGCGGCTCCGGCTGCGTGGGACAAAGAGTCGGCGGCATTCTTGCCGCCCGGGGCAGCGCGCCCAAGCAGATGCTTTTCAAGAATCTTGGCCGCAGTTTTGTTCCGGCAGGGTCCGTTGAAGAATTGCGGCACAGCCTTGGGTTGGACGCAGAGGGCATTGTTAAGGCTGTTTTAGAAGGAATCCGTTGAGGATACCGCGTCGTTTCGCGGGGAGGACATAGCATGAGTGAAAAAAAGCGGCTGGACCTGCTGCTGGTGGAGCGGGGCTTGCTGGAAAGTCGGCAAAAGGCGCAGGCTGTTATCATGAGCGGTCTGGTATTTGTAAAAGGCCAGCGGGCGGACAAGCCCGGAACCGCCTATTCCGTAGACGAGGAAATTGAAGTACGGGGCGGCGGACTGGCCTATGTGAGCCGGGGCGGGCTGAAGCTTGAAAAGGCGATGTCCGTGTTTCCGATTGATCTGAAAGAGAATATTTGCGGTGATATCGGGGCCTCCACCGGGGGGTTTACCGACTGTATGCTTCAAAACGGGGCAAAGAAGGTTTACGCTGTGGATGTGGGCTATGGACAGTTGGCGTGGAAGCTGCGGTCCGACCCGCGGGTGATATGTTTGGAGCGGACAAATGCCCGGTATCTCACCCATGAACAGGTGCCGGATGAGCTGGACTTTGCCAGCGTGGACGTGAGCTTTATCTCCCTGAAGCTGATCCTGCCCGCCCTGCGGGGGCTTTTAAAGCAGGAGGGCGGCGTGGTATGCTTGGTGAAGCCGCAATTTGAGGCAGGCCGGGAAAAGGTGGGAAAAAAAGGCGTGGTCCGGGACCCGGAGGTACACCGGGAGGTGCTGGAACATTTTTTGGACCATGCAAAGGAATCTGGCTTTACAGTGGCTGGATTGACATACTCTCCCATTCGGGGGCCTGAGGGCAACATTGAGTATCTGGGGTTCTTGCGCTGTGGCGCGTCGGAAGAGGCGCCGGGCTTTGATTTGCGGGCGCTGGTGGAGGAATCCCACGCGAACCTGCCGGAAAAGGGAGGGGCGGAAAGATGAAAGAAGGCAAAAAAATCATTCTTTGTCCCAATCCCAGCCGAGACCGGGATATGAGCGCCACGAAGGCAGCCCTTGCTATTTTGCACGAGTGTGGCTTCCGGACGGTGGTGTGCTCCCCTTTCCGGGACCAGAGGGAGGGAACCTCCTTCGCGGATTTGGAGGTGCGCCCGCTGACCCACGAACTGCGCTCGGCGGACCTGCTGATTACGCTGGGCGGAGACGGCACAATTCTGCATCTTGCCAAACTGGCGGCGCTGAATAAGGTGCCGGTATTGGGCATCAACACAGGGAGCCTGGGCTTCATCGCGGAGCTGGAGCTGGGCGAGCTGGAAATGCTGCGGCGGCTGGCAGTCTGGGATTTTGAAACGGAAGGCCGGATGATGCTGGACGTAAATGTCCTGCGGAACGGGCGGTCCGTCTACACGAACCTGGGGCTGAACGATGCGGTGATCAGGGAGGGTCCTATCTCCCATGTGATTCATCTGCGGATTGAGTCCGACGGGCATCATCTGGCGGATATTGCCGGAGACGGCGTGATCATTGCTACGCCCACCGGGTCCACGGCCTATTCCCTCTCTGCGGGAGGCCCCGTAGTGGAGCCAGAGGCGGAGGCCATGGTGGTTTGTCCCATCTGCACGCATAACATGCGGTTTTCTTCGTATGTTCTCTCACCCGGACACACGCTGTCCATTCGCACGGAGCGGAACGGGCGCAAGCCGGTATATCTGTTTGTGGACGAGAGCAGGGGCTTTTCCCTCCATGCGGAGGACGAGGTGCAGGTGCGCCGGTCTAAATACGAGCTGAAGCTGGTGCGGCTGACCGAAAAAAGTTTTTGTGAAATCTTTGCTAGAAAAATGCTGCCGGGAGGACAGGAAGATGAAAAATGAACGGCAAATGCTGATTTTGGAGATTATCGGGCAGGAGGATATCGAGACGCAGGAGCAGCTTTTGGAGCGGCTCCAGGCCCGTGGCGTGTCCAGCACACAGGCCACCATTTCCCGGGACATCAAGCAGATGCACCTCATTAAGGAGCCGGTAGGGCGTGGAGTGTATAAATATTCTGTGTCTGGAAACCGCACCCGCTTGAATTTTGCGGAGAAGCTGCGCACCATCTTCCGGGAGAGCATCACAGGCATTGAAAACGCCCAAAATATCGTGGTGGTGAAAACCATGCCGGGGCTGGCCAGTGCCGCTTGCGCTGCGCTGGACGACATGGATTTAGGCTATATGCTGGGGAGCCTGGCGGGGGACGACACGGCGTTTTTGGTGATGCGGGACACTGCTTCGGCAGAAACATTTTGCAAAGAAATTCAGGAAATGATTAACATGTAAAGGAAAGTATCATTACAGAATAGAAAAGGGGGAGGAAGCCATGCTGGAGCTGCTGCACATCGAAAATATCGCAGTCATCGAGCAGGCGGACATTCAGTTCCGCCCGGGCTTCAACGCCCTCACCGGCGAAACCGGCGCGGGCAAATCCATTGTCATTGACGCTTTGGGTGCGGTTCTGGGGGGAAGGACTTCCCGGGACCTGATTCGTACCGGCAGCAAGAGGGCCGTGGTCAGTGCGGAATTTTCCGGGGTGGAGGCAGACCTTCCCGGCCTTGCCCAGTGCGGCGGGTCGCTGGATGAGGAGGGCCTTCTGATCCTCCAGCGAGAGCTGGATGCGGACGGCAAAAACCTCTGCCGGGTCAACGGCCGACCAGTGACGGTAGCTCAGTTGCGGGCGCTTGGCGCGGAGCTTTTGAACATCCACGGGCAGCACGATGGGCAGCAGCTTCTGGACGAGGAGCGGCACGGCGCATATCTGGATACCTTCGGACGTCTGGATGGTGCGCTGGGGGAATACCGCGCGGCCTACGGCTCCATGGCGGAGCTGCGCCGTAAGATGGATGCCCTGCGGATGGACGAGGCGGAAAAGGCCCGTAAGGTAGACAGCCTGACGTTTCAGATTCAAGAGCTGGAGCGAGCGGAGCTGCGCCCCGGTGAGGAGGAGGAGCTGCTGGAGCGGCGGGACCTTCTGCGCAACGGGGAGAAATATCTCTCGGCGGTACAGGGGGCGGACGGCTGCCTGAACGGGGACGATGAAACTGGCGGGGCGGTGTCCCTGATTCAGGAGGCGGCAAACAGCCTTGCGCATGTCAAGGGGCGCAACGGACGGCTGGAAGAAATTTGGAACCGATTGGAACAGCTTCGCTGTGAAGCTTATGACCTTGCGGATTCCGTGCGGGATATGCTGGGGGAGTTTGACTTTTCACCGGAGGAGCTGGACGCGGTGGAGAACCGGGCAGACCAGCTCTACCGTTTGAAGAAAAAATATGGTTCCACGGTGGAGGACATGCTGACCTTTCTGGATCGGAGCCGCCGGGAATTGGACGAAATTGAAACGGCGGACGACACGCTGGCTCGTCTTGCGGGGCAGCTTTCCGCCGCCGAAAAGAAGACCGTTGTGGTGGGTGCAGCACTGACGAAGGCGCGGAAATCCGCTGCCGAAGAGCTGGAGAAGCGGATTTTGAAAGAACTGGCGGATCTGGACATGGGTCGGGTTCGGTTTTCTATTGAATTTACGCCTGGTGAGCCGGGTCCGGACGGCTGCGACGCCATCCGCTTTCTGATGTCTGCCAACGCGGGAGAGGACTTGAAGCCGATTGCCCGGATTGCCTCCGGCGGCGAGCTGGCCCGCATTATGCTGGCGCTGAAAAACGTGCTGGCAGAGCAGGAACAGATTGGTACGCTGGTGTTCGACGAGGTGGATACCGGCGTTTCCGGCCGAGCGGCACAGAAGGTGGCGGAGAAGCTGGCCCAAGTCTCCCGGCACAAGCAGGTGCTGTGTGTGACGCACCTTCCCCAGCTTGCGGCTATGGCGGACGTACATTTTTCCGTGGAAAAGGGAGAGCGGGGCGGAAGAACCTTTACCGAGGTGCTTCAATTGGACCGTCGGCGGCGCATGGAAGAGCTGGCCCGCATCACCGGCGGCAGCAAGGTGACGGACGCGCTGCTGCAAAGCGCGGGAGAACTGCTGGACGGGGCGGAGGCATATCGAGGAAAGCTATGAATTTTCGCATTGTTAAAAAGGATTTTAAAGCGGAAAATGCATGAAATGACAAATAAAAGGCAGCGGGCTTTACTCCAACGGGGGGAAGGTCCGCTGCTTTTTTGACTGCTTCCGTTTACCGCAATTTACTGGGATGTTCGGCTTCTCTGGCCCTCCCGGAATCAGGGGAAGGGGCATCTATCTATTCTTGCTTTCTGATGCGGGCAGTGCTAAAATACGAAAAGAATTAAATGCGTCTTTTCCACGAAAACAAATTGGAAAAAGGAGGACTGTCATGAATCGTACCTTGATCTGTCAGATTCTGAGCCACGAGATGATGCTGGCCACCGGGTGTACGGAGCCGGCGGCAATTGCCTTGACCGCTGCTGTCGCCCGGGAGCACCTTGTGGGGGAACCGACCCACGTAAAGGTGCTTGCCAGCGTCAACATCATCAAGAACGCAATGGCCGCCGGCATACCGGGAACGGAGTGCACCGGCATGAACTACGCGGCGGCGCTGGGCGCCGTGTGCGGACGGGTGGAGCGCCGATTACAGGTGGTGGACGGCGCTTCGCCGGAGGATGTGGCCAGAGCCTTGGAGCTGGTGCAGAGCGGCCATGTGGAGATGGGCCGGACAAAGGAGCCGGATAAACTCTATGTGGAGGTGGAGCTGACCAACGACGCACATCAGTCCCGCGCGATTATCCGGGGGGCCCACACCAATGTGACATTGGTGGAGGCGGACCACAAAGCGCTGGAGACGGCCGCACAGGAAGCTGCTGCCGATCCCATCACGCCGCAGGTCATTAAGGATACCTTGAGTATTCAGACGATTTATGAATTCGTGGAAACGCTTGACCGGGAAAAAGACGACCTGCACATGATTGAGCAGGCTATCAACATCAACAGTGAAATTGCAAAGGTGGGGGCGGAGGGCAACTTCGGACTGAACGTAGGGCGGCACATCCGCAAAAGTCAGGAGTCCGGCCTGATGGGCAGTGATGTGATGCTGGAGGCAGTGGCTGTCACCTCCAGCGCGGCGGACGCCCGCATGGCGGGGGCCAACGCGCCCGTGGTCACAAACTCCGGCTCCGGGAATCAGGGGATTACCGCCACCATGCCCATCGTCTCGGCGGCAAAGTCCCTGAAGATTGACGACGAGCAGATGTTTCGGGCCGTGACGCTGAGCCATCTCATGTCCATCCATATCCATGCGGACTTCGGACTGCTTTCGGGACTGTGCGGAGCTACCATCGCCGCCACGGGCGCGGCCTGCGGGCTGGTGTACTTACTAGGCGGCGGTTTACAGCAGATCGGCTATGCCGTCAACAATATGCTGGGGGATGTGACGGGGATGCTGTGCGACGGGGCCAAGGCTGACTGCGCATTGAAAATCTCCACCTGCGTGTTCACCTCTTTCCACTGCGCGGCAATGGCTCTGCGGGACGAAACCGTGAAGCACACCGACGGCATTGTGGAGAAGGACCCGGAGGTGACCATCGCCAACTTTGTGAAGCTTGGCAACGACGGTTCGCCCAAAATGGACGACCTTGTGCTGGACATGCTGCTGCAAAAGGGAAGATGATGTCGAATACCGACGGGCGGGAGAGGCTATGCTTCTCCCGCCCGTTCTTTTGCGCGCTTTTCCAAGGATTCTCCTTGTCATGAAAGGGAAAAACTGCTATAATATGTGCATTAACTTTAAAATGCGTATGACGCAAGGAGATTACGTTGCTGCATTACATTCAGGCGCTGCTTGGGCAGCTTGACCTTTCCTCCGCGCTAGACGCGGTGCTGCGGGTGGCGTCCGTCCTTTTGTGCCTGACAGTGCACGAGATGTGCCACGGCTTGGCTGCCCTGACGCTGGGGGACCGCACCGCCAAGGAGCTGCACCGGCTGTCCTTAAACCCTCTGCGGCACATCGACTGGCTGGGACTTGCCATGATGTTTACCGTGGGGTTTGGCTGGGCGAAGCCCGTGCCGGTGGATCCGCGTTATTTCAAGGACCCGAAGCGGGGCATGGCGCTGACGGCGCTGGCGGGGCCGCTTTCCAATTTTGTGCTGGCACTGGTGCTGCTTTTTGCCAGCCGTGGGATTTACCTGTACGCGGAGTATACGCCGCTGTGGGACGGAATTTTCAATTTTCTGCACACCACCGCCATTCTTTCCATCGGGCTTGGGCTGTTTAACCTGATCCCCATTCCGCCGCTGGACGGGTCGAAGGTTTTGGGCGTGGTGCTGCCCGACCGGACTTATTTTACGCTGATGCGCTATGAGCGGTATGGAATGCTGCTTTTATTGCTGCTTTCCTTTGCGAATGTGGGCGGAGGCCTGATTGGCAGCGGAATCTACGGCGTGTACACCGCTATGGTGAACCTGATTTATTGAGGTGAACGATTGTTGGACAGTCCTGTATTCAAGCTGGAAAAAGTGGTCCGGGCCAAGGCGCAGGAGGAAATGCAGGATTTTGAAGGGCCGCTGGACTTAATATTGTTTTTGCTTGGCAAAAATAAGCTGGAAATTCAGGACATCGCCATCTCCCTGATTTGCGACCAGTACCTTCGCTGGCTGGAGGCCCGCAAACAGATGGATTTGGAGGTGGCCAGCGAATTTATCTCCATGGCCTCCCATCTCATCTATCTCAAGACGCGGATGCTTCTGTCCATTGAGGACGAGGAGGCCCGGGGTGAAATGGACGCCCTGATCAAGTCATTGGAGGAGCGCCGCCGCAGTGAGAATTACGGCGTGGTAAAGGCGGCGGCGACGCGACTGGAGCCTATGGGGGAGTTTGGCCGCAGCATTGTTCTCCGCCAGCCGGAGCCGGTGGAGCGGGGAAAAATTTTTGAATACGATCAGGACCCGGTGGATTTGATTCTGGCCATGGCGGACATTCGGGAGCGGTCGGAGCGGACGCTGCCCCCCCCCAGAGCGGCCTTTGCCGACATCGTGCGCCACGAGCCATATCCCGTGGAGAGTAAGGCCCGGGACATTATAAAACGGCTCAAAAGCGAGGGAATTACCCGGTTTTTGCTGCTGTTCCGGGGAAACAGAACCCGCAGTGAGGTGGTAGCCACGTTTTTGGCGGTGCTGGAGCTGTGTCGCGCCAGCATTATCCGGCTGGCCGGGTCCGAGACGGACTGCACCGTGAAGCAGGAGCAGGAGCTGCCCGAAAATCTGACACTGTAAGGAAAACGGCATGGAAAATTTGGACATGAAGGAAATCGAGTCTGCTGTGGAGGGCATTTTGTTTGCCTCCGGCGACCCGGTGCATATCGACCGCATCTGCATTGCGCTGGAGGCGGACCGCCCCACGGCGGAACGGGTGCTGCAAAACCTGATGGATCATTATGCCTATGACCGTCGGGGCGTGCGTCTGCTCCACGTGGAGGACACGTGGCAACTATGCTCCGCGCCAGACTATGCGGAGGTCATCCGCAGGGCCTTTGAAATCCGAAAGCCTGCCAAGCTCAGCCAGCCTGCGCTGGAGGTGCTGACCGTGATTGCCTATTATCAGCCTGTGACCCGGGCCTATGTAGATCAAATTCGTGGTGTGGACAGTGCCTACACCGTGGGGCTGCTGCTGGACCGGAATCTGATTGAGGATTGCGGGCGGCTTCAGGTGCCGGGGCGGCCCCGGCTGTATCGGACCACGAAAAATTTTCTCCGCTCGTTTCATCTCCGCTCGCTGGAGGATTTGCCGGAGCTGCCGGATTTCGGCGTCGCTGGGCAGATGCGCCTGGGGGACAACGGGGAAATTGTAGACCCGGAGAGTGCGCTTCAAGAGCCGATGGAGGACGACGGGACGGAACGTGGCGAATAAGCATTGCCGTTCGGGAACGCTGCGGAAGGGGGAAAGACCTTGCTCTGGCTGAAAATTTTAATTGGTTTGGCGGTTTTATTTCTCTTGCTGTGCAGGGTGCGGCTTGGCATCCGGGTGGACATTGCGGAGATTGTTTCGGCGGACGTGGCCGTTGGGTTCCTGCGCTTTCGAGTTGCGCCCGCCAAGGGTGGCGTAAAAGTAGTCGCGAAGCCTAAAAAAGAAAAGAAGAAAAAAAGACCGAAGGACCTGACAAAAGCCGTGAAGAAAATTCCCATACCCACGGTGGAGGATTTAAAATCCGCATATCATATCTTTCAGGGACCAATGAGAAAAATTTTGCGACGGATTGGCCGGGGTATCCGCATCCACCCGCTGTCACTGTCGGCAACACTTCCCGGGCAGGACGATCCCGCAGCGGCGGCAGAAAATTATGGACGCGTCTGTGCCGCCATGTGGACGGTGATGCCACTGCTGGAAGAGCTGATCGATATTCCCAAGCCGTCTTTGCATGTTAGCGTAGATTACGACCTGGAGCATCTTTACATCCGTGGGAATGTAGGCGTATCCATTCGCGTGGGAACACTGCTGTCCATGGGCTTTGGTGCGCTGATTCCCGGCGCACGCTGGCTTATAAAATTTTATCGGGCTCATAAAAACGACAAACCGCGGCAGGAAAAAACGGCGGAGACAGAAACGCCGAAATCCGCCGCATAGAAAGGAAATCGCTATGGATAATACAGTTGAGAAGAAGCACCCTCTGAACGACCTGATGGGCTCCACCATAGAAAAAATTAAAGAGATGGTAGACACCAATACCATTGTGGGCCAGCCAATTACCACGCCCGACGGTGTGACACTGATTCCTATCTCCAAGGTCAGTTTCGGCTTTGGCAGCGGCGGCGGAGACTATGGCGCGACACAGCCCCAAAATTTTGGCGGCGGCAGCGGCGCGGGCGTGAAAATTTCTCCTGTGGCATTTTTGGTGATTAAAGACGGAATCACGCGCGTTCTGCCGGTTTCGCTGCCGCCGGTGTCCACCGTGGACCGTCTGGTGGAGATGGCCCCGGATATTCTGGACAAAGTGGAAAAATATTTCGACAAAAAGAAGGAAAAAGAGGAGTTCTGACGGGGGTATACTAAGGTCACCTCAGTGGAAAGGTGATCGTGGATGAAAACTCGCTTCAAACGCTTCACGGCGCTGCTTTGCGCCCTTTTATGTCTGTATAGTATTTTTCCTTGCAAGGTGTCGGCTGTCAGTACCTCTGCCACATCCTCCGTTTTGATGGACGTGGATTCGGGCCGGGTGCTGTACGCCCAAAACGAAAACAAAAAAATGTTGATTGCCAGTACGACCAAAATTATGACGGCGCTGGTGGCGCTGGAAAACGGAGAGCTTCGGGGCACCGTGAAGGTCACGGCGGAGGCCGCCAACACGGAGGGCTCCTCCATGTACCTGAAGGCGGGGGAGAAGCTGACGCTGGAAACCCTGCTGTACGGGCTGATGCTCTCCTCCGGAAACGACGCGGCGGTGGCCGTGGCGCAGGGTGTGGCCGGCAGCACGGATAAATTCGTGAAGCTGATGAACCAAAAGGCGAAGGAGCTGGGAATGAACGGCACCTCCTTTGCAAATCCAAACGGGCTGGACGACGAAAAGCACTATTCCACCGCCAGAGACATGGCGGTGCTGGCTTGCGCCGCCATGAACAACGAGGCCTTTGCCCGGATTGTCTCCACCCGTTCCGTGACCGTGGGCGGGCGGACGCTGACCAATCATAATAAGCTGCTTTCTTATGTGGATGGCTGTATCGGCCTGAAAACCGGCTACACCAAAGCCGCGGGCCGCACGCTGGTATCCTGTGCGCGGCGAAATGGGCAGCGTCTGGTGGCGGTGACGCTGCAGGACGGGAACGATTGGGCGGATCACGCCGCGCTGTATGACTATGGGTTTTCCCAATATCCTGCCCACCGGGCCATGACCATCGGTGAGACGGTGGGGACGCTGGCGGTGACCGGGGGTGTGAGCACCGCAATCCCTGTGGTGGCAGCGGAGAGCTTTTCCTGGCCTCTGGCGCAGGGAGAAAAGCTGGAGGTTCGGTTTGAGCTGCCGGAGAGTGTAAAAGCTCCGGTGACGGCGGGAACAAAAGTCGGACATGCTGTGTTTACCTTGAGCGGCAAGGAGACGGGACGGGTGGAGCTTCTGTGCGGCGGCGATGCGCTGTCCGCCATCCAGCCCCCTTCGAGCCTGCTGCGCCGCATGGGTGAGCTGCTGAAGAAGTGCTGAGTGCGCCGTCAGGCGGCGCGGAGTTCCGAAATATTCAGACCGTTTGGCGCGGGAAACCCATCCCGACGGTCTGGGGCCGCGCGGTAAAGCGCGGCCTTTCCAATTTGGACACACAGAAAGGAGCGGCGGACATGGAAGAACGTCTGCAAAAACTGCTGTCCGCCGCGGGGTTGTGCTCCCGCCGGGCGGCGGAGGAATGGATTACCGACGGACGGGTGATGGTGAACGGACAAATCGCCCACTTGGGCGACCGGGCCGACCCGGACCGGGACGACGTGCGTGTGGACGGCGCTCCGCTTGGGCGGAAAGAACATAAAACGTACATATTGCTGAACAAGCCACGGGGCTATGTGACGACCCTTTCCGACGAGAAGGGCCGCCCCACAGTGGCGGAGCTGGTGAAGGACGCAGGGGCGCGGGTGTTCCCGGTGGGGCGGCTGGATATGGATTCCGAGGGATTGCTGCTGCTGACCAACGACGGGGAGCTGATGCAGCGGTTAATCCACCCCAGCTTTCAGATTGACAAAACCTATGAGGTGGAGGTTTCCGGCTTCCGGGCCGGGGCGGACGCGGCCCTGCGGGCAGTTACGGATCTTGCCGGAGAGCCCATCTCTCCGGCCACGGTAGCGGTGCTTTTTCAAAGCGGGGACCGGGCGCGGTTTAGCGTGGTCATTCACGAGGGCAAAAACCGCCAGATTCGGCGCATGTGCGCCCAATGCGGGCTGACGGTCCTCCGGCTGCGGCGGGTGCGGGAGCACATTCTGGAGCTGGGCGCGTTGCCGGAGGGGAAGTGGCGGTTTTTGACGGAGGAGGAGCTGGCCGCGCTGCAAGCGCAGTGACGGAGGCTTCGCCGAATTCGCAGCTGGAAAGCATATGATTGCAGGATTTTTAAAAATCCTGCAATTCTTATGTCCATTGCAGCAATAAAAAGCCCTTGAAATTTCAGGGGATTTTAGAAAACAACCGTTTTCTCAAGGCCGTTATATCAAAAAAACAAAGGTTTTTATTGAAAAAATGCAGGAAATATGATAAGCTATTCATCACACTTGGTCAGTGCCTGATGCGCTGACCCGGAAGAAGAGATACGGCGGAGGGGAAAATCGTGGCGAAAGGCATTTTATATACGCTGGAGAGCGGCATGAGCGGCTTTTCAAAGGGACAAAAGCGCATTGCTTCCTATATTATGGAGAACTATGACAAGGCCGCGTTCATGACGGCCAGCAAGCTGGGGCAGCTCTCGGGCGTCAGTGAATCCACGGTGGTCCGCTTTGCCTATGAGCTGGGCTACGCGGGCTATCCCGCCTTGCAGCGGACGCTGCAGGAAATGATCCGCAGCCGCCTGACTTCCACGCAGCGCATTCAGGTGGCGGACACCATGATGAGCGGACATGACGTACTGTCTTCCGTAATGCGCTCTGATTTTGACCGGCTGCGGATGGTGGCGGATAAAGCGGACCGCAGGGAGTTTGACCGCGTGGTGGATGAGTTGGTGCGGGCCCGGCACGTTTATATACTGGGTGTCCGGTCCTCCTTTTTTGTGGCGGGGTATCTGAACTTTTACATGCACCTGCTGATGGACAATGTGACGCTGGTGCAGTCCAACACGGCGGGCGCTATTTTCGAGCAGATTTTCCGCATCGGACCCGGTGACGTGATGCTGGCCATCAGCTTTCCACGGTATTCCAAGGCCACCATCAACACCGCGAAGTTTGCAAAGGACCGGGGCGCGACAATTCTGGCCATTACGGACAACGAGCTGTCCCCTCTGGGACAGATGTCCAGCGCAGCGGTGTTGGCTCCCAGCGAAATGATTTCCTTTGTGGACTCCATGGTGGCGCCTATGTCCATGGTAAATGCCCTGCTGGTGTCTTTGGGCTTCCGGCTGGGGAAGGATGTTACCACCATTTTCTCTGAGCTGGAGGACATCTGGGATGCCTACGGCGTGTTTGGAAAGGCAGACGATGAATAAAAAAGTCCTGGTGGTCGGCGGCGGAGCCGCCGGCATGATGGCCGCAATTTCGGCGGCGGAGCGGGGGGCGTCCGTGACGCTGCTGGAGCCGGGCGACCGCCTTGGAAAAAAGCTGAATATTACCGGCAAGGGCCGGTGCAACGTTACCAACGATTCCGGGTGCGAGGAGCTGCTGGCCAATGTTCCCCGCAACGGAAAATTTCTTTATAGTGTATTTTCCCGGTTTGACGGGCGGGACGCCATGGCGTTTTTTCAGGAGCTGGGCGTTCCGCTGAAGGTGGAGCGGGGGCGGCGGGTATTTCCCGTGTCCGACCGCTCTTTTGACGTCAGCGGCGCGCTGGAGCGTCGGCTGAAAAAGCTGAATGTCTCCATTCTGCGGCGGCGGGCGGAAAGCCTGCTGCTTGAGGACGGGACAGTCCGGGGCGTGGAAACGGAGCGGGGACCTTTGAACGCCGACGCGGTAATTCTGGCCACCGGCGGAATTTCCTACCCCGCCACCGGCTCCACCGGAGACGGACACCGGTTCGCGGAGCAGGCGGGCCACAAGGTGACGCCGCTGCGAGGCTCTCTGGTACCCTTGCGGGAAGTGGGGAACCTCTGCGCGGATTTGCAGGGACTTTCATTGAGAAACGTAGAACTGTCGGTTTTTGAAAACAACAAAAAGATTCATACGGACTTTGGCGAGCTGCTGTTCACTCATTTTGGGGTCAGTGGTCCGCTGGTGCTGTCTGCCTCGGCCCATATGCGGCATTTTGGAGAAAAGGCGTATCGGCTGGAAATTGATCTGAAGCCCGCCCTGGACGAGGGGCAGTTGGACAAGCGCCTGCTCTCTGACTTTGAAAAATACGCCAACAGCGATTTTTGTAACGCGCTGAGCGATCTGTTGCCCCAAAAGCTGATTCCGGTCATGGTGGAGTGCTGCGGGATTTCCCCGCATCGAAAGGTGCACGATGTCACGCGGGAGGAGCGGCAGGGCCTGCTGCGTCTTTTAAAGCATTTTCCCATTGCTGTCGATGCGCCCCGCCCGGTGGAGGAGGCCATTGTCACCGCCGGTGGCGTAACAGTGCGAGAAATCGACCCAAGCACCATGGAATCAAAGACTGTAAAGGGACTGTACTTTGCGGGCGAGCTGATTGATGTAGACGCCTATACCGGAGGCTTTAACCTGCAAATTGCCTGGGCAACCGGGCGCGCCGCGGGATTTGCAGCGGCGGATACCAAGGAGTAAGGAGCATTCCCATGAAGAACGTGAGCATTGCCATCGACGGGCCCTCCGGCGCGGGGAAGAGCACACTGGCCCGGGCGCTGGCAAAGAAAAAAGGATATTTGTACATTGACACAGGCGCTATTTACCGGACCGTCGGCTGCTATGTCCGCCGCTGTGGGGTGGACCCGGCAGACGAGGCGGCGGTGTTGCGGCTGCTTCCGCAGGCGAAGGTGGAACTGCGTAGGGGCGAAGATGAAACGCAGCGTATGTTTTTAAACGGAGAAGACGTGTCGGAGGAGATTCGCCTTCCCGAGGTTTCCAAATATGCCTCCGTCGTCTCCGCCCACCCGGAGGTCCGGGCGTATCTGTTGGAAATGCAGCGGGAGCTGGCCCGGAACCACAGCGTGGTGATGGACGGACGGGACATCGGTACGGTGGTCCTGCCCGACGCGGACGTGAAAATTTTTCTCACCGCCTCGGTGGAGACCCGAGCCAAGCGGCGGTATCTGGAGCTTTCGGAGCGGGGAACGCCTGAAGCGCTGGATCAAGTGCGCAGCGAGATTGTCCAGCGGGACTGGGACGACTCCCACCGTGCCGCTGCGCCGCTGCGGCAGGCGGAGGGTGCCGTGGCGGTGGATACCACGACACTGAATTTTCAGGAGAGTCTGGCCGCGCTTTCACGGGTGGTGGAGGAGGCGCTGAAATGAAGCCTTTTAACCGTTTTTTTGTGTTTATTTACTATGTGGTGGGCTTTGTCACTCATCTGCTCCATCCTGCCAAGGTGGAGGGGATGGATCGCCTGCCCAAAGGGGGAGCGTTGCTGTGTCCCAACCATGCCAGCGACTGGGACCCCATTATGGTGGCGCTGGTGCTGCCGGTAAATTACCGGCTGCACATCATGGCAAAGGAAGAGCTGTTCCGCAATCCGCTTTTGGGCTGGATTCTGCGCCGGGTGGGGGTGTTTCCCGTCAGCCGGGGCGGCAGTGACATTCAGTCGGTCAAAACCGCCATGCAGGCCATTAAATCCGGAGACAATTTGCTGATGTTCCCGGAGGGAACCACTGTTCGCAACGGCATCGGCCATGTGGACGGCTTGCCTGCCCACGCCCACGGCGGCGTGGCCATGATCGGGATCCGCACGGGCGCGAAGCTGGTGCCGGTGTTTGTGGACGGGGAGAAGAAGCCCTTCCGCCGTACCCGCATCATTTTCGGCGAACCCTATGAACCCCGGATTACCGGAAAGCACGGCACGGCGGAGGAAATTCAGACCGTGGCGGACGAGGTTCTGGCGGCGGCCTACGCTTTAGGCGGACAGGCCGTGGGAGGGACGCCGCTGTGAAAGTACTCTTGGCGCAGAGCGCCGGGTTTTGCTATGGCGTGGAGCGGGCCGTGGAGCTGACGAAGAAAACCGCCGCCGAAAGCGGCTGCTGCGTCATGCTGGGAGACCTGATTCACAATGCCCATGTGGTGGCGGAGCTGGAGGCTCTGGGTGTGCGGAAAATCGCAGGACCGGAGGATGCACCGGAGGGTGCAACCGTCGTGCTCCGTTCCCACGGAGAGCGGCGGGAGCTGGTGGAGGAACTGGCGGCACGGGGACTTCGCTGCGTCAGCGCCGCCTGTCCTAACGTGTTGCGGATTCAAACCCTTGTGGGGCAGGCGGAGGAGGACGGACGGCAGGTCATCATCATCGGGGAGCGAAATCATCCTGAAATTCAGGGAATCGCCAGCTATTGCAGGCATCCGCTGATTTTCGGCGGGCCGGAGGAGCTTGCCGCCTGGCTTGCGGAGGACCCAACACGGCGGGACCTTCCCATCACGGTGGCGGCACAGACCACCTGTATTCGTGAACTTTTTGAGACTTCCATAAAAATCTTAAAAAAACAGTGTACAAACGCCAAAATATTTGATACAATATGCAATGCTACGCGTAAGCGTCAATCCGAGGCGGCAGAGATTGCCGGGCGGGTGGACGCAATGGTGGTGGTTGGAGACCCCAGAAGTGCAAACACCAAACATTTGACGGAAATTTGTATTGAGAGATGCCCGCGCGTTCTCCAAATCGAGGGGGCGGACGAGCTCTCGCCGGATTTTTTCAATGGTTGCTCTGTTGCAGGTCTGACGGCCGGTGCCTCCACGCCTGCGGGCATCATTAAGGAGGTATATGCAACGATGAGTGAAGAAATCAAGAACGTCGAAAGTGGCGAGGAATCCTTTGAGGAACTGCTGAATCAATCTTTTAAGACTTTAAATACAGGCGAAAAGGTAACCGGCATCGTCACGGCCGTGGGTCCCACGGAGGTGCAGGTGGATGTGGGTGCCAAGCAGGCCGCATACATCAAGGCCAGCGAGTTGAGCGACGATCCCAACGCCAAGCCTGAGGAGCTTCTGAAGGTGGGCGACGAGATCGAGGCATATATCGTCCGCGTCAACGACATTGAAGGCTATGCCGAGCTGTCCAAGAAGCGTCTTGACACTGTGAAGGTCTGGGAGAATATCGAGCAGGCCGTAGAGGACAAGACCGTGATGGACGGCGTCGTCACCGAAGTCAACAAGGGCGGCGTGGTCGTTTCTGTCAAGGGCGTGCGCGTGTTCGTGCCCGCCTCTCAGAGCGGCATGCCCCGCGGGGCGGACCTTGACACCATGGTCAAGTCCAAGGTGCAGCTGCGCATCACCGAGGTCAACCGCGCCCGCCGCCGTGTGGTGGGTTCCATCCGCTCCGTGGCTGACGAGGCTCGTAGAGCCGCGCAGGACGAGGTGTGGAACAGCATCGAGGTTGGCAAGCGCTATACCGGCACCGTAAAGTCTATGACCGCTTACGGCGTGTTTGTGGACATTGGCGGTGTGGACGGCATGGTGCATATCTCCGAGCTGAGCTGGAGCCGCATCAAGACCCCCTCCGAGGTCTGCAAGGTGGGCGATTCCATGGAAGTGTACGTCATCTCCTTCGACGCCGAGAAGCGCAAGATTTCTCTGGGCGTGAAGGACCGCGGCGTGAATCCCTGGGAGGACTTCATGAGCAAGTACCGCGTGGGCGACGTGGCTACGGTCCGCATCGTCAAGCTGATGACCTTCGGCGCGTTTGCCGAGGTTGTCCCCGGCGTGGATGGCCTGATTCACATTTCTCAGATTGCCGATCGGCGCATTGAAAAGCCCGGCGACGTGCTGAGCGAGGGTCAGGAAGTGGAAGCCGAGATCATCGCCGTGGACGAGGAGAAGAAGAAGATTTCCCTGTCTATCCGCGCTCTGCTGGCTCCCGCAGCGCAGGACGAGTCCGAGGTTGAGGGCGAGTAAGCCAAGCCTCACCGATTGATACGCAATTCAGCTCCGGAAATGCAAAAGCATTTCCGGAGCTTTCTTTCTATCCGCTTCCTTGACATAATCCGCTTATTCCGACAATTCATTCGGCAAACCGCCGAAAATTTTTTGAAGCCTTGGAGCTGAAATCACGCAACCAGCAGTCGCTTTTTATAGACCCCGGTTTTTTCCAGGACAATCAAGCGTAGGGGCGGCTGGAGCGCCTCCCGTACAGGGCTATGGCGACTGCCGCCGCTTTGGAAATCCTGCGCGCAAATTTCACAGATTTGATTGCATTCTAAAAACCATTATGTTACAATATTGACAATCTTTGAAACTGCATGGTTTTATTGAAAAAACAGGGAGGAATTTTTCATGAGCTATCAGGAGACATACAAACAGAAACTGAAGACTGCGGACGAGGCTGTCAAGATCGTCAAATCCGGAGACTGGATTGATTACGGCTGGTGCGTAGGAACTGTCGACGCGCTGGATAAGGCTTTGGCAAAGCGCGCGGACGAGCTGACAGACGTGAATATCCGCGGGGGCGTTCTCACGCACCGTCCCGCTGTGATGAATGTTCCGGATGCGGCGCGGCATTTTACATGGAACTCCACGCACATGGGCGGTCTGGAGCGGAAGATGGCCAAGGAGGGTCTGGCGTTTTACGTTCCCATTCGGTATTCCGAGCTTCCCCGGTACTACCGTGAAAATATGGCACCCATCGACGTCCTAATGATACAGGCTTGCCCCATGGATTCCCATGGCTGGTTCAACTTCGGGCCCAGCTGCTCCCACCTGAAGGCGGCCTGTGAACGCAGCAAATGTATTATTTTAGAGGTGAATACCTCCTTACCCTATTGCCACGGTGGCTTTGAAAACTGCATTCATATCGACGATGTGGATATGATTGTTGAAGGAGAGAACAGCCTTCCCGATGAACTGGGCGGCGCTGCCCAGCCCAGTGAGACGGATCTTGCCATTGCCCACCTTGTCATGGAGGAGATTCCCAACGGGGCCTGCCTCCAGCTTGGCATTGGCGCCATGCCCGGCACCGTGGGCAAGCTGATTGCCGAGTCCGACCTGAAGGATTTGGGTGTACATACGGAGATGTACGTGGACGCGTTCGTGGATATGTCCAAGGCCGGGAAAATCACCGGCAAATACAAGCCCTTTGACAAGGGCCGTCAGGCCTTTACCTTTGCCGCGGGCACCCGGAAACTCTATGAGTTCCTGGATAACAACCCCCAGTGCATGGCGGCTCCTGTGGACTATACCAACGATGTTGCCCGCGTGTCCCAGATTCCCAACTTTGTCTCTATCAACGGCGCAGTGGACATTGACCTGTACGGGCAGGTTTCCTCTGAGTCCTCCGGCACCACCCACATCTCCGGCGCAGGGGGCCAGATGGACTTCGTGATGGGTGCATATCTGTCCAAGGGCGGAAAGAGCTTCATCTGCTGCTCCTCCTCTGTAAAGGACAAGAAAACCGGCGAGCTGACCTCCCGTATCCGCTCCACGCTGCTTAATGGCTCCGTCGTCACCGCTACCCGCAGCAACCTACACTATCTGGTAACGGAATACGGCAAGGTCAACGTCAAGGGTATGTCTACTTGGCAGCGGTCCGAGGCCATCATCAGCATCGCCCATCCCCAGTTCCGGGAGGAGCTGATTGCCGAGGCAGAAAAAATGCACATCTGGCGTCGGTCCAACAAGAAGTAAGGCTCTCTTTTTGATAAAAATCGCCCTTCACAGTGCCGTGGAGGGCGGTTTTTTACGGTTTACGCAACATTTTTCAGGATATACTTGTAAGATTACCCGAAATGTGATATGATCTATTTAAGATTTTTGGAATTTTGATAATTGCGATGAGCGCATCCGGGACATGAAAGGAGCCTGAAATGTTCAGTGTCGGAGATATGGTGGTTCATCCCATGCACGGCGCCGGTGTGATTGACGGCATTGTGTGTGAGAAGCTCGGCGGCGCGGCGCAGGATTACTATGTCTTTAAGATGCTGGTGGGCGGGCTTCTGTTGAAAATTCCAACGGCCAACAGCGATGCGATCGGCCTGCGCCCCGTGTCGGACCGGGCGGAGGTGGAGGCGCTGTTCAGTGCGCTTCCCACCATGAACATCGACGAGAGCACCAACTGGAACAAGCGCTATCGCGAAAATCTCCAGCGGCTGAAAAGCGGGGACCTTTATGAGCTGGCTCGGGTAATCAAAAGCCTGACCATGCGCGACAGGGAGCGGAGCCTGTCCACCGGAGAGCGGAAAATGCTTCACAACGCCAAGCAGATTTTGATTTCGGAAATCGTGCTTACCGGCGTGGGCAGCTATGAACAGGTGGAGCAACGGCTGGACGGTTCCATGGAGGTATAAATACGGGCCGGGGAAAGCCGGTCGGGGAAGAGGAGATCCAATGTTCCGTTTCTTTCACCGTTTCAAAGATGCGCAGCGTCCCTTTTGTACGGCGCTGGTAGCTGCGGCCGGCGGCTCCTCCCGGATGGGAGAGGGAATTAACAAGCTGCTGGAGCCGCTGGACGGCATTCCCGTTCTGGCCCGGACGCTGCTGGCGCTTCAGCGGGCGCAGCGTGTGGACGCCATCATTGTGGCGGCCCGGGAGGAGGATATCCTGTCCTTTTCCGATTTGTGCCGTACATATGATATTTCAAAATGCGCCAAGGTGATTCGGGGCGGAGAGTCCCGTACCCATTCGGTGCTGCTGGCCGCGCTGGAGGCTGACGAGAAAACGGAGCTTCTGGCGGTGCAGGACGGGGCGCGCCCTCTGACTGTGCCGGAGCTGATTGACAGCGTGATTGAAAAAGCGGCAAGGTGCAACGCTGCCGCCCCGGCGATTCCCGTGAAGGACACAGTGAAAACCGTGCGGGACGGGCAGGTGGAAGAAACGCTGGACCGCTCCGCACTGGCTGCGGTACAGACGCCGCAGGTGTTTGAAGCCAGCCTTTTAAAGGCGGCACTTCAGTCCGCCATGGAAGCCGGGGCTGAGACGACGGACGACTGCTCCGCCGTGGAGCGGCTGGGCAAAACCGTATATCTGGTGGACGGAGACGAGGAGAACCTGAAAATCACCACGCCGCTGGATTTGATTCTGGCTCAGGCGATTTTGGACGCCAGGGAGGGTCTGCTATGACGGGGCTGCGCATCGGTCAGGGCTATGACGTTCACCGGCTGGTGGAGGGGAAAAAGCTAATTCTTGGCGGCGTGGAAATTCCTTGGGAAAAGGGACTTCTGGGCCATTCCGACGCGGACGTGCTGACCCACGCCGTGATGGACGCACTGTGCGGTGCGGCGGGACTGGGGGACATCGGTACCCTGTTTCCGGACAGCGACCCTCAATATGCGGGCGCGGACAGCATTGCCCTTTTGCGGCAGGTGGCGGCGCTTCTGCGGGAGAAGGGCTATGCGGTGGTGAACGTGGATGCCGCGTTGATTGCCCAGCAACCGAAAATTGCCCCCTACAAGGCGGAGATGGCGAAGAATCTTGCCGGGGCGCTTGGTGTGGAGCGGGACCGGGTGAATTTGAAGGCCACTACGGAAGAAGGTCTTGGTTTCACGGGAGACGGCTCAGGCATGGCGGCGCAAGCTGCGGTGCTTTTGGAAAAGGAATGACAACTGATTTGGGAGGCCCATCCGGGAGGATGGGCCTCCGTTTGTTTGCAAGACCCTGAACGGCGGTCCGTCAATGTTTTGGTACTTCCGTTCTCACCCCTTTTTCCGGTCCGCATAAACTATGGGGAGAGGAGGAGTGTCCGTGGAACAATACTGGATGATCGCCCGCTCTGTGACCTATGCCCAACGAATGGAAAGAATGCTGATGGCCGCGGGGATCCGGACGCGCATCTTCCGCGCTCCCAGAGAGTTGAGCAATATGGGCTGCGCGTATGCCGTGGAAGTGACGGGCGGGGCTTTGCGGTCCGCACTGTCGATTCTTCGGTCGGCGGGGCTTTACCCCGCGAAATTATATTTGTTACAACAGGGAAAATACGTGGAGATTTCTCTGTAAACCGTGTCCGGCGGCTTTGCCGCCGGACCTCGGATAGCGTTGGAACGCGGGGTAAAAACGCCGCTTTGGAAACTTTTTTAGGAGGTTGACTATGATCTATCTGGACAGTGCGGCTACCAGCTTCCAAAAACCGGAGACGGTTGGCCGAGCAATGGTGAAAGCTCTGCAAACCATGAGCTCTCCCGGACGCGGCGGCTATCCGGCGGCCATGCAGGCGGCGGATACCCTGTTCTCCTGCCGCACGGAACTGGCCGAGCTTTTTCATATATCGGAGCCGGACCGGGTGGTATTTACCATGAACGCCACCCACGGGCTGAATGTTGCCATCAAAAGCCTTGTTCCCCGCGGTGGGCGGGTGGTGATTTCCGGCTATGAGCACAATGCCGTCACCCGGCCACTTGCGGCGCTGGGCGCGGAAATTATCGTGGCCGGCGCGCCGCTGTTCCGCCCGGACCTGACCACGGAGGCTTTTGAAAAGGCCATTACCTCGGACGTGGACGCGGTGGTTTGCAGCCATGTATCCAACGTCTTTGGCGTGGTGCAGCCGGTGGAGGCTGTGGCGGCGCTCTGCCGGGAGCGGGGTGTTCCCTTTGTAATTGACGCATCCCAGTCCGCGGGAGTGATGCCGTTAGACATGGCGGCGCTGGGCGCTGCGTTTGCGGCTATGCCGGGGCACAAGGGACTGTATGGCCCGCAGGGCACCGGCGTATTGCTCTGCGGCGATAAGGCGGAGGCAACCCCGCTGATGGAGGGGGGAACCGGCAGCCTGTCTATCCAGCAGGAAATGCCGGACTTTTTGCCGGACCGGCTGGAAAGCGGGACCCACAACGTGCCCGGCATCGCAGGCCTTTTGGAGGGAATTCGCTTTGTCCGCGGAAAGGGAGAAAGCGCCATTTGCCTCCACGAGCGAAAGCTGGCTTTGCAGGCCTCGGAGGGCCTGAGGAAGCTTCCGGGCGTCTGCGTCTGCGCAAGACGTGATCTTTTCGCCCAGACCGGTGTGCTCAGCTTTGTGGTAGACGGGGTGGATTCCGAATTTGTTGGCAATGCGCTGACAGAGGCTGGCTTTGCGGTCCGGTCCGGGTTGCACTGCGCACCTCTGGCCCACCGTACCGCCGGAACGATCGACAGCGGTACCGTCCGTCTCAGCTTCTCCGCGTTTAACACGGAAAAAGAGGTGGATTTACTGCTGGAGGCCTTGCCGGGAATCCTGAAGCGCCTTTCCGACTGATTTCTCCCACAGCCGCCCGCACCCGGCTTTCGGGGCGCGGGCGGCAAAGCCGGGTTTGGAGGAAAAATCCTGAAAAGCGGTGAACATACTATGAATTTTGACGCCTTTTGCCTTGCAATCCGGCGTCATTTTCTATATAATATAAGCGTTCTTGTAATTTGGGCAATCTCCGAATCCTGCGGCTTTGGCCACGGGCGGAATCCTGCCCTGACCCGGGAAGGAAGCTGATGCAGCGATGAGCGCAAAATTTTCGCTTCTGCCGGGCATGATTGCCCGGTACATGCTGACAATTGAAATCACGGACATTCTGGACGTTCTTCTGATGGCCATCGTCTTGTACAAGCTGCTGAACTTTGTCAAGACCTCGAGGGTGGCAAATCTCTTAAAGGGCGTTTTGATTTTTCTGGCGGTGCTGTGGCTGTCCTCCATCTTCCACCTCAACGGCATCAGTTACATCATGGGCCGGATGGTGGAGTGGGGCGTTCTGGCTCTTATCATCCTGTTTCAGCCGGAGCTTCGCCGTGTGCTGGAGCAGATGGGCAGCCGACGGCTGGCCTTTTTCTTCACCAGAGGAGAGACGGAGAGCACGCTGGAGCGCATGATCGGGCAGACCGTTCTGGCCTGTACCGAAATGTCTAAGTCCCGCACCGGCGCGCTGATTGTGTTTGAGCGGGAGAATCTGCTGGACGACATGGTCCGCAGCGGCACGGTGCTGAATTCGGACGTATCCAGCGAGCTTTTGAAAAACATCTTTTTCGTGAAAGCGCCCATGCACGACGGCGCAGTCATCGTCCGCAAGGGACGGATTCTGGGCGCGGGCTGTATGCTGCCCCTGAGCAAAAATGTGAATCTCTCGCGGGACTTGGGGATGCGCCACCGGGCTGGTATCGGCATGAGCGAAAACTCCGACGCGGTGGTGGTGATTGTCTCCGAGGAGACGGGGTCTATCTCCGTGGCCGTGGGGGGGATGCTGAAGCGGCATCTGATGCCGGAGACGCTGGAAAACCTCCTGCGCAACGAGCTGCTGCCTCAGGAAAAGGAGCCGTCGGACCGCAAACCGGGCCTTTTCGGTCTGCTGCGCGTCCGCAGGGAAGGAGGCGGCCGCAATGGAGAACAATAAACAACGTTGGAACAAAAGCAAGGTGCTGTACGTCGTCCTCTCCGTTTTGTTCTCCTGTGCCATCTGGCTGTACGTGGACAGCATCAACAACCCCGAAAAGGAGAAGACCATCAGCGATATTCCCATCGAATACGTCGGTTCCGACACCATTCTGGCCGACCGGGGGCTGATGCTCCTGCCGGAAAGCGACCAGACCATGACGCTGACCATTAAGGCGCGGCGGCTGATTCTGGCCAAGCTGGACCCCGATAAAATCCGTATTCAGGCGAATCTGTCCGATATTACGGAAACCGGGTCCCATAACGTGGGGTATACGGTTCGCTATCCCAGCAATATTCCGAGGGACGCAGTTTCCTATTCCAATGCATCCTATGCGGCCCATGTGGAAATTGGCGAGCTTTATCGGCGAAATGTGGATATCCGCTGTACGCTGACGGGCACCGTGGCCGAAGGGTATATTGCCGGTGAGCTCCGTCTGGAGCCGGAGACGCTGGAGCTGCGCGGCCCACGTACCGAGGTGGACGCAGTGGCCTATGCCAAGGTGACGCTTGCGGTGGACAATGCCACGGAAACCGTTTCCAGAGCGCTGGACTATGAGCTTTACGACGAGGCCGGAGAGCTGATTGAGGATACCTCAGACCTGCGCGCCACCTCCGATCAGATTCAGGTGACGCTGCCCGTGAATGTGGAAAAGGAGCTGCCCCTTCGGGTCAACTTTATCGAGGCGGACGGTGCCAGAATTCAGAATCTGGACTATTCCATCACTCCCGCCAGCATCACGGTTTCGGGCGCAGCGGAGCTTTTGAAGGACGTTGAGTATATTACGCTGGATGATTTCGATTTGGCGGAATTTGTGGGTCCCTCCACCTATCGGTATACAATCAACGTCCCTGCGGGCTGTGAAAATCTCAGCGGGGCTGTCCGGGCAACCATGACCGTTCGATTCAAGGACATGGCCTCTGCCGACTTCAATGCTGTGAATTTTACGTGTGAAAACGTACCGGAAGGGAAAACTGTAACCGTTCTAACCACGGAACTGCCGGTGTCCCTGCGGGGAACCGCGGCGGCTGTGGCGTCCGTCACGGCGGAGGATATTACGGTGACGGCGGATTTGACGGATATTCTCGCCGCAAGCGGGAGCTATACGGTTCCCGCAAAGGTCACCCTGGGCAACGGCGCGGACGTGGGCGTGGTAGGCGAATATCAGGTGAAGATCACCATTTCCGAAGATACCGGGCAGACGGAGACGCCTGACCCCACAGTCCCTTAACGTAAACAATCAGCGGATTTAGGAGCGATTAAATGACACAAATTGCAACAATCGAAAAACTGCTGGACGAAGACCACGCAGAAATTTCTGTGGCCCGGCAGTCCGCCTGCGGACACGACTGCGAGGAGTGCGCCGGCTGCGGCGTTTCCGGTGCGTCGGTCTATGCCAGAGCAAAAAACTCTATCGGGGCAAGGCCTGGACAGAAGGTGGTGGTGGAGAGCAGCACCAAAAACATTATTGGAATTATCCTCCTGGTCTATATGGTACCGGTGGTGCTGTTTTTCCTTGGGTATGCGCTGGGGGGATTTTTCGCTACGGTAGCGGCCCGGTATACCGCGGCGGTCATCGCCTTTGCACTGGGTATGATTCCGGCGGTGCTCTATGACCGCCGTCTGCGGCGGCAGGGCGGTATGGAGTTTACCATCGTCAGGCTGTTTTAAGCCGGGGCGCGATGTTTGGTTACGTCAGGCCCCCGCTGGATCTGCTCCCCACTGAGGAGCAGGAGCGGTTCCGCAGGGCCTACTGCGGACTGTGCCACACTTTGCGCCGCCGGTGCGGACTCCCCGCCCGGTTCATTCTGAACTACGACTTTACGTTTCTGGCTATTCTGCTTTCGGGCGGAGAGGAGCCGGAAACCCGCTGTGAGCGGTGCGTGGCAAGCCCCCTGAAAAAGAGGACGTGCTGCGGAGAACACCCGGCGCTGGATTTGGCGGCGGACGAGAGCGTGATTCTGGCCTATTGGCAGGCGAGGGACGGCGTGTCGGATCACGGGTTTTGGAAGGGACTTAAATACCGTGGGGCGGCTCTGGCTCTGCGGGGCGGATATCGAAAGGCCGCTGCCGCCCGTCCGGAATTCGACCGGGTGACGCGGGAGCAGCTTGATCGGCTTGCGGAGCTGGAGCGGGAGAAGTCCTCCTCGCTGGATGCCCCGGCAGACGCTTTTGCCCAAATTTTGGCTGCCGCCGCCGACGAGGCGGAGGACGGACCGTTGCGCCGCATTCTCCATCAGCTTTTATACCATCTGGGCCGCTGGGTATACCTGACGGATGCCGCGGACGACTTGAAGGAGGATGCCCTCTCTGGAAACTACAACCCGCTGATCTACCGCTACGGTCTGACTGACGGAGCGTGGACGCCGGAGAGCCGGGAGGCCTTTACAAAGACGCTGGACCACTCCGTCCGCCTGTTGGCCACGGCCTATGAGCTGTGGGATTTCGGGTGCTGGACTCCCATTTTGGAGAAGACCGTTTACACGGGGCTGTTTCAGGTGGGAAAGGCAGTGCTTTCAGGTACCTACCGGGCAGGAAAGTCAGCGCGTAAGAAAGACAGAAAAGTTGAGGAAACCACATGAACGATCCCTATCAGGTACTCGGCGTTCCCGAATCCGCGTCGGACGCGGAAGTAAAAAAAGCATATTTGGAGCTGGCGCGGAAGTACCATCCCGACAACTACCACGACAATCCTCTGGCGGATCTTGCTCAGGAGAAGATGAAGGAGATCAACGCCGCCTATGAGGAAGTGAGCAAGCGGCGGGGGAGCGGGCGGAGCAGCGGAGCAAGCCGTTCAAGCTCCGGTTACGGAGGCTACTCCGGCGGTTACGGCTACGGCGCGGGCGGGTCCGCCCGACAGTCGTCCCAAAGCTCCGTTTTGCAGCAGGTGCGCATGGCGGTCAACTCCGGGGATTTGAGCCGGGCGGAGGCCCTGCTTGCAAACTACGCCGACCACAATGCGGAGTGGAATTTTCTCCGGGGCGCGGTTTGCTACCGCCGGGGCTGGCTGGACGAGGCGCGGAGATACTACGAAACCGCCACCCGAATGGACCCGGGCAACCGGGAGTACCGGCAGGCGCTGGAATTTATGGACAACGCCGGAACGTCGGCTTACAGCCCGCAGGGCGGATTTGGTATGGAGCAGTGCGGAAACGCGGGCCTTTGCCAGCAGCTTTGCTGCACGTATCTTTTGTGCAACGGCTGCGGTCTTGGATTCCGCTGCCTGTAAGGCACGGCGTTTGATAGGGAGGAAATAAAAGTGATTAAGAGTATGACCGGCTATGGCCGGGCGAGAAAAACACTTGAAAATCGGGATATTACCGTGGAGGTTCGGTCTGTCAACAATCGGTATCTGGACTGCACGGTAAAGCTGCCAAGAGCCTACGTTTTCGCGGAGGACGCGGTGCGCAAGCACGTGCAGCAGACCGTTTCAAGAGGGAAAGTGGATATCCTTTTCAGCATTGATTCCACAGGGGCGGACACTGCCAAGGTGACAGTGGACCGCGGCCTTGCAGAGAGCTATGCTGCCGCGCTGAGGGAGCTTGCGGAACTCTGTGGTACCGAGGCAAAAATCTATCCCGAGACGCTGGCCCGGTTTCCCGATGTGCTGAATGTGACCAAGGCGGAGGAAGATCTCGACGCGCTGGGCGCGGATATCTGTCTGGTGCTGGATGAAGCGCTGTCCGCGTACAATACCATGCGGGCGTTGGAGGGCAAAAAGCTGGCCGCCGATATCAGCGGCCGTCTGGACGCAATCGAGGCGTTGACCAAGCGGGTGGAGGAGCGCTCTCCCGAGACGGTGGCGGAGTATCGCCGGAAGCTGACGGCCCGGATGGAGGAGGTTTTGCAAAGCGCCTCCATCGACCCCCAGCGAATTTTGACGGAGGCCGCGATTTACAGCGACAAGGTGGCCGTGGACGAGGAGACGGTCCGCCTGCGCAGCCATCTTTCCCAGCTTCGGGAGATGCTGCGCTCCGACGAACCCATGGGGCGGAAGATGGACTTTTTGATTCAGGAGGTGAACCGGGAGTCCAACACCATCGGCTCCAAGTGCTGCGATGTTTCCATCGCGCAGGTGGCGGTGGACCTGAAGGCGGAGGTGGAAAAAATCCGCGAGCAGGTCCAGAACGTGGAGTAAGGCCGTGAAGCTTATCAATATCGGCTTTGGAAGCCTGATATCCGCAGACCGTCTGGTGGCGGTGGTCAGTCCGGATTCCGCGCCGGTGAAGCGCCTGATTCAGGAATCCCGGGAGCGGGGAATGCTGATCGACGCGACCTATGGGCGGAAGACCGCCTCGATTTTTGTCATGGACAGCGACCATGTGGTCCTCTCCGCGCTGCCGGTGGAAAAGCTGGCGGGGCGTCTGGGGACTGAAATCCCGAAGGAAGAGGAAGAATAGGATGCAAAAGGGAAAGACTTTCATTATTTCAGGGCCCTCCGGGGTGGGAAAGAGCACGGTTTTAAAGGCGCTTTTGGAAAAGCGCTCCAACCTGTACTTTTCCATCTCCGCCACAACCCGGGAGCCGCGTCCCGGAGAGGTGGACGGTGTGCACTACCGGTATATGGACGTGGACGCGTTCCGGGAGAGAATCGCCAATGAGGAGTTTTTGGAGTATGCCGAGTATGTGGGAAACTTCTACGGTACGCCGAAGAAATATGTGGACGAGGCCATGGAGGCCGGGCAGGATGTAATTCTGGACATTGAGATTCAGGGCGCGTTACAGGTGTGCGACAAACGTCCGGGGACACCCCGCATTTTCATCGCCCCGCCCTCCTGGGCGGAGCTGGAGCGGCGGCTGACGGAACGGGGAACCGATTCTCCGGAAAAGGTGCAGAAGCGTCTGCTGCGGGCCAAGGTGGAATTTCAAACGGCCCATACCTATGATTACTTCGTCATCAACGACACCGTGGAAACGGCGGTGGCGGAGCTGGACGCCATTATGACGGCGGAGCACTGCAAGCCCAGCGATCGCATGGAGATTATCAGCGGAAGATGAGTGACCGCCTATCAGGCGATTATTTTAAGCCGAAAGGCAGATAGGAAGAAATTTACCATGATGCTTTATCCTGCAATGACCCAGCTGAACAGCTACATTCCCAACCGGTATATGCTGGTGAACGTAGTGGCCCGGAGGGCCCGTCAAATTTCCGAGGCTGCGGAAAGCTCCGGTGAGCCGCTGTGCGAAAAGCCCGTGACTTTGGCTATCCATGAGGTGGCGGACGGCAAGCTGGATTCCCGGGGCATGAACCTGACCATCGCGGAGAGCGATGCCGACCAGCAGAGAATGCCGCAGGAATAATTCCGCGGACGGGGAGGGACGAGGATGGAGCGTTCAGAGATTGCAAAGGTTGCCGTCAGCGCGGCCACGTTTTCCATCGATCGACCCTATGACTATGTGATTCCCCAGTCGATGCTGGAAAAGGCGAGGCCGGGGGTGCGGGTGTCCGTACCCTTCGGCAGGGGAAACCGAAGCTGCGAAGGTGTGATTCTGGCCCGGGAAACCGGCCCGAAGCGCGCTGGCGTAAAGCCGCTTTCATCCGTGCTGGACGACGAGCCGGTGCTGGACGACTGGGGCGTGTCGCTGGCTCTGTGGATGCGCCAGCGGTATTTCTGCACCATGTATGAGGCGGTGAAGACCATTTTGCCCGCGGGCCTTTGGTATCGCCTGCGTGAGGTTTTTACACTGACGGAGGGGCTTGATCGCGCCGCCGCTGAGGACCTCGCCGGAAAAATGAAACACGCCGAGCCGGTGCTGGATGCGGTTTTTGCTGCCGGGGGCAGCGCCGAGCTGACCCAGCTAAAGGGCGTCTGCGGCGAGGACGCGGAGCCCACGCTGCGTGCTTTGTGCAAGAAGGGCGTGCTTTGCTCCAGCGTCACCTCCACCCGGCGCGTGAGCGATAAACAGCGTCGGATGGCGGAACTGACCATGGACGGGGCGGAGGCTCTTGCGCTGGTGGAACCCAGAAAAAAATCCGCGCCGATGCGCTACGAGGTGGTATTGCTGCTAAGCGCCACCGGTCGGGCTTCGGTGCGGGACATCTGTTATTTTACCGGAGCTTCCGCCCAGACCCTGAAGGGATTGGAGAAGTCCGGTATTGTGGCGTTTTCGGAGGAAGAACGGCTTCGGATTCCGGAGCCGAAGGAGGTCGAACCCGGGCCACCTATTGTCCTTAACGATGAGCAGCAATCCGCCTTTGAGCGGCTGCTGGCCCTGATGCAATCCGGCAAGGCTGAGGCGGCGCTTTTACAGGGCGTCACAGGCAGCGGAAAGACGCAGATTTATATCCGTCTGGCACAGGAAGTCCTCAAGCAGGGCCGGTCCGTGCTGGTGCTGGTGCCGGAAATTGTGCTGACGCCCCAGATGATGGAGAAGTTTTCTTCTTACTTCGGAGGGTCTGTTGCCATGCTGCACAGTTCCCTGCGGATGACAGAGCGGTATGACCAGTGGAAGCGCATCCGCCGGGGAGAGGCACGGCTGGTGCTGGGCACCCGGTCGGCGGTGTTTGCGCCGCTGGTAGATTTGGGTCTTGTCATCATGGACGAGGAGCAGGAGGGGAGCTACGCGTCGGAAAACGCGCCCCGGTATCATACCCGGGACGTGGCAAAGTTCCGCTGCGCGCAAAGCGGCGCGGCGCTGGTGCTGGGCTCTGCCACCCCGGCGGTGGAAACCGCATGGAGCGCGAAGCAGGGGCAGTATCACCACGAGTTGCTGCGCAGGCGGTACAACGAACAGAGCCTGCCCGACGTTCAGGTGGTGGACCTGCGGCAGGAGATCAAGGCTGGAAATTCCGGTGCGCTCAGCGGGCCGCTGCGGCGGGAGCTTCAGGAAAATCTGGAGCGGGGAGAGCAGAGCATCCTGTTTCTGAACCGCCGGGGCAACAGCCGGATGCTGGTGTGCGGTGAATGCGGCAGCGTTCCCGCCTGTCCAAGATGCAGTGTTTCCATGACCTATCACTCCGCCAACGGGCGGCTGATGTGCCACTACTGCGGTCATTCCAGCCCAGCCAGCAACGTCTGCCCCGAGTGCGGCGGCATCATGAAGCACATCGGGGCCGGGACCCAGCGAGTGGAAGAGGAGCTGCGGGACTTATTCCCCGGCGTGGGCGTTTTGCGGATGGACGCGGACACCGCCGGCGGGGACCATGAAACGCTTCTGGGCCGGTTTGAGCGGGAGCGGATTCCCATCCTTCTGGGAACCCAGATGGTGGCCAAAGGCCTTGATTTTGAAAATGTGACGCTGGTGGGCGTACTCAGCGCCGACGCGTCTTTGTATATGGACAATTACCGCGCCGCCGAACGGACATTCAGCCTGCTGACGCAGGTGGTGGGTCGGGCGGGCCGGGGCGGTAAGAGCGGCCGGGCGGTCATCCAGACCTATACCCCCGGCAACGAGGTGATTCAGAGTGCCGCGTTGCAGGATTACGAACGGTTTTACGAAAGTGAAATTGCACTGCGGCGCATCCGGCGCTATCCACCCTTTGCGGACCTCTTTACTCTTACCGTCTCCGGCGGAGATGAGGGTGCGGTGCTCCGTGCGGCGATGGCCCTGCGGGGCGAGCTGGGAACGCTGATGGAGGACGCAGCGGTTCGGGAAACTGAGCCGGAAATTTTAGGTCCCGCCCCTGCGCCGGTACTGAAGGTGAACAACCGGTTTCGCTACCGGGTGTTTCTCTCCGGCAAAAATGACAAGCCGACCCGGGACCGGGTGGCATGGCTGCTGCGCGAGTTTGGAAAGCGGCGGGAAAACCGGGGTCTGAACCTGTTTGCAGATTGTAACGCAATGGATTGATTGCGATTTTCGATTGGAGGACAACGCAATGGCTTTGAGAAGAATTATAGAGGCGGGGGACAATTCCCTGCTAAAGAAGAGCCGCCCCGTGACGGAGTTCAACGGGCGCCTGCGCCAGTTGCTGGACGACATGGCGGAGACGCTGACGGACGCCAGAGGCGCGGGTCTTGCCGCACCCCAGGTGGGCGTTTTGCGGCGGGTTTGCCTGGTGCTGGACGAGGATTCCGAGGAGTATATCGAGCTGATTAACCCGGAAATCATTTTTCAGGAGGGGGAGCAGACGGGGCTTGAGGGCTGTCTGAGCCTGCCTGGAAAATGGGGCGTGGTTACACGGCCTGACCATGTGCGTGTCCGGGCGCAGGATCGGGAGGGCAATTGGTTTGAGGTGGAGGGCGAAGGCCTGACCGCCCGGGCCTTCTGCCATGAGATTGAGCATCTGGATGGACACCTGTTCTCCGAGTATGTGGACCATTTTCTGACTGACGAGGAGTTGTCGGAATATTTGGAGGCCGAGGGGCCTGACGAGGACGAAAACGCGGAACCGGAGGCGTAACGCTGATGCGCGTGTTGTTTATGGGAACTCCCGAATTTGCCGTGGCTTCGCTACGAAGACTGGCGAAGGACGGTCATGAAATCTGCGGAGTCATTACACAGCCGGACAAGCCTAAAAACCGGGGCATGAAACTGATACCAACGCCTGTTAAGGAATATGCACTGACGCTTGGACTTGACGTATTTCAGCCACAGAAGGCCCGGGACGGCGAGGCAATGGACCTTGTGCGCAGGCTGGAGCCGGAGTTGATTGTGGCAGCGGCTTACGGCAAAATTTTGCCGGAGGAGCTTTTAAACTATCCGAAATACGGTTCCATCAACGTCCACTCGTCCCTGTTGCCTAAATACCGGGGCGCGGCTCCCATCAACTGGGCGATTTTAAATGGGGACGGAGAAACGGGCGTATCTATCATGTATATGGTGGACAAGCTGGACGCAGGGGACGTAATCTCCAAAATCAAAACACCCATTGGACCGGATGAGGATGCGCAGGCCCTGACCGCCCGTCTGGCCGAGCTGGGGGCGGAAGCACTGAGCGAAGCAATTGCGGCGATTGAATCCGGAACCGTGGTTCGTATTGCTCAGGATGAGGATGCGGCCACCTATGCGCCCATGCTTTCCCGGGACCTGTCGCCCATTGATTGGACGAAGAATGCCCATGCCGTCAACTGCCAGATTCGGGGACTGATTCCCTGGCCTGCGGCTTCCGCAGTGGTGGACGGACGGGCGATGAAGGTTTTTAAATCTCAGGAGACGGGGGAGGAAACCTCCGCCGAGCCGGGGACACTGCTTTCCGCAGGTAAGCGTGGAATTTCAGTTGCGTGCGGGGATGGCAAGGCTCTTTGCTTGACAGAAATACAGGCGGATGGGGGAAAGCGGATGTCCGTCGCGGACTATCTGCGGGGCCATCCTATCCAACTTTGAAACGAGGAATTTGATGCAAAACGATTATGCTTATTTCTTTGCGAACAACCTATATTGGGTTCTGCTGATTCCGGTCTTTCTGCTGTCTCTGTACGCACAGGCGCAGGTTTCCGGCAGCTTCAACCGATACAGCAAGGAAACCAACCGCCGCCGCATGACGGGCGCACAAGCCGCTGAGGCGGTGTTGCGGGCCCACGGGGTTACCGGTGTGACCATTCATCCAACACAAGGACGACTCACCGATCACTATGACCCCCGTTCCAACGCCATTTATCTCTCCGAGGACGTGTACGGCGCGGCCACCGTGGCAGCGGTGGGCGTGGCCTGCCATGAGGCGGGGCACGCGGTGCAGTATGCCGTGGGGTACGCTCCCATCCGCCTGCGCAATCTCATCATTCCCGCCACCAGCTTTGGGTCCCGGTTTTCTTTTATTCTGCTGATGATCGGAATGCTGATGTACAGCCAGTCCCTGTTTCTGGCGGGTATCATCTTGTTTGGGATTACAACGTTCTTTCAGTTGGTGACGCTGCCGGTGGAGTTTAACGCCTCTGCCCGGGCCATCGAAACCATAGAGGGCGAGGGTTTGCTGGCGGAGGATGAGATTGGGGGCGCGAAAAAGGTTCTGCGGGCGGCGGCACTGACGTATGTGGCGGCGCTTCTGACCAGCCTTTTACAGCTTTTGCGGTTCGTGGCCATTTTTGCGGCCCGGGGCGGCAACCGCCGGGGAGGCCGCAGATGAGCGCCCGGGATACCGCACTGCGGGTGCTGGGTGCCGTCTCGTCCAATGCCGCATGGGCGGATGCTTCTTTGAAAGCCCAACTCCGGAGGGACGGCCTGACCGGAGCGGAAGCCGCGCTGGCTACCCGCATGGTCTACGGCGTTTTGCAGAACCGCGCTTTGCTGGACTTTTACCTGGGGGCCTACTGCACCCAGAAGGTGAGCCATTTGCAAATACCGCTTTCGGACATTCTGAGACTGGGCGCGTATCAGATTCTGTTTTTGGACAAGGTGCCGGACCGGGCGGCTGTGAACGAAGCCGTGGAGCTGGCAAAGAAAAACAAACGTGGTGCGGCTTCCGGGCTGGTGAACGCCGTTTTGCGGAAGGTTTCTTTGAACAAGGATAAGCTGCCGGTTATTCCCGACAGGGATGAGGCGCAATACCTTTCTATTAAGTACAGTCATCCCAAGTGGCTGGTAAAGTGGCTTTTGACGTTGCTGGGACGGGTGGAGGCCGAGGCATTCCTCGCCGCCGACAACGGCATTGCACCCCTGACGGTTCAGGTCAACACGCTGAAAACTACGCGGGAGGAGCTAACCGCAAAGCTTACGGCAGCAGGAGTGGCGGTTACTCCCCACCCGTGGGTACCGGACTGTCTGGAGTTGTCCTCTTCCGGTGATCTGACGGCGCTGGAGGCGTTTGGGCAGGGCGAGTTTTTTGTGCAGGACCCCGCCGCCAAGCTGGTGGGCCTGATTGCTGCGCCTGAAAAGGAACATCGGGTCATCGACGTGTGCGCTGCTCCGGGTGGAAAGTCCTTTGGCGCGGCTGTGCTGATGGGGGACGGGGGCGAGGTTTTCTCCTGTGACCTCCATGAAAAAAAGCTTGTCCGCATTCAGGAGGGCGCCGCGCGGCTAGGTATTACATCTATTCAGACCTTTGCCGCCGACGGGACGGTTTTCCGTTCCGAATGGGCCGACAGCGCTGACATAGTGCTGGTGGATGCGCCCTGCTCCGGCCTTGGCATTATTCGCAAAAAACCGGACGTTCGGTATAAATCCCCCGACGATCTGTTTACACTTACCGTAGCGCAGTCCGCGCTGATAGAAAACGCGGCGCGGTATGTGAAGCCCGGCGGTACTTTGATTTACTCCACCTGCACCGTGCTTCCGGAGGAAAACGGTCAGATTGTGGACGGATTTCTCGCCGCCCACCCGGAGTTTTCCCGGGAAAGCTTTACGCTGCCCCAGCCTTTGGGGGAGCAGACGGGGGAGCTGACCCTCTGGCCCCACCGCCATGGAACCGACGGATTTTACATCTGCCGTCTGAGGCGCGCTGAAAGGGAAGTCTCACAATGATCGACTTGAAATCCCAGACGCCGGAGGAAATGACCCGTACCCTGAAGGACATGGGAGAGCCTGCTTTTCGCGGGAAGCAGGTGTTCTCCTGGCTTCACGGTGGGGTGAGCTCTTTTGATGAGATGACGAATCTGCCAAAGTCTCTCCGGGAAAAGCTGGAGCGTACATGTATTCTCACACCGCCCGTGGCCGTGCGCAAGCAGGTTTCCAAGCTGGACGGCACCGTGAAATACCTGTGGGAGCTGAGCGATGGAAACTGCATCGAATCTGTTTTGATGCGCTATCACCACGGGAATACCGTCTGCATCTCCTCGCAGGTGGGTTGCCTGATGGGCTGCGCGTTCTGTGCGTCCACCGTGGCGGGAAAGGTCAGGAGCCTGACGCCCGCGGAGCTGTTGGATCAGGTGATTTTCACCCAGAAGGACGCCGGTCTGCCGGTTTCCAACATCGTTTTAATGGGGATTGGGGAGCCGCTGGATAATCTGGACAATGTGCTGCGGTTTTTGGAGCTGGTGAACTGCCCGGAGGGGCTGAACATCGGTATGCGGCACATCTCCCTGTCCACCTGCGGTATCATCCCCGGCATTGACCGCCTTGCGGAGCTGGGCCTTCAGCTTACGCTGTCCGTCTCCCTACACGCGCCGGATGGGGAAACCCGCTCTAAAATCATGCCGGTGAACCGGGCCTATCCTGTGGAGGAGCTGTTTGCCGCCTGTCATCGGTATTTTAAAAAAACAGGACGGCGCATTTCCTTTGAGTACGCCATGATCGACGGCGTGAACGATGGCGACTGGCAGGCGGACCTTATCTCGGAAAAGCTGCGGGGAATGCCGGGACATGTGAATCTCATCCCGCTGAACGACGTGGTGGAAAGCCCGTTCAAGCCGTCCAAGCGGACGGCGGCGTTTCAAAAGCGGCTGGAGTCCCATGGCGTCACCGCCACGGTGCGGCGCAGTCTGGGCGGGGATATCGACGCCTCCTGCGGTCAGCTCCGTCGGAAGGCCATGGAAGAGAGGAAAGGAGTGTGACCGACATGCAGGTATGGGGCATTACGGATGTGGGCCTGGTCCGCAAGGACAATCAGGACGCCTTTGCCGTGCGGGAACGCACGGACAGCGGACATACCGTCTGCGTGGTATGCGACGGCATGGGCGGCACCGCTGGCGGCCGTCTGGCAAGCCATATCGCGGTGGATACCTATATGCGGGAGGTACGGCGCGTTCTGCGCTCGGAGATGACGCCGGGGCAGCTTCGGGAGGCGTCGTCCTTTGCGGTGTCTCTTGCAAACCGCGCGGTTTGGGAGGCGGCACGGCAGAGCGAAGAATATCAGAACATGGGAACTACGCTGGTGGCGGCCGTGGGCTACGGCGGCGGCGCTGTGGTGAGCAACGTGGGCGACAGCCGCGCGTATCATATCACAAAAGATTCCATCGTCCGGATCACCCGGGACCACTCGCTGGTGGAAAGCATGGTGGAACGGGGGGACATCACCGCCGAGGAGGCCCGCCGCCATCCAAACCGCAATTTGATTACCCGGGCACTGGGGCCGGATGAGCTGATCGAGAGCGACGGCTACATATGCCCCATGGAGCCGGGAGAAATTATTCTGCTGTGCAGCGACGGGCTGGTAGACACCGTGTCGGATCAGGAGATGCTGGACGAGGTGAACAGTGCCAAGACGGGAGAGGACTGCCTTGCAAGGCTTTTGGAGCTTTCCAAGGAACGGGGCGCGAAAGACAATGTAACCGCTGTGCTGATGCGCGAACCGGACGGAAAGGAGGGTGTGTGACATGGTGGATTCCTATATCGGAAAAATGCTGGACAGCCGCTATGAAATTCTGGAGCGAATCGGAACCGGCGGAATGGCCGTCGTTTACAAAGCCAAGTGCCACCGTTTGAACCGGTTGGTGGCGGTGAAGATTCTCAAGAGCGATTTGGCGCAGGACGAGGAGTTCCGCCGCCGGTTCCACGCAGAGTCCAAGGCCGTTGCCATGCTGTCCCACCCCAATATCGTTTCGGTGTACGACGTGTCCCAAAGCGCGGAGGTAGAATACATCGTCATGGAGCTGATTGATGGCATCACCCTCAAGCAGTATATGGAGAAGCGGGAAAAACTGGACTGGCGGGAGTCTTTGCACTTCATCACCCAGATTATGCGCGGCCTTTCCCACGCACACAGCCGGGGCATTGTCCACCGGGACATCAAGCCCCAGAACATCATGGTTCTGCGGGACGGCAGTGTAAAGGTGGCCGATTTTGGGATTGCCTGCCTTGAAAACTCCGCTCAGACCCTGACGCAGGAGGCCCTTGGCTCGGTTCACTATATTTCTCCTGAGCAGGCCAGGGGTGACCGGACCGACGCACGCTCCGACATTTATTCCGCCGGTGTGGTGCTTTATGAGATGCTCACCTGCCGCCTGCCTTTCGAGGGGGATTCGGCGGTGTCAGTGGCCATCCAGCATCTCAGCTCTATTCCGCTGGCACCCCGGGAGATTGACGCCGGTATCCCCGAGCCGCTGGAGCTGATCTGCATGAAGGCCATGGCCCCGGACCGGGACCGGCGGTATGACTCCGCCGAAGCCATGATTCTCGATCTGGATGCCTTCCGTAAAAATCCCGGCGTGGATTTGGACATTGATCCCAAGGACCTTCGCCCGGAGGAGCCTGACGAGCCCACCCGCCCGTTGCGTACCGGCGCTGTGATGGCTGCTGCCGCGCAGCATCATGCCGCGCGGGAGCTTTCCCGTGAGCGGGAAACCGGACGGGAATACGGGCGGGGCCGCGACCGGAAGTATAGCTCGGATTACGACCGGGACCCGCCCCGAAAGTCCGAAGGAGAGCTGTCCCCGAACAAACGCACGGCCATGATTACCGGCGTGGTGATTGTGGCGCTGGTGGCGGTGTTTTTCGTGGCTAGGGCCGTGTTCGGCTCCATGGATGCGGGAGACAAATATACCGTTCCCAATGTGCTGGGACTGACGGTGGACGAGGCCAATGCGCTTCCCGAGGTTGACGGAATTTTTACAATCAATGTGGTGAGCAGGGTTTACGACGATGCGCCGGTGGATGTGATCCTCAAGCAGGACCCATCGGAGAACATGACGAAAAAGACCAACCTTGTTATTGATGTCATCGTCAGTGCCGGGGAGAGAACCGACACGATGCCGGACGGCTTGATCGGAAAGAATATTCAGGTTGCAAAGGTGGATATGAAAACGCTCGTCACCGATTTGAAGCTGGAAATTCAAACTGTCGAGGAGAGCAGCGACGACGTGACGGCGGACGCCATCATTCGCACAGACCCGGAGGCGGGGGCTACCCTGAAAAAGGGCGACACCGTAATACTGTATGTCAGCACGGGACCGGAGAAAATTCCGGTGGATGTGCTTCCCCTGACCGCGCTTCCCGTTGACAAGGCGAAGGAACTGGCCAGAAGCCTTGGTCTGGAGGTAGAGGTAAAAGATGTGGAGAGCAACGAGGCTGTCGGGATGGTAGTGGCGCAGGACCCCGCCGGAAATACCAAGGCCAACAAGGGCGACACGATTATTCTCTCCGTCAGCAAGGGCCCCGCGGGCACGAATAACCCCTCGGGAAATCTGGTTCTCCAGCCGGCCACTTTTTCGCTGCCGCAGGATGGGCGGGAAACCGTTCATATGGTGGTGTTGCTGGACGGTCAGTCCCAGTTTGACGGCAATGTGAATTGCAGCGACGGAACCACGACTGTGGACCTGTATGGCACTGGCAGCGGCACGGTGCAGGTGTATTACGACGGAACGCTGTTTGAAACACGTACGGTGAGCTTTGATGCGTGAGGGCCGGATTCAAAAGGCCCTCAGCGGGTTTTACTACGTGGAGTGCGGCGGTGAACTATTTTGCTGCCGTGCCAGAGGAAAATTTCGCAAAGAGGGCCTTTCCCCTCTGGTGGGGGACCGGGTGGAAATCCGGGAGCTGGGGAACGGAGAAGGTTATGTGGAGGCCATAAAGCCCCGGAAGAATATCTTTCGCCGTCCTGCCGTGGCAAATGTCGACCAGATTGTGGTGATTGCCTCGGAGGCTCTTCCCAAAACCGACCCCTATCTCATCGACCGGCTTTCCGCCATCGCGGCGCTGAAGGACTGCGGCGTGGTGATTGTGCTGAACAAGTGCGACTTGAACAGCGCCGATGGGTTGTATGAGATTTACCGCGCCGCGGGCTTTCCCACGGTCCGCGTCAGCGCGGAAACGGGGGAGGGCCTGGAGGAATTGAAGCCTTTGATAAGTGGAAAGCTATCTGCCTTTACAGGAAACTCCGGCGTGGGGAAATCCAGTATTTTAAATGCACTGGACCCGGCGTTTGGATTACAGGTGGGAGAGATTAGCGAGGCTCTTGGCCGGGGACGGCACACCACCCGCCACGTAGAGCTCTTTCACCTGTCCTGCGGCGCGGAGGTGGTGGATTCACCCGGCTTTGCGTCCTTTGATTCCGAAGAACTGGATTTAGAGCTGAAACACCGCCTTCCCGAAACTTTTCCGGACTTTGCGCCGTATCGGGAGGCATGCCGATTTGTGGGATGCAGCCACACAAAGGAAAAAGGCTGTGCGGTGCTGGAGGCCCTTATGGACAGAAAACTTCAAAAGAGCCGCCACGACAGCTATCTCCGGCTTTACGAGGAGCTGAAGCCCCTCAAGGAATGGGCGGAGCAAAAGAAATAGGACAAGTGCGGATACCGATTTTACGGTATCCGCACTTTTTTATTTTTCCTTTTCCGTGCAAAAATTTCCCCGCCTTGGTGCTTTGTTCCGCACGCTTTTTTATTCCCGCGTATATACTGGAATACGAGAGGAGGTGCGGCGGATATGTGGTGTGGCCGTGGAGGAGGAGGGGGCTGCTGGCTGGGCGTATGTGCGGTGTCGCTGGGGCTGGGTATTTTAATTGCGGCGATTTTTCCCACCGGCTTTCTGCTGTTTATCGTCGCGCTGCTCCTGATCGCCTGCGGGAGCGCCTGTCTTCGGCGCTGAGATGAGTTTGATTTGGAAAAGGAGTGCGTCTATATGAAAATCGTCGTCTGGAAGTCGCCGAAAGCGCTGTGCGGCCTGCTGCGCAGGTTGTTCGGGATGAAGGAATAACCCTCATCCTCCCGGCATAGGATAGGCCAGAATCACAATGGCCGGGAAAGGATGGTCTGAATGGAACTGGATTTAAAAAAAGCCCGCTTTGACGCCTATGACGTGGGCGGGGAGCTGGTGCTGACGCAGGAGGAAACGGCGGAGACAATTGTGCCGGATTACTGCCCCGACATTGCCCGCATCATCGACACGGAGGGGAAAGTCTATCTCCACAGCCGGGAGCTGCGAGACGGGAAAGCGGAGCTTTCCGGCACCGTGCGGGTGACGGTGCTCTATACCCCGGACGGGGAGAGCGGCGTTCGCACGCTGGATTTTGCAATGCCCTTTTCCGCCGAGTCGGACGCTAAGGCCATGCCGGAGTGTGTGCTTTTGGTGGCGGACACGGAGCCGGAGCTGCTGGAAACCCGCGCGTTAAACCCCCGCAAGGTGTTTACCCGCTGTCGGTTAGTCACCCGCCTCAGCGGATATCGCCGGGCAGAGACGGAATTTTGTACCGACGCGGAGACAGACGCGGCCCTGTGCGTTGAAAAACGGCGGGAGGTGCAGCATACCACCGCACTGACACATATCGCAGAAAAAGATTTTACATTTTCCGACGAGCTGGACCTGTCCCCGGGCAGGGAGGGTGCTGCGGAAATTCTGTCCAGCCGCGTGTCCGTCTGTGTGACGGAGACAAAGGTGGTGGGCAGCAAGCTGATTTTAAAGGGAATTTTCACGGTTTGTCTCCTGTACCGCTCTTTGGAGGGAAGATGCTGCTCCACCTCCGGTGAACTGCCGTTCTCCCAGATTATGGAGGTGGACGGCGCGGCCGAGGGTTGTGTGGCCGCTGTCAGGGTTCAGCTCACCGGAACCGATATTCAGGTGGACGGCGACCACGACAACCGAAAAATTGCCGTTACGCTGTATCTACACGCCACGGCCCTGCTGCGCCAGGAGCAGGACGTGACGCTGCTGTGCGATCTGTACAGCACGGCCTATGACTTGAGCTACGAGGCCCAGCCGTTGCAGCTATGCGACTTTGCGGAAACCCTGACCCGCCGCCAAACGGTGCGGGAGGTGCTGGAAATCGGCGTGGTGGCGGATTCCATTCTGACGCTTTCCGCCTCTCCCAGCGCCGTATCCGTCAGCCGTGAGGGCGGGGGCAGTACCTTGCGTACCGCCGTGGCTGTTCGGGCGCTGTATCTGGACGAAGGCGGCGCGGCGCTGATGGCCGAGCGGAGCATTGACGTGAGCTGCCAGATGGATTTGCCGGAGGACTGCCGGGTAACCGCTCACGCCATTTGCCCCGAGGAGGTTCAGGGGAGTCTGGGGGACCGGGGGATCGAAGTGAGGTTCTCGGTAGAGTTTCGTGCAGAGGCAGTTTCCCGGAAAAAGAGGGTCTGCGTGTCCTCTGCAAAAATCAGCAGTGAAGCACCCAAGGATCTTACCGGTGCGCCATCTCTTGTGCTGCGGTGCAAAAACAGGCAGGAGACGCTTTGGGACCTTGCCAAGCGGTACAACACCACCGTCACCACCATCCTCTCTGCAAATGACTTGGAGGACGAGATGGATGTATCGGAGGAGAAGCTGCTGCTGATTCCCAGAAAGCGCCTATAACGATTAAAGAAGCGGTCCGGCATAGCCGGACCGCTTTTAGACTGTAAAAACCCCGCAGAGCTTTGCCGCAGTTATCCTTGGCGTGTGTGCGGCAAACTAATTGGAAAACCGGGCCAGGAACTGCTTTGTTCGCTCCTCCTTCGGTGCACCCAGCACCTCTTTGGGCGGGCCCTGCTCTATAATGACCCCGCCGTCCATGAAAATCACCCGGTCTGCCACATCCCGGGCAAAAGCCATTTCGTGGGTAACAATCACCATAGTCATCTTTTCCTGTGCAAGCTGACGGATGACCTTTAAAATTTCGCCGGTCAGCTCCGGGTCCAGCGCGGAGGTAGGCTCGTCAAAAAACAGAATTTCTGGCTGCATGGCCAGCGCTCTGGCGATGGCCACCCGCTGCTGCTGCCCGCCGGAAAGCTGGCAGGGATAGCACCCTGCCTTGTCGGATAGGCCCATTTTTTTCAGCAGTTCCATGGCCTCGTTTTCCGCCTCCAACCGGCTCCGGCCCGCCACGCTGACGGGCGCGTCCGTCAGATTTTTCAGGACCGTGTAGTGGGGGAAAAGATTAAAATTTTGAAACACAAGCCCAAAGCAGCGCCTTATCTTTTTCAGGTCCCCGGCATAGATCGTTCTGCCCTGTTCATCATTCCATGCGGCCTTGTTTCCGGAATAGGACAGTTCGCCGCCGTCCATCTCCGTAAGCAGCGTGGCACAGCGCAGCAGCGTGGACTTTCCGGAGCCGGAGGGGCCAATAATTGCCACAACCTCGCCCTTGTCCACGCTCACGGAAATGTCCCGCAGCACCTCCGCAGTCTCGTCAAAGGACTTGCGGACGCCGTTCAGCTCCATCACTTTCATAGTCGGACACCTCCTCAGCTATAATAGCTCATGCGTTTTTCAATGCGTTCCATTCCCCATGCCACCACGCTGTTAAAGAGAAAGTAAAACGCTCCCGCGATAAACAGCGGAAGTACGGTCGTGTTGGCCGCGGAAATCTGCTTTGCAACGTTGAACAGCTCCTGATAGGCGATGACAAAGGCCAGAGACGTGTCCTTCACCAGCGTAATCACCTCGTTGGTGACGGCGGGGAGGACCCGCTTTACCATCTGGGGCAGAATAATCTTAAAAAACGTCTGTCTCCGGCCATAGCCCAACACCTGCGCGGCCTCATACTGCCCCTGTGGGATGGACTGAATACCAGAGCGATAAATTTCCGCGAAGTAGGCGGCGTAGTTGATAGAAAACGCGATGACCGCCGCCAGCAATCGGGAATACCCCGACAGGCTGATGCCGAAGACATAATAGGGCCCGAAATATACCACCATCATCTGGAGCATCAGCGGCGTGCCCCGGAGGACAGAGATAAAAAACCGAACCAGTGTCTGCACGGGCTTGAATGCCCGCAGCGCCGACACTGCTTTCCCCGGATTTTTACCGGCATATTCACTCTTTGTGCCAAGACGGCGCAGAGGCGCCCAGGCGGACATCCGCCCCAGCGCCACCAGAAGCCCCAAAGGCATGGAAAATACTAGTGTCAGCACAAAAAGCTGCACGGCGGCCCACAGGCCCGTCAGCAGCTGCTGAAGTACATTTGCCAAAACCATTCCCAATTCTCCTTGATTTTCAATTGCCGGAGAGGGCGGCGGGGTTTCCCGCTGCCCTCACGGAAGCAGTCTGCTTATTCGCCGTAGCAGAGCATATCGGCAAGCTCCGCCGCATCGTAGGTTGTGGCGGCAGCGGCCGCAATTTTCTGGAAGGTTCCGTCGGCCCACATAGCATCCAGCGTGGCCTTCACCTGATCGGCCAGCTCCGTGTTGCCTTTTTTGAAGCCGATACCGTACTGCTCAGTGGACAAGGGCTTTTCCAGCATGACAAACTTGTCAGAGCCACGAGTTTTCAGTTGGAAGTTGGCCACGCCGATGTCCACTGCGATGGCGTCGTTGGCACCGGATTCCAGATTCATAAAGGCGGTGTTGTAGTCGGGGACTTCGTCCAGCGCGGAGAAAGAGGCGGCCAGAGCAAGGTTTTCGTCGTTACTGCCGTCGCCGGGATCGTCGGTCAGAGCTGTGAGGGCGGAGGAGCCAGACTGGGTCACCACTGGCTTTCCGGCAAGCTGCGCCGCATCGGTAATCCCGCTGTCGGACCGCACCACAAACATAATGGAGTTATTTACGTAGGGGCCTACCCATGTATAGTTTTCCTCGCGGCCGGTCATGGTGAAGCCGTTCCAGATGCAGTCGATATTTCCCGCGTCCAGCTCCATGTCCTTAGAGGTCCAGTCGATGGGCTGGCGAATCAGCTCCCAGCCGTTGCGGTCACAGACCTCCTGTGCCAAATCCAGATCAAAGCCCACGTAGCTTCCGTCGTCTGCAATAAAGCCGTAAGGGGGATACTCCGCGTCAAAACCAACGGTAAAGGTGGTGCGTGCCGCGCTGCCGGACGCGGCTTCCGGGGAAGACGACGCGGAGCCGGGCGCTTCGCTGCCTGCGGGTGCGGTGCCGCCACAGGCGGCAAGAGAGCCGACAATTGCCGCCATGGCAAGCAGAGCCAGAATCTTTTTCAGTTTCATCACAATTCCTCCAATTTAAGGGCGCTGCCCTTTTGATTTAGTTAACTACCAATTTAGCATGATAACGTAAAACTGTAAATATGCGATATCCAAAAAGAATCCGCAAAAAAACGACGGGCTTTTGTGCAATTTTCGGTGCGTCCTGCCTGTCATACTTGTCAGGCTTTCCACATAGAGTGGAAGCAGGATTGCAAGAAGGACGGGGGATGCTATGAATACGACCATCTATCAGAATATCGCCACCCGGACCGCCGGTGACATCTACATCGGTGTGGTAGGCCCGGTACGCACGGGAAAATCTACATTTATCAAACGGTTTATGGAGACGCAGGTGATCCCCAACATTGAAAACGTCTACCGCCGTGAGCGGGCCAGAGACGAGCTGCCCCAGAGCGGCTCGGGACGGACCATCATGACGGCGGAGCCAAAGTTTGTGCCGGAGGAGGCCGTTCAGATTCAGCTGTCCGACGGGGCGGCGTTTTCCGTGCGGCTGATTGACTGCGTGGGGTATATGGTACGGGGCGCCATCGGGTCCACGGAAGACGACCAGCCCCGCATGGTGACAACACCCTGGTACGACCACGAGATTCCCATGATGGAGGCGGCGGAGCTTGGCACCCGCAGAGTAATTGCGGAGCACTCCACCATCGGCATCGTCATTACCACCGACGGGTCCATCTCGGAAATTCCAAGAGAGGACTATCTGGAGGCCGAGGAGCGGGTCATCCGGGAGCTTCAGGAACTGGGAAAGCCCTTTATCGTTCTGCTGAACTCCGACTCGCCCAAATCCGAGCGGGTGCAGGCGATGGCAAAGGACATTGCGGCCCACTATGACGTAAACTGTATGCCGGTAAACTGTCTGGAGCTGGACGAGGCGGCGGTGGCAGACGTATTGAAGGCCGTGCTGTACGAGTTTCCCATGCAGGAGCTGGATGTGTTCCTGCCCGCATGGGTGGACGCCCTTCCGGCGGACCACCCCATCAAGGCCGGACTGTACGGCTCTGTGCGGGAAGGGACCATGGGACTGCGTCACATCCGGGAGGTTGACGGCGTGATCGCGCAGCTTGGCAAGAGCGAGAACATCAGCTCTGCCAAGCTCACCGGCATCGATCTTGGAACCGGCGTGGCCTCCTCGGTTCTGCTCCTTCCTCAGGAGCTGTTCTATCGGACGCTGTCGGAGCAGTCCGGCTTCGCCGTGGCGGACGACGGGGATCTGATGAGCCTGCTGACCCGGCTTGCCACCGTAAAAACAGAGTACGACAAGGTGGCAGGCGCGCTGAACGACGTGCGGGAAAACGGCTATGGCATTGTGGTTCCCGGCCTTGATGAGCTGAAGCTGGAGGAGCCGGAAATCATGAAGCAGGGGGGACGGTACGGCGTGCGCCTGAAGGCCAGCGCCCCCAGCATCCACATGATCCGCGCCGACATCGAGACGGCGGTCAGCCCCATTGTGGGGAACGAAAAGCAGTCGGAGGATATGGTGAACTACCTTTTACAGGAGTTTGAGGGGGACACCAGCAAAATCTGGCAGTCCAATATCTTTGGCCGCAGCTTCCACGAGCTGGTGAGCGAGGACCTGCAAAACAAGCTCCAGCGGATGCCCGACGACGCACGGAAAAAGCTTCAGGAGACGCTGACCCGCATCATCAACGAGGGCAGCGGCGGGCTGATCTGCATTATTCTCTAATAGAAAAAGACAGTGGGAAGCACAAAGTGCTTCCCACTGCTTGTATGTATGGGTCACTGGCTATTTTACTGCGCCGCCAGATGCCGTCTCTGGAGCTCTCCAATCAGGTCCTGCGGAGAGACGCCGCTGGAATTCAGAGTGATGCACACGGCCTGATGCCCCATTCTTCGGTTTGCAAGCACAGCCTGTTTTTTTATGCCACGAAGTTTTCCGATATAATCTTCCTCATTTTTTAATTGTACTTCAATAAATACATTGTCCATCATACTGTCAAGATAAATGCGCTCAATGTCGTTCCACGGAATAAATCCGAAAGCAACCGCAGAACTGTTGTCCGTGATGCCATCCGATGTGACCGTGAGAAGAGCTTTTCCAGAAAGCGTCTTTTTAATTAAAAAAATGCTGCAATAAGAAAAAAATAGAAACCCGAAAACACCAATGACTTTAAATAAGGTTCGTTTCAAAGGATTTTCCGTCAAATCTGCGAACAGTATAAACAGACCGAGCAAGACCAATCCCAATGCTCCGCATATGTAGAGAAACGCGCCCTTTCTCGACTGCTTAACAACAATTGTTTCATCCATTCTCTCCGTATCCTTTCCAATCAAAAAATGCAAGTCTCCATTTCAATTTTCAAATTATTTATAAAGCACATTTGCTCTACGCGCATTATTTTTCTTTGGGAAGGTGGAATTTTTTTAAATCCACGCCTTCCAGCTCCAACAGACGTGTTTTGTTAGCAAGTCCCCCGGCATAGCCGGTGAGGGAGCCATCGCCACCCACCACCCGGTGGCAGGGGATGAGAATGGAGATGGGGTTGTGTCCCACCGCGCCGCCCACAGACCGGGCCGATGCGGACGTTCCCCGCGCTTGCAGACGCTGCGCCAGTGCGCCGTAGGTGACAGTTTCGCCCCGGGGAATCTCCAGCAGCAGCTTCCATACTTCCCGGCGAAATGCGCTGCCTTGGGGTGCCAGCGGCGGAAGAGCGCCGGGGGTTTTGCCTGAGAAATAGACCTCAAGCCAGTCCTTCGTCCGGTCGAATACCGGAAGTGCGGCGGTTTCCTCCTGCCCCGTAAGGATGGAGCCGAAGTATTTCTGCCCTTCCAGCCACAGCCCCGTCAGAGCGGAGCCGTCGGACGCAAGGCACAGGGGACCCAAGGGAGAGGAAAGCTTGCAGATTGTATCCATTGGCAAAGCTCCTTTCAAATTTTAAAAACAATTAAAGGCAACATCTGTTCGACTAATAAAATCATTATAGCAGAATGCAGTTCCACTTGCAAGAGTTGTCCTGACGTGATACCATAAAAGCATCAAACACGGGAGGGGATTGCGACATGCTTCTGGCCATCGACGTGGGAAATTCCAATATGTCCGTGGGGCTGTTCGGCCCGGACAGAGAGCTAAAATTTCTGGCTGCGCTGGATACGGACATTCGCAGAACGGCGGATCAGTTCAGCATTGACTTGATGAACGTATTCACGCTGTATCATTACGACCTGAAGGACGTCAGCGGAGCCATTGTGTGCAGCGTGGTTCCGCCGCTGAATTTCATGCTGGAAAAGGCCGTGGGCCGGTTATTGGGGAAGCCGCCCATGGTGGTGGGTCCCGGCGTTAAAACAGGCCTGAACATCCGCATGGACTTTCAGACCCAGATGGGGGCCGACATTGTGGCGGACGCGGTGGCGGCCCTTGAAAAGTTTGCCGCGCCCATTGTCACCATCGATATGGGCACCGCCATCACCATCGGGGTCATCTCCCATGACCGAACCTATGAGGGCGGGCTTTTACTGCCGGGGGTCAATGTCTCTCTGGAGGCTTTGAGCCGCCGGGCGGCGCAGCTCCCCGCCATTTCTGTCCAGCATCCCAAGTCCCTCATCGGTAAAAACACGGAGGACTGCATGCGCGCCGGTATTATCTATGGAACCGCCGGGATGCTGGACGGCGTGTTGGACCGCATCCGGGACGAGTTTCGAGGGAAAACTGTCAGCGTGGTGGCAACGGGAGGAAGCGCACCCATCATCGTGAAGTATTGCCGGAACGAGATTGTCTACGACAAGTACCTTTTGATGGACGGGCTGTGGGCCATCTACCAGAAAAATCGGTAGGAGATACGAAAATGAGACTTGCAATTGGGGCTGCGATATCCATTTTTATGGCTGGATTTATTGGAATGTTTCTAGGGGACATGGGGTTTATTTGGTTCATAGCTTCTGCCATGATTTTTTGGATTGTCTATGAGTTGGAAGCTATCCGCAAGCATAAGTAAGATGGCGGCAATGGCCGTAGGGAGTAGTGCCGTAAAAACAGTCCGCAGGGTTCAATAAAACAGAGAGGGCCGAAAGGCCCTCTCTGCTATATAGGAGAAGTACACTTACTTTCCACAGTGCCGCGCAACGCAGGTGGCGGAAATCTGTGGGGGTAGGCTCATCGTCATGGCTCCGCTGTAACGGATGCATACGCACTCACCACAGGAAAAGCAGCATGCATTGTTTGCATGAACAACAACCTCTTGGTTTGTAGCGCAGTCGCACACCAGCAGCTGGCAGCGCTCGGCACGAAGAATGCGTGCGATCATGACAGTGTCCATGACGGTATCATTATTGCGACAAGTTTCAAGCTCCAAAATAATTACCTCCAATACACAGGCCGCAATCTATCATATTCATAGCGAACGACTTCAGTGCACTGTACCACCGTCCGGCGGACGAAATTGGATGCGTTCGCAAGATATAAACGAGGACGATACGCATTGTAACAGCCCTCTTAAATTATATGCGGCCCGCTCATTCGAGCGGGCCGCGCGGTATCGCCGGTTTTATTTCGCCAATACCTTTTTAAGCCTTGCAAAGCGGGGGAGGGAGTCCTCCTTGGGCAGCTTTGGCTCGCCCTGAATCAAAGGCAGTACATAGTCGATAAAGGGCTGCTCCACGCCGTTTCCTCTGGCATTAATCCACTCACGGGGAACCTTTTTCTCCGTATTGGCAACGTCGGTCAGGTTCAGCAGCGCCGTTTTGCAGACGTAATGCCCGTCCCGCTCGGTCCGCTCAAAGCCCACCATTTTGTCGGTGATGCCGTTGGCCGCGTTTTCCACGGCGGCTTTTCCCGCCATGAAAGACTCCTCAATGTCCGTCTCAGAAGCCAGATGTGCACCACAGCGCTGCAAAAGGCTCAGCTCGATGCCCCGAACCTTGGCGCCGGTTTTCTCCTTGACGACGGCGGCAAGCGTGGCGGCAAGGCCTCCAAGCTGGGCATGACCGAACCCGTCGGTGGCAGAGGCCTTTGCCTCCGAGACAAAGGTGCCGTCTGGATAGTGAATCCCCTCGGACACGGCAACCATGCAGTTGCCCTTTTCCTTGTAGATGCGCTCCACATCGGCCAGAAATTCCTCCATATTGAAGTCCGTCTCCGGCAAATAGACCAGATCGGGACCTGCGCCGTAGGCTGTGGCCAGCGCGGCCGCGCCGGCAAGCCACCCGGCATGGCGGCCCATGATTTCGATAATGCAGACCATTCCGGTGTCATAGACCCGGGCGTCCTGATAAACCTCCATGCAGCTTGTTGCGATGTACTTGGCGGCGGAGGCGTAACCGGGGCAGTGGTCTGTGCCATACAAATCGTTGTCGATGGTTTTGGGTACGCCCATCACGCGGCACTCATAGCCCACCTTCTGCATATACTTGGAAATTTTGTTGCAGGTGTCCATAGAGTCGTTGCCGCCGTTATAAAAGAAGTAGCGCACGTCATACTTCTTAAACGTCTCCAGAATGCGCTTGTAGTCGGTGTCGTCCATGTCCGGGTCCGCCATTTTATAGCGGCAGGAGCCAAGCGCGGAAGAGGGTGTGTACTTCAAAAGCTCCAGCTCTGCCGGGTCCTCCTTGCCCATGTCGAACAGGCGGTCGTTCAAAACGCCCTTGATGCCGTGCTCCGCACCGTAAACCGCAGTGATAGCGGGAGAATTCAGTGCGGTGGCAATTACGCCGTACGCGCTGGCGTTGATTACAGAAGTGGGACCTCCGGACTGGCCCAAAATGCAGGCGCCTTTCAGTTCACCCATGGATAGTTCCTCCTGATTTTTCATCCCGGAAAGCCGGGTTTAATAGATATATAAGTGAAAATATCTTATCATGTTCACCTACAATTGTAAATACTTGCAATTTTATTTCTCTGTGCTATTATGATAACAGAAAATCGTTTTCTTAAAAACGCATCCAAACCGCTTCGGATGGATGCACGGACCCGGGCGCGTGTCCTCACCGCGCCGGGAAAACAATAATTTTGACAGGAGATGATTGATATGCCACTGGTCACGTCAACCGAAATGTTTAAAAAAGCCTATGAAGGCGGCTATGCCATCGGTGCGTTCAACGTCAACAATATGGAGATTGTGCAGGGTATCACCGAGGCCGCCCGTGATCTGGATGCCCCCCTGATTCTTCAGGTATCCAAGGGCGCCCGGGCCTACGCCAACCACACCTATCTTATTAAGCTGGTGGAGGCTGCGGTCATTGAGTGTCCCAACGTTCCCATCGTGCTCCATCTGGACCACGGCCCGGATTTTGAAACCTGTAAGAGCTGCATCGACGGCGGCTTTACCTCCGTGATGATCGACGCCTCCGGCAAGCCCTTCGACGAAAATATCGAAATCACCCGGAAGGTTGTGGAATACGCCCACGACCATGGCGTGGTGGTGGAGGCGGAGCTGGGGACCCTTGCAGGGATTGAGGACGAGGTAAACGTCAGCGCCGAGGACTCCTCCTACACCCGCCCCGAAGAGGTGGAGGAATTTGTCTCCCGCACCGGCTGCGACTCTCTGGCCATCGCCATTGGCACCAGCCACGGTGCGTTCAAGTTCAAGCCCGGCACCAAGCCCCAGCTTCGGTTTGACGTGCTGGAGGAGGTTTCCCGTCGTCTGCCCGGCTTCCCCATTGTGCTCCACGGATCGTCCTCCGTACCGCAGGAGTTTGTGGAAAAAATCAATCAATTTGGCGGCAATATGCCCGGCGCCATCGGCGTGCCGGAGGATCAATTGCGACACGCGGCGGAGCTGTCCGTGTGCAAAATCAACATTGACTCCGATCTCCGCCTTGCCATGACGGCCTGCATCCGGGAGCACTTTGCCCACAATCCCAGCGATTTTGACCCTCGCCAGTATCTCAAGCCCGCCCGTCAGGCTATCAGGGATATGGTTGCCCATAAGCTGATTCACGTTCTGGGCTGCGACCACAAGATTTAACCGTTAAAAAAAGGGCAGGGGGGAATTACCTCCCTGCTTTTTCATACAGTCTGCACTGCTTATGCAAAAGTTGCATGGGCGGGTGTGTCTCGCATAAGGCCGGTGATGGCACAGATTCCTCTCCGTGGCATAAGCTGGGGGCAGGGGAGGGGTACCCATGAACCTTTTACAGGAGTATGACCGTCAGGCCGCGGTGTGGTACGCCCACCGCTGGGCCTATGGCCGGAATCCGGCCTTTTACGACTACGAAAATATCGGTGGAGACTGCACAAACTTTGCATCCCAGTGTCTTTATGCCGGGGGCGGCGTGATGAATTTTCTCCCAACCTACGGCTGGTACTATATCAATGCAAATCGAAAGGCCCCCGCGTGGACGGGGGTGGAGTATTTGTTCAACTTCCTCACACGGGCCCAGACCTCGGTGGGCCCTGTGGGTGTGGAATGTCAGCTTTGGGAGCTGCGTCCGGGCGATCTGGTGCAGCTCTCTCTCGGCGGGAACCGTTTTCAGCATTCACCGATTGTGGTGGAGGCGCAGCCGCCCTATGGGCCGGAGGACATTCTCGTGGCGGCTCACAGCTTCGACGCGGACAACAGACCGCTGAACAGCTATGAGTACGTCCTCATTCGACCTGTCAAAATCCTCGGCGTTAATCGTGCGTGACTTGAACGCGGCGAAAAAAGGTGCTATAATCACGGCTGTCGGAAATACTCCGACAGCCGTGATTAATTTTATTGGAAAATATTGAAATAAGAAAGGCGAATACATATGAAAAAGCTTTGTGCGGCGCTGCTGGCCGCCGCCCTCACAGTGGTGTCCGCACTGCCGGTTTCCGCCGCGTCCTTCCGGGATATTCCGGTGGGGAGTGCTCTTGCGGCCGAGGTGCAAAAGGCCGCAGACTACGGTCTGATGGGCGGATACAGCGCCTCCAGTTTCGGCTATTCGGATCCCATCACCCGTGGCCAATTTGCCGCGGTGCTGGTGCGGATGATGGTGAAAACCATGAACTGGGACGGAAAGCTGCCTCAGCAGCCCTCCTTTTCCGATGTGCCCTCCTCCCACACATGGTACTCTGTTGTGGAAACGGCGTTGGCTCATGACGTGGTGGACCGGAGCGAAAAATTTCGCCCGGACGTGCCTATCACCCGCGCCGAGATGTCCGAGATGCTGGTGCGTGCTGCGGGTCTGAAGGGGGCGGCCGCGATTCAGGAAAAATCGACCACCCTTCCGTTTACCGATGTAGCGGCAGGGAAGGGCTATGTGGCCGTGGCCTATCAAATCGGCATGACCTCCGGCACCTCTGAAACCACCTTCGCCCCCAGCGCAACCGCAACCCGGGGGCAGGCCGCCGCCATGCTGGTACGCATTTACGAGAAGCTCAGCCGCGCCACGGAGTTTGTCCACGGGTTCTATGCCATTTCCTCCCGAAGCCAGCTTGACCTGACGGACGGAATGGAAGCCGTCAGCGCCGGGTGGAGCAGGATGACCTGGGACGGAACCACAGCGCTGCTTTCCACCACTTCGACTGGCGGCAATGAGTATGCCGTTCCCAGCGGCTATCAGGATGTAACCGCATATCTGGACGCAAACGGCACGCCACTGAACCTGAGCGTTTATATGGATATAACCGGCGGCGTGCGGGAGTTGCTGGCCTCGGAGGCCGGAAGATCGGCGGCGGTGGCGCAGATCTTCAATGAACTAACCGTTTCCTACAACGCCGTGGGAAAGAATCCTTATTCCGGTGTGACGATTGACTTTGAGGGTTTGCGGGCGGCGCAAAAATCCGATTTTACGGCGTTTTTGACGACGCTTTCCAGTAAAGTGAACTCCCTTGGCAAGAGCCTGTACGTCTGCGTTTCTCCGATTTTAACCACTGGCAGCTATTACGACGGTTATGATTACTCTGCCATCGGTGCACTTGCCGACCGGGTGATTCTGATGGCCTATGACTACAACACCGCAGATATGTCCTCCTTTGTGGGAACGGAGTATTACAAGACCGCCGCGCAGGCTCCCGCGGACCAGATATACGCCTCGTTGCTGGCCGCCGCCGCCCAAATGGGCTCTGACAATCAGACCAAGCTGCTTTTGGGATTCTCCAGCAAACCCATGGCTTGGAAAATCGGCACGGACGGAAAGCTTCTCTCCGGAACGCCGGTCTATCCCTCTAATGAAACGCTGCATCAGCGGCTGGGACAGTCGAATACGGAAAAGGGCTGGTCTGACACCTATCAGCAGCCCTATGCAATCTATACCACGGAGGACGGCAGCCGCTATTTCGTGTGGTACGACGACAACGACAGCGTTCACGTCAAGCTTGGCGCCGCCAAACTGCTGGACATTACCGGCGTTTCCCTGTGGCGGCTGGGAACCATTCCCGCTGAAGCCGACTGGAACTGGAGCAGCTTGCTGACATCCAAGTAAAAAGACAAGGTCCCCGGAAATTTCCGGGGACCTTGTCTTTTTTGGAACAGGGAAGAGGGGAAAGATAAATATTGCCAAGGCTCAGGAATCCAGCGGTTTTTTCGGGGCCTTAACCTGCGAAAGGGGATTGGCTTTGGCGGCAACACGGAGGGCCTCGTTATCAATATGGGTGTAGATCTCTGTGGTGTTCAGGTGCTCGTGACCTAAAACCTCCTGCACCGCTTTCACATCTACGCCATTTTGGAGCATCAGCGTGGCGGCCGTGTGGCGAAGCTTGTGAGAAGAGTATTCCGACGCGTCCAGTCCGGCTTGGCCAAGATGCTTTTTCACCAGTGCATGCACGCCGGAGCGGCTGATACGCTTGTTCTGTTCTGATAGAAGCAGGGCGCTGCTGTCCCGTCCAGACACGGGGCGCCGCACTGCCAGATATCGCTGCAGCGCATCCTTGCAGGCCTCGTTCAGATACACGATGCGGACTTTATTGCCCTTGCCCAAAATCCGAAGGGCCTCGTCCTGAATATCATTTAAATTCAGACCCACCAGCTCGGAAATCCGCAATCCGCAGTTTAGAAACAGCGTCAGGATGCAGTAATCCCGTTCGCGGTTCTTTCCGTCAACCGACCCTAGAAGCCGGATGCTTTCATCCAGCGTCAGATATTTTGGCAGTGTTTTTCTGGTTTTTGGAGAATCGATATCCTTCACGGGGTTTTCTGTGATCAGATGGACCTTATTGGTCAGATAATTGTAAAAAGAGCGGAGCGTTGCAATTTTTCGTGCTCTGGAGGCAGCGTTCAGTCCATAATCTGACGAAGAGCTGTTTTGATGCAAAATTCGGTCGCGGCTGAGATAGGTCATGTATCCATAAATATCTGTTAATGTTACAGATTTAACAAAGTCTAAATCCACATCCAGAATTGAGACTTCGTCCAGACGCCTGTTCCGCAGGGACAGGTCCCGTGTCTGCTTCATATAACGGAAAAAGTTCCGCAGGTCCAGAAAATATTCATCCACGGTTCGTCTGGAGTGGGCTTTGATGGTTTCGTGATAAGCCAGAAAGTCCCGCAGGACCGGCGGCGCTTCGGTGCGGTAATCGTTCAAAATATCACCCTCAAATTATGTAATGACTTTGTTAGCGCAGCCACCAGAGCGGTCTGAAAACATGAATCTTCATAAAAAGCTACTCAAATCGCTGGAAACGGGTTTACCGGGATAGATTTTGCGAGCGGTCGGCACAGATACTGTGCCCTCGTACCTTATAGATAGAAACCCGGGTCGGTAATGGTACGGCTTTTTTTAACCGATGGCAAGGGGTTTGGCATCTATTGAATAGCAGACGGTCGGAGTATATCAATGCTTGTTTGACTCCCCTGCTTTGAACAAAATTTTTATTTTGTTCAATCGTCATTGTAAAACAATGCCGACTGTCCGCCCTGCGCCCCGACGTGCCACCGGGCTGCGCGCGCTGCGTGTCGTAGGCAGCACGTCGGAAGCAGCGCCCCGCACCGCGCTTGGGGCCAGCCGCTCCGGGCAACAAAATAAACGTTGTTGTTCCGTCTTGGTATTCGATGGCGTGTGTTTTCGTCGCCTCCGAACCTAGCTTGCCGTCCTCCTTCCGCACCGTATTGGCTGTGTCAAAACAACTCCCATTCAGGTGCAAGGTTGTTTTGACACAAGTATAGAGCGGCGCTGGTCACTTGTCAACCGAAAGTTTCCGCCTCCGTTGCTCGGCAAGGACATTCTTCCGAAAAAGCAGCGCGTCAGCCATCACGTGGTTCGCTGGCTTCGTTCCGGGAGATGCCAGACCGACCCGGCGCAAAGTCGGGCCGGTTTCTTTTTTCAAAACATAAACTCCGCCGTTTCAGCACATCCTAGCCGCAAACATCTGAACTGCCTGCAAGCATCTCAAACTGAAAGGAATGGACTGAATTTTATGGGGCTTATTCCATGCACCTCTGCCTGTATCTATCAAAAGGACGGACTGTGCGATTTGGACTGTGCGGCCGCTGCGGGAGTTCTCCCCGCCGGAAGCGGCTGCGTTCACTTCATCCCTGTTTGCGCAGCACGGAGCGCAGAGCCTCCCCAATATTCCGCACCGGAATCAGTTCCAATCCCGCCGGTGGATGGAGCGATTGGGACCGGTGCTCCGGAATCAGGCAGCGCTTAAAGCCCAGACGCTGCACTTCGTTCACCCGCTGGCTGAGCTGGCTGACGCTGCGCAGCTCCCCTGTTAAACCTACCTCTCCGATAGCCACCAGGTCGCTGGGAATGGGCTGATCCAGATAACTGGAGGCCAGTGCCACGGCGGCGGCAAGGTCGGCGGCAGGCTCGTCCAGCCACAATCCGCCGATGATATTTAAGTAGGTGTCGCAGGTGGAGAGCTTCAGCCCTCCCCTCTTTTCCAGTACCGCAATCAGCATGGCCGCACGGTTATAATCAAAGCCGTTGCTGGTGCGGCGGGGCGTTCCGTAGCCGCTGGGAGCAATCAGGGCCTGCACCTCCGCCAGCACAGGCCGCACCCCCTCCATCACACAGGTGACGCAGCTCCCCGGTGCATCCGCCGGGCGACCCGCCAGCAGCAGCTCCGAGGGGTTTTCTACCTCGTGCAGGCCTGCGTCCTCCATCTCGAATACGCCGATTTCATTGGTGGCCCCAAAGCGATTTTTTGCCGCTCGTAAAATACGATAGGAGCTGTGCTGATCTCCCTCGAAATACAGCACGCAGTCCACCATGTGCTCCAAAACCTTGGGTCCGGCAATGGAGCCCTCTTTATTCACATGCCCGATGACGAACACGGTGACCTCCTGCCCCTTGGCAAGCTGCATCAGGGCCATAGTGCAGTCCTTCACCTGCCCCACGCTTCCGGCGGGAGAATCCAGCGCGTCGTTGTACAGCGTCTGGATAGAGTCGATGATGAGAATATCGGGCTGCTCTACCGCCACTGTTTCCAGCACGTCCCCCAGGCAGGTTTCGGAGATGACGAACAGCTGTTCGCTCTCCACATCCAGCCGTTTTGCCCGGAGCTTTAGCTGGTGCTCCGACTCCTCTCCGGATACATACAAAACCTTGGAGAATTCACACAGCTTGCTGCAAATTTGCAGCATCAGCGTGGACTTTCCAATACCCGGCGCGCCGCCCACCAGCACCAGAGAACCCTTGACGGCTCCGCCGCCAAGGACCCGGTCCAGCTCTCCCATTCCGGTGGGAAAGCGAATTTCCGATGCGGTTTCCAAATCCGTCACCGGGCGGGCACGGCGGGCTCCCCCCACGACGGGGATTGCCGGAGCCGTCGCTTTCCCGATCCCTCGGGACTTTTTCGGCGCGGCTTCCGCAGGACGCTCCACCACCGTGTTCCAAGCGCCGCAGGCGGGGCACTTCCCCGCCCATTTGGGCGTCTCGTTTCCACATTCCGTGCAGTAAAACGTGCTTTTCACTTTCATCTATGATGTTTCCTCCGTAGAAAAATATCCGGCGGCAATGGCGAGCGCCAGCCGTGTCTGGTATCCCGGCTCTTGCAGGCGGGTGGTTTCCGCACTGTTGGAGAGGAAGCCGCACTCCACAATGATTGCCGGAGCCGTGGCGTTTTTCGTGAGATAGATGGAATCGGAAATACGCTTGGGTGTTTTTCCGTTTCCGGTATTTACGTTGCTGTTCAGCCGCTCCTGTACGGTCGCGGCCAGTGCCGGGGCAGGCTCCACGCCGTTGTAAAACACCTGTGCACCATGGGTTTTCGGAGAACCCGGTAAACTGTTTTGATGGATGCTGAGGAGCACCGCGTTTTCCAGACTGTTTACCAGCGCTACCCGGTTTTTAAGGTCGGAGGCCTTTTTCTGCCGCAATGTTGTAGCTTCCGGAGAATGGATGGACACGTCCTCCGTCCGGGTCATCACTGTCTCCTGCCCCAAAAACTGAAGCAGCGCGTCCAGCCGCCCGGCAATCTGCAAATTCAGCCCGCTTTCCACTGTGCCGTCTCCGGCCACCGCGCCGCCGTCCTCTCCGCCATGGCCCGGGTCCACCACCACCACGCGGCTGGGGCTTCCCACCGGCTGGGCCGAGAGCACGGAGACACTCCCACTCCCCTGCCACAAAATCAACGCCATTCCCGCCACCGCCGTAAGCAGCAGCGCGGAAAAGCCCAGATGGGTTCTGCGTATAAAAACAACCATCGCCGTCACCTCCCGTGAAGAATATGAGGTACGGCTTTTCCATTATGTCCTTCGGATGGGGCGAAGCAGCCGATATGGCTGACTGTGCTGGCCCCCGAATATTATAGCACCCTTTCGCCCGGTCCCGCAAGATGTACCCGCGAGGTTTGCCCGGCATAGTATGGCATAAGCGCACGATACCGTGCGCAGTCTGAGCAAACCTGCGCAAAGGAAGGAGTATTTTTGCAGATGGATAGACCTGAATTGAATTCCTGCGGCCAAAACGACGGGAGCCTTCCCGGACGCTGTGCGCCGCTGGCTTTTCCCTATGTGCCCATGCAGGATCAGGACCCGCCCCGCTATGAAAACGCCACGGCGCTTCAGACGGGGACACTGTTTCCGGGGCTGGACCTGCCTTTTAAGGCGGCAATGACTGACAAGCTGAAAACCAACAACACCGCCTTGGCGGAGTTGATGGCGCTTGATTTTGCGATCGACGAGCTGGGCCTTTATCTCACCACCCACCCCAAGGACCAGGAGGTTTTGAATCTCTACTGGTCCTATATCAAGCTTGCCCAAGAGGGCCGGATAACGTATCGCAAAATGTACGGGCCCCTCCTCCAGACCGATATTACGGAGCAGGAAGGCTTTATCTGGCTAAATGACCCATGGCCCTGGGATGAAGGAGTGAACGGCTGATGTTTGTTTATGAAAAAAAGCTGCAATATCCCGTTAATATCAAAACTCCGAATCCCAAGCTGGCGGCGTTAATTATCAGTCAATACGGAGGACCGTATTTCAACAGACTACAAAAACATCACGTCTCCGGGAAACCGAAGACGTGATGTTTTGCTTTTACACAGGGTGCGCTGTGTCCTGCCCCAAACCAGGGGAGGCTTTTACCGGCGCTCGCGTCTTTTTCGATTGCCTGCCACGCGATCATGCGCTTTCTCGGATGCAGCATGAGGCCTTTCAGAAACGACCGTCCGGGCTTGTGAATGTCTGGGATTAGAGGATGATGAGGGGGAATGTGAACGACCGTGGCCGTATCTGGTTTGCGGTGCCTTTTCAGACTTTTGCAGGATTTTCATTGGCCACTCTGATTTTTCTACGGGAATAGTCCGCCCTACCAGCCGTTCGATATCCTTTAGGTACGAAATTTCATCATAGTCACAGAAACTAATGGCAATGCCGCCTAAACCAGCACGGCCGGTTCTGCCGATACGGTGAACATAAGTTTCCGCTTCATTTGGCAATTCATAGTTAAACACGTGGGATAGCTCAGGAATATCAATTCCTCTTGCCGCAATATCTGTTGCAACAAGGATTTTGATATCTCCGTTTTTGAAGCGTTTCAGGGCGGTCTGTCGGGCGGTCTGGCTCTTGTTCCCATGAATAGCCATCGCCACCACATCGGATCCGGCCAACTCCTCGACTACCCTGTTGGCAACATGCTTTGTCCGGGTAAATACCAGTGCGCTTTTAATGTCGCGGCCACGAAGCAGTTTTGCCAGCAGGTAGCGTTTGTTTTTCTTATCGATAAAATATATATGCTGGTCAATGGAGGCCGCCGTGCTGGACACGGGGTCTACTTTCACTGTAACCGGGTCGTGAAGAATCGTGTTTGCAAGCGCCTCAATCTCTTTTGGCATTGTGGCGCTGAAAAGAAGCGTCTGCCGCTTCTCCGGCAGCGCGCGCAGAACTTTCTTTACATCATTGATAAAGCCCATATCCAGCATCCGGTCAGCCTCATCCAAGACAAAAACTTGAATTTGCGAGATGTCGATATAGCCTTGATTCATCAGGTCGCACAGTCGCCCAGGCGTCGCAATTAAGATATCAACGCCTCGCCGCAGTTTTTCTATTTGCGGCACCTGACTGACGCCGCCAAAGATAACAGCGCAGCGAAGACGCAGGTTGGCTCCATATTCCTCAAAATTCTCCTGAATTTGAATGGCCAGTTCTCTTGTGGGCGTGAGAATCAATGCCTTAATACCCTTTTTTTGCTCCATCGCAAGGTTTTGAAGAATTGGAAGGGCAAAGGCCGCGGTCTTGCCCGTACCGGTTTGGGCGCAGCCAATCAGGTCTTTCTTTTGCAATAGCAAAGGAATTGCTTTTTCCTGAATGGGAGTCGGTGTTGTGTATCCTTGGCGTTCAACCGCCTTTAAAATAGGTGCTGCGAGGTTTAGTTCTTTAAATGTCATGTCATTCTCTTCTTCTAAAATATCAGAATAGGCGGCACTCATGCACATGGCACAGATGCGTCCTACTTTGTACGAATTAAGAAAGCAGCGCGGTTCCCGTTAATAAAGATCAACGGGAACCGCAGAAACTACTTTATTATTTTAAGTATACCACAAATTGCAAAAATGAAAAGACAATTTTAAACCAGCAGCATTTCTCCCTGAATGATATCCGTATTTCATATTTAAGGGCAGCGCTCCGCCCTGACTGGCGTTGTGTATTCTTGTCCAACTCGAAACCTCTGTACGAAGCCCAACGAATGAAACAGTGCTCACCCGTGCATTCTAACCCAAGACATCGGAATGAATCAGATCCGGAGGCATTGTTATGATCAAACCTTTCTGCAACACACTTCTGATTATTGATGTTCAGAAGGAATTTCTGACGGACACCACCAGAGACCGTGTTCCTGAAATCCAAAGATTGGTCGAGACCGGCAGATATGACTACTGTATCCTGACTTATTACAAAAATACGCCGCAGTCGCCGTTCTATAACCGGCTGCACCGATACAGCGGTCTGGACGCCTGTTCCGATTCCCTGCTGATCCACCCCCCGGCCGGGTTGCCGACGGTGGTCGAGGAAAAAACGACTTACGGACTCCCGCATGAAGACCTGTCCCGTTTGGTGGGGCAGTGCTCTCATATTGATCTGGTCGGTTTTGATACGGATGCCTGCGTATTAGCATCGGCAATTACGCTTTTCGACGCAGGCTATGACTTCGATGTTCTCGGGGAGTTCTGCGCGTCTACAAACGGACGCGACTACCACGAGGCGGGCATGAAAATTATTAACCGGGTGCTGGCCCACCAACCGGAGCAGGAATGTCCCGAGACAGATGATCGCTGAAACTGCCGTCTGCGCCACGGTCTTGGCCACCCGCATGCCTGCCGCCTTTGCCCGTTTTTCATATGTACTTCCTTCTTGGAGCGGGGCATAGGCCCGGCCCCGCCCCGCATATCGGCTAATACCCATAGGCGTTAAAAAGCCACCTACAAAATATTTAAAACAATTTGGCAAAGACTATTTTGGAGGTGATCGTATGGACCCAAAGAAAAATCTGCCGCAAATTTTGAAAGACGAAGACGGTGACAAACCTATTCCGGAGAACGTCTACCCGGTCATTGACACAGACTTGGCAAGGGACAATCTAGAAAACGATCTTCCCGCCGCCGACCTTCAGGACCTTTGATCTACCGCCCCTTAACCGGGGCGGTTTTCTTTTTCTACTTCCGCTGGCTGCCGGAGCCACACAAATCTCGCCTTCTTCCGGTTACTATTTAGTGTCATTTCCACTTGCTTTTCATAAGATATCAAGGGGTGATATGACAGTGCATCTCATAAATTTCAATCAATCACCAAATGCTTGTGCACAAATAAACGGGAGCGTGATGTATCCCGAAATTCGCGGAATCGTCCGGTTTTATCAGACAAGGTCCGGAGTGCTTGTAGCAGCGGAAGTGACCGGATTACCCTATGATGACGGTCCCTGTGGAGCTGAGATCTTCGGCTTTCATATTCACGAGGGTGCCATATGTGCAGGGAATGCGACAGACCCCTTTGCCGATACGGGCGGACACTACAATCCGAGAAATTGCTTGCACCCGGACCACGCAGGTGATCTTCCTCCGCTTTTCGGAAATCAGGGCTTCGCATTCATGACGGTTTTTACAAACAGATTTTTCGTAGACGAAATTGTAGGCAAAACCGTCGTAATCCATAGGTATCGGGATGATTTCACAACGCAACCGTCCGGGGATTCAGGCCCTAAGATTGCCTGCGGGCAAATTTATAAAAACATACCCTCATGTTGCTGTTGAGCGGCTATGCCGTCTCCGGTCTTATACACCGGGGACGGCGCTTTTTTATTCTCATGATTCTATACATGCTCTGCCGATGGTGCGCCCGCACTTGTTTTGTCAAAGGATATAAATTTTGAATCTGCCAAAAATACAGGTGAGGTGATTCAAAATGCCAAAAGACAGCCAGCTTGACCCAAAGCCTGTCCGCCTGAAAAAAGCAAAGGGCGGTCCGACATTTGCACAAAGCGCCCTTGACGGCGAGGGCCGCAATGATAAAAAGCAGTCGGGAAACCGGCATAAACCCGGCGATGACAAACGATAAAGTTTCCGCCCCGCCTTTTTAAGGCGGGGCCTGCTTCTGTAAAATTAAGCGCAGATGAATCTTCCTATTTTGAAGTTTCTTTTCTGTGGTTTCAAAAGCAAAATTTTTCTTCTGAAATGCGACTGAGTTTCAACTTTATATTCTTTTAACATGTCCTATACTGTAATTGCAGCCTCCATCGGCGTTTGAAGGAGGACTTACCATGACTACATTCCAAGTCTTTACACTAATCATTTCAGCCAACGTCCTACTGCTCGCACTATTGACTTACTTAAAAAAGTGATGGTTGTGGATTAGTAGTACCTAGGTGTGTGAATGGAGGCTGTAAAGTGGTGGTGCTTACGCACCACCACTTTTTTGACTCATAGCCCCACGGTGATATAGCTTGATCGCCAAAGTGGTGTCCAATAAACTAATTCTCTTCATCTTGTCGCCACCGCCCTTTTGTTCCCAAAATCACATACTCCAGTATGTACTTGATCCGCAAGGTCAGTGTCCGCCCGGTGAATCCCTCCGGAATTCCGGCAGTCTCGCCCAAAACGTCCGTCACGGTTTTTCCAGTCGGTCCAGCCTGCGGCCCATTTTGCGGGCGCATTTTTCTGATTTCTGGCTCATAAAGTGTTCCCCTCACAAATAATTTCTTCCGAACTCCCGGATAAAGTTTTCCGTGATCCAGTCGTTTTCCGCCGGCCGTATTCGTGAAGCTGTTGCATGGTTTCCGGGTTCCAGTACGCGGTCTCCGGCCCGTTTTCATGGCAGCCATTGTTGCACAGGTAGACTACCAGTTCATACTGCTCCGACTTCTTCCGCAGCACCCCGCCGAAAATGTGGTGCTTGTCCAGCGGGTCCGCGTAGCCGTTCCGCCAGCACCGCCAGCACACATGGGGAACTCTGCTTTGTACGTGGTTCTCTTTATCGTGCTCTTTCGCGCGGACACGCTTTTGGGGCACATCATGGCTTTGGCTCCTCCTCTATGCGGAACACGACTTTGCCCCGGAAAAGTGCGTTCAGATAGGTCACCTTTAGTGCAGCGCCGATTTCGCTGCGCTTTTCCTTCGGCAGCGTGTCAATATTCACTTCCTGTCCGTTCACAGTCACAAACGCCTCTACCCGGATAGGCTCCTGCTGCCGTTTTGCCATGTCCCTCACCTCAATGCAGCCTATGGTTTTCCGTGGTTGTCCTATGCTCTCGTCCTTCCGCTCCGCCAAAAGTCGTATCAGCGCACTGCCTCTTTCAGATTTGGAAATTTGCTGGCGTTACTGCTGGCTTCTTATGTTTATGTTCCTAATTTTCATAGTGCATCTGATGATGGCGCATCTATTTACCGTCTGGATGCGCCTGCACAGCCAGATGAAAAGCCTTGGAGCAACGAGCTGAGGTGAATAACGTAAAACGTTTCCTGTCACTCAACCAAATCTCAGATTACGCGATTCTCACGCACTATTCCAGTCAAATTTCTTTTTTCCGCCAAGCTCCCAAAAGGAAAAAATCCGGACGGATATTGACTATCCATGCATCCCAAGGACGAGAGTGGGATATGCTGTGATTACATCCAAAAAGGCTATGCAAATTATGTTCGAGCCTGATGCCGAAAAGCGTGATTTCATAATAGACGCGCTTTTAGAGCAGATTGCAAAGGACCTTTTGAAAATTGTTTCTGCGCAGATGCTCGGAAATCCGGAGGAATAGAGGTGAAGCCCCATGCCAGACGAATATAGAATCGCCGCTGCGTACATCCGTGTCAGCACGGAAGACCAGGCTGAGCTGTCTCCCGCCAGCCAGCTTGTGGAGATTCGGAAATGGGCGGCGAAAAACGGCTGGATTGTCCCAGACGAATACGTGTTTGTGGATGAAGGAATTTCCGGACGGAAGATTGCGGGCAGGGACGCGTTCCGCCACCTGATCGGAACGGCAAAATTAAAGCCCAAGCCCTTTGACGCAATCCTTCTCTGGAAGTTCTCCCGCTTTGCCCGCAACCGGGACGACGCAGTGTTTTATAAGTCCGTCCTGCGAAAGCAGCTTCACATTGAGGTGCTTTCCATCAGTGAGCCGATTGCCGAAGGAAAGCTGGGCATTCTTATGGAGGCCCTGATTGAGGCAATGGACGAATATTACTCCATCAACCTTGCCGAAGAGGTAAAGCGCGGGATGGAGGAAAAGCACCGCCGTGGTGAGCTGCAATCCAACCCGTCCTTCGGATACGCAGTGCAGGACAATGTGCTGGTTCCAAGCGAACCGGAAGCTGCTTACATAAAAGAAATCTTCCGCCGCTTCTGTGAGGGAGAAGGTTTTTACCCCATTGCCAAATGGCTGAATTCCATCGGCGTTCGGACGCATCGTGGGAATCTTTTTGAAAACCGCACAGTGGAGTACATTCTTCGCAATCCAGTTTACATTGGAAAGCTTCGCTGGAATCCCTCCGGCATCACTCACCGCAATTTCACAGACACCGCCATTGTGCTGGCGGATGGAAAACACGAGCCTTTGATTGATATGGACACATGGAACATTGCCCAGTCCCGCATCGCGGAGCTGAAAGCCACATGGAAATATCACGGGCGGCCCCTCGGCAGCAATAAAGACTGGATTTCCGGACTGATCCGCTGTTCCTCCTGCGGCGCTACCATGATTTACGCAAAGCCGAACTACTGGAAGTGCAATCACTATGTCCGAGGCTGCTGTAAAACCTCCCAGCACGTTTCTACCGAGCTTTTGAAGGAGGCCATCATTCGCCGCCTGCAAATTGACCTTGAAACCGATTTTCCCATCCAATACGAAGTGATTCGGATTAAGGATGGCGGCGAGGAGAAATTAAACGCGCTGCGTACCCAGCAGGATTCCCTCACTAAAAAACTGGGCCGACTGCGGGATGCATATCTTGCCGGAGCCGACACCGTGGAGGAATATAAGGCCGCGAAAGAGCCCGCGCAGGAAAAGCTGTACGAGGTGGCTGCTCAGCTAAAAAAGGCTGAAAAAGAGAGTGCCCAGCTCGGCACTCCCGTCATTATAAAAAAGTCCATTCGTTCGGCGCTGAAAACCATTACCTCCGATACCGCGACCATGGAGCAGAAATCCGAAGCCGCCCACTCCATCATCGAATACGCCACCTGGGACAAATCTCAAAACCTTCTGCAAATGCACTACCGCCTTATCTTTTAATTGATTTTCGTAGTCTCTTACAATATGGAGGACCCCATGGAGAACTCGGCGCATCGCTGCGGTATCTGAGCCAGCGGTACTCCATGCCCTATCCCGAGCTGAAAGGGCTTTTAACAGATATTGGAACAGAAGAGCTGGGTCATCTGGAGATGGTGGGGACCATCGTCCATCAGCTAACCCGGAATCTCACGGAAAGTGACGTAAAGGAAGGCGGCTTTGCCCCCTATTTTATCGACCACACCACCTCGGTCTACCCCACCGCAGCTTCCGGTTCCCCGTGGAGCGCGGACGGTATTGCCGTTACCGGCGATACCATTGCGGATTTGACTGAGGATTTGGCGGCGGATGGTGCGATGGTGTAAGGACAACATATTTTAACTGACCAGAGATATCAGAAAACCTCGATATTGTATCTATTAAAGCTCTCCCGGAGATTCGTTTTGGTAAACGAATCTCCGGGAGTTGAATATTAAGCAAGAGCTTCTCCTCGCCTCATTACAGATATGGCTGGTAAAATTACATTTGAAAGGCTGTTTAGGGAATACATAGGCTTTTGTTCTGAAAACGAATTGGTGCAGACAAACTCAATCCATTTCTCAAGATACTTGTCTGGCGTGCTGTCCGAAATAATTTCACGGGTTAAAGCCGTCAAACGGACAATATCTGAGGGGCTTCGGGGATATAGCGGGATTGATATATTGAATAATCCGGAGCTCTGATATGTTTACTGAATTTTATACGTACTGTTCTTTGAGTACAGCCTCATATTATTCTAATGAGAATTTTGTGCGTGATTCTATCTCGGGAAAGGAGCTTTGTACATGGACAATCAAAGTATTTGTACGAGTGTTTTCAAGGAGGGACAAAAGCTTTCATCAGAGTACTACACTAAAATTTGGATCACTCTGATCAATCAATTGGAAAAGTCCAAGCAAATACTTTCAGGGGTATAAGTATTGAGGGCCGCGTTTTCCTCATTGTTTGGAAGAGGCACTTCCTTATTTACCAGGTGAATTGAAATGAGTAGAGTAGCTATTTATTGCAGATTATCTGAAGAAGACAGAAATAAACAAGAAGCAAGCGATGATTCCGGCAGCATTCAGAATCAAAAATCCATGCTGTTGCAGTATTCCATGCTTCACGAGTGGGAAGTATTTAACATTTACAGTGATGATGATTACACTGGTTCGGACCGAAATCGTCCTGAGTTTAAACGCCTGATTGTCGATGCGGAGCAGCAAAAGTTTGATATCGTCCTATGCAAGACACAATCCCGCTTTACCCGAGAATTGGAGCTGGTGGAGAAATACATCCATGGACTCTTTCCAGTCTGGGGCGTCCGATTTGTCAGTATCGTGGATAACGCGGACACTGCCATTAAGGGAAATAAAAAGTCCAGACAGATCAACGGCCTTGTAAATGAGTGGTACTTGGAGGATATGTCAGAGAATATCCGCAGCGTTTTGACAAGCCGCAGGCAAAACGGGCTCCACATTGGTGCTTTTGCCCTATATGGCTATCGGAAAGACCCAGAAGAAAAAGGACATCTCATCATTGATGCTGAGGCTGCCGCCATAGTACGGGAAGTCTTTACGCTCTTTTCCCAAGGGTACGGAAAAACTGCCATTGCCAGAATGTTAAATGACAGGGGTATTCCCAATCCAACAGAATACAAACGTCTACATGGGCTCCGATATCAGCAGCCAAAACAAAAAAACAGCACCCTCTGGAAATATTTTGCCGTCTCTGATATGCTGACCAACGAAATCTATATTGGGAACATGGTGCAGGGTAAATACGGCAGTATTTCATACAAAACAAAGAAAAATAAACCGAGGCCCAAAACACAGTGGTATCGCGTGGAAGGCACCCATGAAGCAATCATTGATCAGGATTTGTGGAATAAGGTGCAATCGCTTATCAGGCAGCGGGCGAAACCCTTTACCGTGGGAACCATTGGCCTATTTGCCGGAAAGGTCAAGTGCATGAATTGTGGCTACACCATGCGTTCCTCCAAAAATCACGGCAGACACTATCTGCAATGTTCTAACCGGCATGTTTCGAAGGAGTCCTGCATTGGCTCCTTTATTTCGATGGATAGGCTTGAACAAATGGTTCTCAAAGAGCTCCGGCGCCTCTCGTCCGAATATTTGGATAAAGACGAGCTGGAACGGAATATTGAATTCTGTGACACGCTCAAGGCACGGCGGCAGAAGCTTGTGAAGGACATGGATTCCTATCAGAGAAAAATTGATGAATATGCCAAAGGTATCCTTGAACTCTATATGGATAAGGTCCGTGGTATTATCTCTCAGAAAGATTTTGTATCAATGACTGCTGACTTTTCTTCAGAAAAAGAGCGGCTTGAGCGAGTGGTAAACGATAGTCAGATGCAGCTTGCAGAGCTGGATGAACGGATTTTCGCCGGAGATAATCGCCAGGAGTTGATTGAGCAATATACCAACATTCAGCATCTAACGCGGGAAATGGTAGAAATCCTGATCGACTACATATCTGTCGGAAAGCGTATCCCCGGCACAAAAGAGGTTCCCATTGAAATTCATTGGAACTTTTGAAATTGAAAAATAGTATGAAATAAAAGGATAGAGATGTTTTTACATCTCTATCCTTTTCATATGCCGACTTTATTCGAGTGCAGGCAGAAGCTTCATCTCCATCTCATCGACAGAAAGCATACCCTCCATGAGTTTCAGATACTGCTCCTTTGTCAGGACTGCCTCAAAACTGTCAATGATAGCTTTGGCACGATTACCTCCATTTTTAAGTAGCTTATAGGCAATCAGGGCAAACACCTTCGCCGGAACTATATACGCATCATCAAGATCAGTCAGTTCTACATCCGGCGAATGCAGTGTTCCGCGGAATCCACCGGTGTTGAACTGCAGCAGCGGCATGATGCAGCTCACGTCTCCATAATCGCCAGAACTGGTAGAATGAAACTCCGGCCCTGTACAGGTTACCGGCGTATCACCGCAGATAAGCTGCAATGCCTCCTCTACGACACTGGCGTCCTTCACCGGCACAATCGGTAAATTTCCCGGAAGATTCGTAATTGTCAAGCCGCAGCCTGTAGCCACTGCGCCAGCATGCATCGCGCGATCTACCTTTCGTGCCGCGTCCTGATAGGCCGGAATGGTCTTGCCGCGAATGGAATACTCCAGCCGCACATCATCTGCTATAATATTGGGCGCATCGCCTCCTTTGGAAATACAGGCGTGTACCCGCACGGTATCTCCGTCCCGGAATGATTCCCTCTGCACATCAACCGCATGCATGGCGATATTTGCTGCGTTCATCGCGTCAATACCTCGCTCCGGCTCTCCCGCAGCATGTGCTGCACGGCCATGAAACTGCACCATCTTGGTCACAAAGCCGTTGCAGGAACGGTTTGCCACCAGATATTGCTTCGAGGTGGAAGCATGGTGACCCACCACAATGTCCAAATCATCCATTGCCCCGATCCGCAACAGTTCGCACTTTCCACATCCATAACGAATCAGTCCCTGCTGACGCATTTTATTGCGCTTCTCGATTTCTACATACTCCTCGGCGGGAACGCCGAAGAATACTACATTTCCGTCCAGCGCCTCAGCAATCTCCGGGTCGCAAAGTGCAATTGCTGCGCCGACAACGCCGGTTGCTTGCGCATGGTGGCCGCAGCAGTGTGCTGCCCCAGTCTCTGGATTGGCATGTGGATGTGTCGGGATAGGCAATCCATCAAATTCACCCATGAGGCACACAGTGGGACCATCCGCGCTATCTTTGAGATAGCTTTTTACCCCGGTTACTGCCAAACTTTCCTCGGTACGAAGCCCAAGCGACTTCATCTGATTAGCAAATTTACCCGCTGTACGGTGTTCCTGAAAACCCAGCTCCGCATGGAGCCATAGGTCCTCGCCGAAAGCGATCAGTTCGTCCCGATGCTTGTCGATCACGGCGCAGATTTTTTTCTCGATTTCATCCATCATGTACTCCTCCTCGAATCCGACTGTCTATCCGTCGGAGCTTCATTTTTTAGGTCTAAAATACAACCATAGAATGATGGTGGACAAAGCAATCAAAATGATCCAAAGTCCCCAATCCATGACACTGTTTGGGCCGGTCAGAGCCACTAAAAATGGCACAAATAAACTCCTCCATTGTTTTTTTGCAGGTTTAATTTCATTGCTTGCAATTTCACGAAAACACTTCTCTGCTTTAATGTAATATTCGTCGTTTTTACATTATAGTTAATGTCGATTAATTAATATACTCAAACCCGATATATAGTAATTGATCTTGCAGTAAGCGCACAAATTCTCTTGCCTCCGCGCTCAAAACGCTGTTTTCCTTACTGACCCAACCAATCTCGGAACTGATTTCGCAATTTCGGAATAAAAGAAATCGCCACTCATAGGCTCCAAGGTTCACTTTCCCTGGCTTTTGCACTCGTCTGGAATTCAAAACATATCCGTCTGTTTTGTTGAGTATCTCATAAGTTGCGGCACGGGAGTTCACAATATAGCGCATCTTCTCCACTGGCAGACCAATTCTGGGAAAAATATCTGCATATGGGCCGCAGTCCAGACTTTCATCCATGATTTGTGGATACCCGGCCAGTTGCTCTGGTAAAATGTCTTCTTCTTGAGAGTTGTATAACGGATTTTTGGGGCCAACATCCACACCCAGTTGCATTTCACAGATTGGATGATACAGAAGATTTGCAGAGAGGAATCTCTCCAGAAGTTGGTCGCGATAGCAGCTCCATATGCGGACAACGGCAATATCGGCATCGCCACTCACCACGGCATCGGTCACATTTCCGCTGTATTCTTCCCGCAAAGAAAGGTGCAGACCGCCTTCTCTGTGGCGTCGCCCCATGGCTTCTGCGATATCTGAAAGATAGTAAAAACCGTTGCTGATGACGGACAAAGTGTTTTGAGGTGTCGACGCCGTTGTGTTGCGCATTGCGTACAGCTGGCGTAGCTGGCGCTCAATGGGCGTGATATAGGCGATAAACTGGCGACCAAATGGCGTCAATGTCATCCCTTTTTTACTTCGGCTGAAAATTTTTCGTCCAAATTCCGTCTCAACACTTTGAATTGCATTGGAAAGTGAGGATTGGGAGATAAAAAGATTTCTTGCTGCCTGATTTACACTGCCTGTTTTTGCCACTTCAATCATGTAGCGGATCTGATTATTTGTCATATTGAGCGTCCCCTTCTCAGCAAAGCTGCTGTTCTTCTTCGAGAAATGGCACCGGCTTTTTCTGAGATATAATCCATCATAACCCTGAATAGCCGGTTTGTCTTATTCAACTTCCTCTAAATGATATACTAAAAATGTATTATTGCGATGGTAAAAACAATATTATCACATTTTCCGACAAAGTGATATAATAACAAAAATTTACTTGCTCTTTTTATAGATGTGCTTTTGCAAATTCTTTCTCCTGCACAAACTATTGACATAACTTTCGTTTTTTGGAAAGACGATGACGACCCTTATCTCGTTTCTTTCGATTGCCATGATTCGGTTACTAATTGAAATGAATGGGCTTTTTATTATTTTAAATGGCACATTCATTTCAATGTTTAAAGATAAAGCCAAAAAATGAAAAGAGGTATGTAAAAAATGAACGGCAAATTTAAACGCATTGGTTCTCTTGTTCTTGCACTGGGTATAACCGCAGGTCTGCTGGCCGGGTGCGGTTCTTCTTCCACCTCCGGCAATCCCGCGGGTTCTGGCTCTGCAGGTGGCACCGGATCAGTCAAAGATACTTTGACCGTTGCTCTGACAGACGAACCCGATTATCTTTCCACCTGTGACACTGACTCCCTAATGGGTGCCCAAATGAACCTACTGACATACAATGGCCTTACCCGAATCGACATGGAGACACTTCAGCCGGTTTTGGATTTGGCTGACAACTATACACAGGACAGTGATACAGAGTGGACATTCTCTTTAAAGAAAGGGGTCACTTTTCAAAATGGCGATCCTTTTACTGCCGATGACGTAAAAGCGTCCATCGAATATGCCCAGACGTTTGACCGCACCGCAACTTACACTGGTTCCATCGCCGAAGTGCAGGTGGTTGATGAAAATACGGTTAAAATCGTTACCGCTGAACCCGCTCCCAATCTGCTGTATGATCTGGCATATCACTTCAACTACATTCTGCCCCATAGCCTGATTGAGTCCGGAAATGATTTCAGCGCAAATCCCGTAGGTACCGGCGCGTACAAGCTGGTTTCCTGGGATAAGGGAAACACGATCACTTTTGAGGCCAATGCGGACTATTTTGATGCCGACCGTACGCCTTCTATCAAAAATCTGGTTTTTTCTATTATTCCTGAAGGTACCACTCGTACCATGGCTCTGGAATCCGGCGACGTTGACTTTGTTTATTCCGTTGCGTCGTCTGATATTGATCGTCTGAAATCTGCTGAGGGCATTGATGTGAAAGAAATTGTCTCTGTTGAGAACTTCTTTTTGTATCTGAACGCCGTCAACGGTGACTTTACTGATTCCAACCTGCGTTTGGCAGTTGCATACGCAATTAATCGTGATGATATTGTTGCCGGTGCCTTAAACGGCTATGGAACCCCCTCCTATTCCACCGTCTCTATGGGATACCCGGAATCAGTGAACACGAATTCGTATAGCTATAATCTTGATAAAGCGAAGGAATATCTGGCAGCTTGGGGCGGCGATCCCTCTAAAGTTAAGCTGGAAATCATTTGTTCAAACGACACAAAAACTGCGATCGCAACGATTATGCAAGCTGAGCTTGCTGAGATTGGTATTAATGTTGTCATTGATTCCACTGACTCTGCAACATATCAGACTGCCATGGCGACCGATACCCTGAGTGCTGCCATTGTGTCTTGGTCCCCTGCCAACGCTGCTACCTATGTCTCCCGTTTCCACTCCGACCGCCATGGCAATACCCCCGCATCTGTGTCTACTGACGAGATGGATGGACTTGTGGACAAGCTGCGCGTTGAGATGGATCCCGACTCCCGTACGCAGCTGATTCAGGAAATTACTGCGGAAGCGAACGCCGGCTGTTGGTTTGTTCCCATTTATCAGGTTAATTATTCCCGCGCTCATAGCGACAAGCTGCATAGTGTTGTTTGCAGTGCCACTGGTTATGTGGACTTCTCTACCATGTACTGGGGTTAATGTAAAATAATTTAATCCGCAAAAATAGATCCCGGTCCTGCACAGGACCGGGATTCTCCAAATGAATACGATTTCTCGTACGCAAAGGAGCATTCATTATGGCAAAATATGTCCTGAAACGAGTTCTATACATGATTCCCGTTTTGCTGGGCGTCACGCTTCTGGTTTTTATCATTATGCATCTGGCACCGGGCAATGTTGCCCAGATGCTGTTAGGTGACAATGCAACCGCAGAGCAGGTGGCCAATTTGCAGCATACGATGGGCCTTGATCGCCCACTTCCCATTCAATACCTTAATTATATGAAGGATCTGCTTCATGGAAGTTTGGGTACATCCTACACCTCCGGAGAGTCTGTAAATGACAAGATTATGGCCTGCTTCCCCTACACCCTGAAGCTGACCCTGGTTGCCGCAGTATTTTCAATCGTTCTGGCACTGCCTCTGGGCATTCTTGCCGCAATGAAGCAAAACACCTGGGTTGACAATGTCAGTATGGTACTTTCTCTCATCGGTGTATCCATGCCGATCTTCTGGCTGGCCGTTATGCTGATTTTACTGTTTTCGTTGAAACTTGGCTGGTTTCCGGTCTACGGCGCAACGAAGTGGAACAGTATTGTTCTGCCGGCAATTTCTTTGGGTTTGATGAATATGGCGTCCATCGCCCGAACCACTCGTTCATCTATGGTTGAAACCATCCGTCAGGATTATATCCGCACAGCGTATGCAAAGGGGCTTTCCAAAGGAACAATTATCATGCGCCACGCCTTTCGCAACGGAATGCTCCCCACCATCACCGTCATTGGGCTGGAGATAGGACAAATGCTGGGGGGATCCGTTCTGACGGAAACGGTGTTTGCATGGCCGGGCGTCGGTCGGCTGATGATTCAGGCCATCAACGGACGGGATACCCCCACGGTAATGGGCTGCATTATTTTGATGACGCTTTGTTTCTCCTTGGTAAACCTGCTGGTCGACTTGCTATATGGTGTGTTTGACCCGCGTGTACGTACCATGTATCAATGAGAGGAAAAGGAGCTATGAAGAAAAAAATAAACACGGCAGAAGAATTTGACTTTCTGTCAGCCCAGAAAAACAGCCAGTTAAGAGATGTCACCCGCCGCCTGTTCAAAAACAAAGCCGCCATAGCAGGACTGATTTTCCTTGTCCTCCTTATATTAACGGCTATTTTTGCAAGTGTAATTTTTGATTATGAAGCGCAGTGTATCAATCAGAACATCAGCCAGCGGCTGCAATGGCCCTCTGTCGAACATATATTCGGCACTGATGAGTATGGACGCGATCTGCTGGTGCGGATTGTTTTTGGTAGCCGCGTTTCTCTGTCTATCGGATTTATCGCCGTTGCATTCGGTTTGGCTTTGGGTGGAATGCTGGGGGCTGTCGCAGGGTTTTTCGGCGGAAAAATTGATAACCTCATTATGCGGATATGCGATGTCTTTCTGGCGGTTCCCATGATGCTGATGGCAATTGTGATTGTTGCCGCATTGGGTTCCAGTATTGTCAATTTGATCATTGCACTTTCCATCTCATCCGTTCCCACTTTTGCTCGAATTGTCCGCAGTGCCGTTCTGACTGTTCGCGATGTGGACTATGTAGAAGCCGCCCGCTCCATTGGCGTCAAGACGCCCCGCATTCTATTCCGCTATATTCTCCCGAATTCCATGGGCCCTATCATTGTCCAGACCACCCTTCGTATTGCTGCCACCATCTCCAATACGGCAGCCCTCAGTTTTCTGGGCCTTGGCATCAAAGCGCCACAGCCGGAGTGGGGGGCTCTGCTGTCCAGCGGACGCGAATTTATTCGGGATTATAGCTATCTTGCCTGCATTCCCGGCATCTGCATCATGCTGACAATTTTGGCGCTGAACCTGTTGGGTGACGGTCTGCGCGACGCGCTCGATCCCCGACTAAAGTAAGGAGGCGCAGAAAATGAACGAAATCAAAGCAGACACGTCCAATATGCTGGAAATTGAAGATCTCAGTGTAGAATTCCGCACACATGACCGCACAGTCTATGCGGTCAACCACCTGAACCTATCCGTAAAAAAGGGACAGACACTGGGCCTTGTGGGTGAAACCGGTGCGGGAAAGACCACTGCCGGACTTGCAGCTCTGGATCTCATTCAGAGTCCCCCCGGCATCATTACTTCTGGCCGCATTACCGTGAATGGGAAAAATGTGATTTGTACCAAGACGGATAACAAGGGAAAGCAGGTTGCAAAAACTTGCCTCACAAAAAAGGAACTGCAAAGTATGCGTGGAAAAACCATTTCCATGATCTTTCAGGACCCCATGACCTCCCTGAATCCGGTACTCACTGTAGAGCGTCAAATTGCAGAGGTTATTGAACACCACGAACATCTGGGATACACGGATGCAACTGCCAAGGCTCGTGAGATGCTGGAGCTGGTTGGTATTCCCGGTGAGCGCGGGGTAGAATATCCTCATCAGTTTTCCGGAGGTATGAAACAGCGGGTGGTGATTGCCATGGCGCTGGCCTGTGATCCCCAGCTATTGATCGCTGATGAACCCACGACCGCTCTGGATGTTACCATTCAGGCACAGGTTTTGGATATGATGAAGAAGCTTCGGGAGCAGCACAACACCTCCATGCTGATGATCACTCACGATTTGGGTATTGTGGCGGACATCTGCGACTGTGTTTCGGTGATATACGCCGGCAGCGTGGTGGAACATGGCACTCTGGAAGATGTCTTTGACCACACACTTCATCCCTACACCCGCGGCCTTTTTGATTCTCTGCCCAATATGGAAGATCGAAGTGCCCGGCTCAAGCCAATCCGCGGTCTTATGCCAGATCCCAGCAAGCTTCCTGAAGGGTGCGCCTTTGCTGACCGTTGCGACTATGCCCTTGAAAAATGTTCCAAGGAAAAGCCGGAAATTTTCTACCGCAATGACGAGCATTACGTAGCCTGTCACCTTTATAATGAACACAGCATTCAGGAAGGAGGCGTACTGAAAAATGAGTGAGCCTTTGCTGCGCGTTGAACATCTAAAAAAATACTTTAAGAGTCCGAAAGGCACCGTCCACGCGGTGGATGATGTCAGTTTTACCATTGAAGCAGGAAAGACTCTGGGCGTTGTAGGTGAATCGGGCTGTGGGAAATCCACCCTTGGACGAAGCATCATTCGTCTGCAGGAGCCAACTGCCGGAAATGTCCTCTTTGATGGGAAAGACATCAGCAAGCTAAGCCGTGATGACCTGTGGCGCCAGCGCCGCGAAATGCAGATGATCTTTCAGGATCCGTTTTCCTCGCTGAATCCCCGCATGACCATCAGTCAGACCATTGACGAGCCGCTGGCACTTTACAATCTGTGTCCGGACAAACTGAGCCGCCAAAAACGTGTGGCGGAGCTGATGGACATCGTTGGCCTTGCCAGACGGCTATACAACACCTATCCCCATGAATTGGACGGTGGCCGCCGTCAGCGCATCGGCATTGCCCGTGCGCTGGCGCTGAATCCCAAGTTTATCGTATGCGACGAGCCGGTCTCAGCACTGGATGTTTCGATTCAGGCACAGATTTTGAACTTGATGCAGGACCTGCAAAGAGAGCTGAATCTCACCTATATGTTTATCACCCACGATCTGAGCGTCGTCCATCATATTTCGGACGATATCATGGTGATGTATCTGGGACAGGCGATTGAAAAGGCGCCGGCAGAGGTTCTCTTTGCCAATCCGGTACACCCCTACACCAAGGCTTTGCTTTCCGCAATTCCGATTCCCAGCTTGCATAACCGCAAAGAACGTGTTCTCATGACCGGCGAGTTGACCTCGCCCATTGATCCCAAACCGGAATGTCGGTTTTGCAGCCGCTGCCTTTATGCACAGGATGCCTGTGGCGCTGGAGACCCCCAGTTGAAAGAGATTGAACCAGATCATTTTGTCTCTTGCTTCCGTTTCGGTATCTGAGTTGCAAATCAGCACCAGATTCAGCCAGTCCATCATGAGGACTGCACTGCATTAAAAGAAAGAAGGACCATCGTAATAATGTATAACTATGGCGATATCAAACTGCAGAACAAGCAGGATGCTTTCTCTGCCATGTACATGTACGTTAGCGGAAGTATTCTCGACCTTTGCGGCAGACGCACAGGCGAGGGAATCTGTCGGGAAGCCATGCGCCGGGCAGGCCGCGAAAGCGGCTGCGCACAACGAGAAAAGTTTCTGGCTGCTAATATCAAAACCAATTTGCAGACACTGTTTTACTGCGCGCGCGACTATGTTCCGGATCCCCGGTTTCGCGGCGTCGAAATCTTCAATGAAGAAGAACGCCAGATATACGAGGTACATACCTGCCCTATGGCAGATTTCTGGAATAAGTATCACTGCGGTAAGCTGGGCAGCTTTTTTTGTGAGGAATATCACTATGCCCGCCTTCTGGCGTTTACCAACAATGTAGGGCAGTTTTGCAGTTCCAACACGCTTACCTGTCCACGGGATAATTTTTGCCACCTGAGCGCATTCTACCGGGAGGCAAACCTAACCGAAGAAGAGGCTAAGAAATCCTTTGCACACTGTGATCCCGGATATCAGCCACCCGAACCCCCGGCTGATGTCAGTTTTGGGGATGGCATTGGTCATCTGACGATCTCTGTATACTACTACCTTTTAGAAGTTGCGGAAGAAACATGTGGTACCGAGGGGATTTCTGCGGTTGCAGAAGGACTCAAGCAGTGGTCCGCGCAGGCAATTTCTGCGCTCCAATTACAGGCGGACCATACCCTCCTGCCCATGGACGCTGAATTTGTCAACAAGAATTTTGCATTGTCCACGGACAGCTCGTCCGATTCCCTGTGGACCGGCCGAACCGGTCACAAGGCACGGGAACTGATGCAATCTCTTGTGCTGGATTCTATCATTCAGGCAGAAAGATAAAGGGGAACAGAGATGTATACATACGAAGAACAGTGCATTATGGATCTGAGTGACAACTATACCGTCCTGTACTCTTTTCTTGGACGCAGCCTCATTGACGCCTTTGGTGTTGCCGGTGAAAAAGCTTTGCGGGAAGGCACCCGACGCTATGGACGCGACCGGGGAGAAAACTCTCGCAGAAATCACGAGGCACTGAATGTGAAAATCAATATGAAGAGCCTTTTTTCCGTTGGCGGAGATCTTCCTCCTGACCCCCGATTCCGCCGGGAACTGCAGGAGCTCAATCCAGAAGAGCGCGTTTCCCACACGCTGGTCTGCCCCATGGCGGATATCTGGAAAGCCTATGGCGAAGCCCATATCGGGCGCATTTACTGCGAAGAATTTCATCCCGCATGTTACAGCCACTATGCCTTTGGATATGGTCATGTCAATCTTGGTATGACACTCACACAAGAAAAGGATGAATACTGTGACTTCAACGTTGTCCTGCGTGCAGAAAATTTACCCAAGGACCTAAGACCCAAATGTTTTGCAGAGTATGACCCGGGCTATATCGCGCCGGATGTCCATCCCACCCCCGCCAGCGGTAAAACCGGGTTTGAATCCATCAGCGTGAAGCTTTATTACTATATTCTTGAGGCAGCGCTTGAGCTGCTGGGCGAGTCCGGTTGGGACGCCATGGCAGGCGCCATGAAGGAAATGGCCGTGGACGGCGCGCGGCGTGCACGCAAGACAGCAGCGCGATATGCCCGCCCCTTTAACGAACAAATCGTATTCGACACGTATCCTTTGACCCTTGATCAGGACAAAACACAACTGTGGACCGGTTACACAGCCAACAAAGCGGTGGAACGTTTTGAAGAAACATTTGTCACTGCAATGCGAGGAGAATTGGAAAAAGCATGAGTAAGAAGAAGCCTGCCATTGGAATGGTGATCGGGCCGTCTCCTGCGCTGATGACTGGAAAGCATATCGTTAATACTCCCTATATTCAAGCCATCGTCCATGCGGGCGGCACGCCTCTCCTTCTTCCTGTTACGGGAGATCCTGCCACGGCAAACGAATACATCGACCTGTTGGATGGGCTGCTGATTCCCGGCGGCGCTGATGTCACACCCACCCTTTATGGAGAAGATTCTGTTCCACAGGTAACGTATATGCTGGAGGATCAGGATCGTCTCGAGCTTGCTTTGATACATCTTGCCAGTGAACGGCAGATGCCCATCTTTGGTATTTGCCGCGGGATTCAGCTCTTGAATGTGGCTTTCGGCGGTACGCTCTATCAGGACATTCCCAGCCAATGCCCCGGCTGTATTGGGCACAGCCAGGATGTTTCTACACGGAGCCAGATGACACATCGGGTGCAGTTAGTCCCCGGATCACTCATGGAGCAGTTGCTGGGAGCAGAACCTCTTTTTGTTAACAGTTATCATCATCAGGCAATCAAGGAACTTGCGCCCGGGTTTAGTGTGTCCGCCTGCGCTGCGGATGGAGTTGTGGAAGCCTTTGAAAACGAAGCCCGCCATATTTACGCGGTTCAATGGCATCCGGAAGAACTCGTGGACCGCTACGATCGGTTTCGTCCCCTTTTCCGCCATCTGGTAGAAGAAGCGGGAAAATAACTCATCGGAAAAAATTTGGTGCACCTGCTGGTTTTAAAAATGTTGTCTTTACATCATCGCAGCAGAACAGAAGGCCCGCCTGACCTATGACAACATCCTGCGGATGAGCGACGACCCGGATGTCACCGATGCTATCCGCTTCCTCCGTGCCAGAGAAATCGTCCACTTCCAGCGCTTCGGCGAGGGCCTGCGGCTGGCAAAGGATCGGATGAACGAGCGAAACGTGTACTATATGAACCCGTCCTTTGACACCTGATTGCAGGGTAAAGGGAAAGGCTTACAAAAACGCTTCTGCCGGAGGAAGGTTGTTTGGCGTCGGCTTTCCTCCGGCTTTTTATGCATGGGTTTTACGAATCCACAACAAGTGAAAGGCGATATAGCTTTACAGCTATATCGCCTTTTGGTAATTTATAAAATACGGAAATCACTCAAGCAGCGCCGCAAATTCGTCTTCCGTCAGCACGGGGATTCCCAGCTCCTGAGCCTTTTGAAGCTTGCTTCCGGCGGCGTCCCCCGCCACCACATAGGTCGTTTTCTTCGATACGGAGCTTGATGCCTTTCCGCCCCGGGCCTGAATCATCTCCTCGGCGAACTTGCGGTCAAATCGGGTCAGCGTGCCGGTGAGAACAAAGGTTTTTCCCGCAAAGCGGTCGTCCACCGCCTCCTCTGTGCAGGTCGTATTCACCCCGGCACTGCGGAGCTTTTGCAGCAGGTCCTGAGACTGGGGGCTTGCCAGCCAGTCCAGAATGAACTGAGCCGTGACGGCCCCCACACTGTCAATGGCGGTGAGCTCCTCTGGCGTGGCCCGTTCCAGCGCGTCCAGTGTTCTAAAATGCTGGGCCAACACCCGCCCGGCTTTCTCGCCCACCTGTCGGATACCCAGCGCGTAGAGCAACTTTCCAAGGTCGTTTTCCTTGGATTTCCCGATGGCAGCCACCGCGTTGGAGGCGGACTTCTCCCCCATGCGCTCCAGCTGGGCAAGGTCCTGCTCCGTCAGGCTGTAAAGGTCGGCGGCAGAGTGAATCAGCCCGGTTTCAATCAATTGCTGAAGCACGGCGGGGCCTAGACCGTCGATATCCATAGCATCCCGGCTGACAAAGTGGGTGATATTGCGCAGAAGCTGGGCCGGACACTCCGCGCCGGTGCAGCGCACCGCTGCCCCGTCCTCGTCCCGCGTCACGGTTGCACCGCAAACGGGACAGGTCTTCGGAAGTTCATAGGGAACCGTCCCCTCCGGCCGCTTGGAAACGTCCACCTCCACAATCTCCGGGATAATCTCCCCTGCCTTCCGAACCAGCACGGTGTCCCCCACACGGACATCCTTTTCGGCGATATAATCCTGATTGTGCAGTGTGGCGCTCTGGACGGTGGTACCCGCCAGATGAACCGGAGCCAGCACCGCCTTCGGCGTAAGCACCCCGGTGCGCCCCACCTGAACCACGATATCCAGCACCTTGCTTGGCTTTTGCTCCGGTGGATACTTGTAGGCAATGGCCCACTTCGGACATTTCACAGTGCTGCCCAGAATCTCCCGGTCAGCCAGACGGTCAATTTTAATCACCGCGCCGTCCATGTCGTAGGGATAGCTCATCCGGCGCTCGTTGATATCGTGAATTTCCTCCAGGCACTCATCGGCTGTGAGGACCGTTTTATGGGGAATAACGGGAAAATGCTGGCTCTCCAGATAGTCCAGCGTTTCAGAGTGGGTAGCGAAGGTGCGTCCCTGCGCCAATTGCAGGTTAAAAATCCGGATGTCCAACCGCCGTTCCGCAGCAATCTTGGGGTCCAATTGGCGCAGCGAACCTGCGGCTGCGTTCCGGGGATTGGCCATGAGGGGCTTCCCTTCGATTTCCCGGCGGCGGTTGATCTCCTCAAATACGGAGCGGGCCATATAGACCTCTCCACGGACAATGAGCCGGGGCAGCTTCTCCGGCAACGTCATGGGAATGGAGCGGATGGTGCGCAGGTTTTCCGTCACGTCCTCCCCCACCCGGCCGTCGCCTCTTGTTCCGCCGCTGACAAACACACCGTCCCGATACTCCAGCGCCACCGACAGTCCGTCCACCTTCGGCTCCAGAGAATATGCCGCGTTTTCACCCAGCGATTCCCCCATCCTGCGGCAGAATTCCTCCACCTCCCCGGAAGTGAACACATCCTGCAAGCTCTCCAGCGGAACCTCGTGGCGATAGGAGGAAAAGCCCTCTTTTAGCTTGTCCCCCACCCGCTGAGTGGGAGAATCCGGGGCGATTTCCTCAGGATGCTCCCGCTCCAGCTGCTGAAGGCGGCGGTTTTTCATGTCGTAGTCATAGTCCGACATGGTAGGTTCGTCCAGTACGTAATAGCGGTAGGCATTCTCATTGAGCTCCTCCCGCAGTTGCTTCATTTCCTCGCGATAGTCCATGCGCTCGTTCCTTTTCCTTTCCTGCCCGGACTGAAAGCGGGAGGATAGTCCTCCCGCTCAGCCCTTGTTGAGAATCAGCTCCCTGGCGTCCTCCGCCTGATCACCTGTATTGCTGAAATAGGTGTAATTCTCCGGCACCGTGCCCACAATCACCGTTTCTGCCACGGTAAAGGCGTTGCTCACCTGCGTGGCGGTGTTAAACCCCGGCAGCAGAATCGCCACGGATACATCCACCTCCAGCAAAATCCGGTGTTTGGTCTGGTTGATTCCCGCAGAGTCAAACTGGTTCTCCAAATGCGCCCTAGACGATCCCACAGACTGCATTCGTACTTTCACCCCCGGCCCCCGCCCGGACAGCAGCGCAGACCCGGTAAGGCTGCCTAAGGGGATAGACAAATCTTTTGTAGACACGTCGGAGAGCCGCTCCAGAATCACCTTTAAAATTTCCGACTGTAACCGGTTGAACTCCGGCATGTTGCTTTTTACCGCCGTGATTTTTCCATCGTTGTCCTTTTCAAAGGAAATCAAATCGTCGTATCTAATCTCCCCGCTGTCAATTGTTTCATTCACAGCCTGCGTGACAATGCCGTTCACCGTGTTGCTAACCCGGGTAACAGCCAGCTGGGTCAGCAGCTGCTTCATCTGAAGGCCCGCCACGGCTGCAAAAATCCCCAGCCCCAAAAGCACCGCCGCCAGCACCAACCGCGCCAGCATCCGCCGGGTCAGGGGGCGGCGGTAGTATCCGTATGATCTCATAGAATCACCCCATTGAAAGATTCTATGCAAAAGGGGCTTTTCCCTATTTCAATCCGGACACAATCTGCTTAAAGGCTCTGCCCCGCTCCATAAAGTTTTTAAACTGGTCAAAGGCCGCGCAGGCGGGGCTCAGCAGCACCACGTCGCCCTCTCCCGCTCTCTGGGCTGCCGTTTCCACGGCGGCGCGAAGCTCAGAGATGGTCAGCATTTCCGGAACACCCTGATAGTTGGGTGCATGTTCAACGCAGGCGCGTATTTTTTCCGCCGTGGCCCCGCAGAGAATCAAAAGCTTCACATGCTCCACAAGCTCCGGTCCCAGCGTGTCGAAGGGAATGTGCTTATCATAGCCCCCGGCAATGAGAATGACCTTTTCCGGGAAGGACCGCAGTCCCGCGATGGTGCGGGAGGGACTGGTCCCGATGGAGTCATTGTAATACCGCACACCCCGCAGCGTCCGCACCAGCTCAATGCGGTGCTCCACACCGGCAAAGGTACGAGCCACCTGCCGCATCGCTTCATCGGGCACCAGCCCATCCATGGCGGCGATTGCCGCCATATAGTTTTCTACGTTATGAACGCCGGGAAGCAGGATATCGGACGTACGCATAATCTCCCGCTCTACCCCGTCCATCCGGGAAACAATTACGTCCCCCCGCAGGAACACGCCCTCCTCCGGCTCCCCTTCCCGGGAGAACAGCCGCCTGTGTCCAACGGCCCGGCGGGCCTGCTCCGCCGTAATAGTATTGTCAGCATTGAATACGGCAATATCTTCGGCATGCTGATGTGTAAAGATGTTTTCCTTCGCAGCAATATACTCCGCCATATCCCGGTGCACATCCAGATGGTTAGGTGCCAGATTCGTAATCACGGCGATGTGGGGACTACGAGTCATGGTCATCAGTTGGAAAGAGCTCAGCTCCAATACGGCATAGTCCTCTGGCCGCATTTCATCCGCCTCGCACAGCAACGGGCGGCCGATGTTTCCGCCCACATGGACGGTCTTTCCTGCCTCCCGCAAAAACTCTGAGATGAGCGTGGTGGTGGTGGTCTTTCCATCGCTTCCGGTTATGGCAATCAGCATGCAGGGAGCCACCTGAAAAAAGACCTCCATTTCAGAGGTAATCTCGCTTCCCCGCGCCGCGGCGGCCAGCAGTTCGGGAACGTCCTGTCGCAGTCCCGGCGTGCGGAAAATCACGTCTTGGGTCAGATCCTTCAGGTAATCCTCTCCCAGCTTTAACGTCACGCCAAGCTCCTCCAGACGTCCGGCCTGACAGCCCAGATCTTCGCGGCTTTTGCGGTCACAGGCGGTAACGCGGACGCCCGATTTTGCCAGAAGCTCGATCAGCGGCGTGTTGCTGACGCCGATTCCGACAATGGCCACGGTTTTTTCCCGAATGGATGCGATGTATTCCTGTAACGTCATAAGCGGTCCCTCCCAAAATGCCCGCAGGGGCGGAAAAATTACTCAAAACAGTATACCGCAAAGCAATAAAAATAGCAATCAGGCCCCTCAAATTTTTCATCTTCTTTGCTGTTGACAAGCAGTGAAAGAGCAGGTAAAATAAACGGGCAAGTAAAACAGACAGTCGCGTGGGCAGGCCGAAAGGCCGTCTATGAGGAAAGTCCGGGCTCCACAGGGCAAGGATAACGGGTAACGCCCGCCGAAGGCGACTTCAGGAAAAGTGCAACAGAGATATACCGCCGTCTTTTGCCGTTCCATGGCGGTCGGGCCGCGTCGGCTAGCGCTGCCCTCGGGCGGAACGCGGAATTGTCGGCTTCCGTGGATTGGCAAAAGACGGTAAGGATGGAAAGGTGAGGTAAGAGCTCACCCGACGGCTGGAGACAGTCCGTCGCTGTAAACTCTATCCGGAGCAACACCGTGGGGAAGCAACAGGTTGGCCCGACCGCTTCCGGGAGGTGGCTGGAGCGTGCCGGCAACGGTACGTCGAGATAGATGACTGTCAAATACAGAACCCGGCTTACAGTTTTGCTTGCATCAGATATGGCCCTGGCTGCGGAACACGCAGCCAGGGCTTGTTCTTTTTCCCTGTATCCACCCATTTTCCTTTATCAATCAGTTGCCTTTTGAAGGATTGTCTTTCCGCTTCGGTACGAACTCCCATCTGCGCCGGGCGCATCCGAGTTTTTTAATTTTTCCCAATGTCTCTGCCATGCTATTAGCGGCCTCTTATTGTTTTTAGGTTTATTCGGCTTCTCCCCACTTCACTGCTTTTTTAAACCTACCTTCACTACTGCATTCAACAAAATCTAAGTTTTGTTGAATGCAGATGAAAAAAAGCCCGGGAGCAGCTTGCTCCCGGGCTTCCTGTATTTTCAATGCAAGCCTTTAAACTCTCTTGGTCAGCAGATAGTCCGGAAAACGGGGCAGTCCAACTCAGTCCTGCTCCCAGTTGTGCCAGACATTCTGCACATCCTCGTTGTCCTCCAGCATATCAATGAGCTTATCCATATTCTTCACATCGCCCTCGCTGCTGAGCACAACGGTGTTCTGAGGAACCATCTCGATGTCGGCGTTGACAAAGCTGTACCCCTTCTCCTCCAGTGCTTTTACCACGGCGTTAAAGGAATCCGGGTCGGTGTTGATCTCAAGAGCCGGTCCGTCGGCGGTGAAGTCCGCCGCACCGGCTTCCAGCGCGTCCATCATCACGGTATCCTCGTCCAGCTCACCATCCTCGTTGTCAATGACGATGACGCCCTTGCGGTCAAACGACCAGCTGACGCAGCCGGGAGCGCCCATGTTGCCGTTGCACTTGTCAAAAGCGTGGCGAACCTCCGGCGCAGTGCGCTGGCGATTGTCGGTGAGGGCCTCCACAATGACGGCTACACCACCCGGTCCGTAGCCCTCATAGGTAATGGCCTCAAAGCTCTCCGTATTGCCTGCGCCCAAAGCTTTCTCGATGGTGCGCTTGATATTGTCGTTGGGCATATTCACTGCCTTGGCCTTTGCAATGACCGTGGCAAGACGGGAATTGTTGTTGGGATCGCCGCCGCCGCCTTCCTTCACGGCAACGAGGATCTCCTTTGCCACCTTGGTGAATGCCGCGGATCGTCTCGCGTCCGCTGCGCCCTTGGTCTTTTGAATGTTATGCCACTTGGAATGTCCAGACATATGTTTATTCTCCTTTGATGTAGAATTGAATGACTTCCCGGTGGGAAGCGGATTTTTCAATGGAAAGCCCGGGGAATTTTTTCTGCAACCAAGCAATCAGCGCATGGCAGACCGGGTCCTCCGTGGGGAAATGGCCTGCGTCCAGCAGATTGATGCCCTTCCCCTCCGCGTCCAGAAACGCGTGGTAGCCCAAATCGGAGGTCACAAAGGTATCGCACCCAGCGGCAGCAGCCGCGTCCGCGTATTCGCCGCAGGCTCCACCGCCCACAGCCACACGAAGTACCGGCTTTCCCGTGTCGGCATAGCGCACACCGTTGCAGCCCAGCGCCTGAGAGACGCAGGCGGCAAAATCCCGCAGCGCCATGGGTGCCGGGAGCCGTCCCATGCGAATAAGCCCATCCGTCCCATCAAGGGGCCCAGGGTCCTCCAAACGGAGAGTGCGGGCCAGCACGTCGTTGACGCCGCCCTCCGCCACATCCAAATTCGTATGCATACAAATCACGCACATATTCGCCCGGACCAGTTTCCGCAGCAGCCGCCCCTGAGGGGTATCCTCCCGCAGAGTCTGCACAGGGAGCCACCGACAGTTCATCACGGGATGGTGGGCAACGATCAATTGACAGCCTTTTGCAATCGCCTCATCGGCAACCGCTTCCGTCACATCCAGCGCCGCCAGAGCGCGGGTGATCTCCGCAGCCGGGTCGCCCACCAGCAGACCCACGTTGTCCCAGTCCATTGCACCGGCTTTGGGCGCAAGATCAAACAGACTTTTTTCAATTTCAAGAGCCGTTGGCATGGCGCCACTCCTCCCATAATTCCAGCAGGGACCCGATCACGTCCCGCAGCCGGTCCGCTTTTTCCCACGTTTCCGGTCCGCTTCCACGGTTAAGTCCGGCTACCGCCGTCTGTAGCCTTAAAATCTGCTCCACAAGATACTGTCCGCCCAGCGGGTCCCCTGTCAGGTAAGCACCGCCGTATATCTGCCCTGGTGACAGGCTCTGACAGCCTGCCCCAACCTCCAGCACGGGGTAAATGGTTCCCCGATCCTCCACCAGACGTTCCCGGAAGATGGTGTAGCCGTTGGCACTGAGAAAGTTCCGCAGCTCCTCTGCCCGGGACTGTGGCTGAAGCAGCAGTGTGTGACTGCCGTCCGCCGTCCATGGGGCGGCGGCGAGAATGGAAACGATGTTCTCCCCACCCATACCCGCAATCACCACGGTATCTGCTTCTTTCGGTCCCACTCCGGTAAGCCCGTCGCACAGCCGGAAGTCAATCCGCTCAAAAACGCCGAAGCGCCGTGCGGTATCTTCCCCCCGGCTCAAGGGGCCGGACCGCAGATCGCAGGCAATGGCGGAGCGGAGCCGTCCCTCCAGCGTCAGATTGACCGGGAGATAGGCGTGGTCCGTCCCCACGTCCGCCATGGCGGCGCCTTGGGGGACCCAGTCCGCCAGTAACTGAAGCCGGGCCGATAGCTCAAGTTTCCGTGTATTCATTACCGTTCTCTATCTCCCTCCGGCCCGCTGCAAACGGGAAAGTTCCTGCCGCTCCCCGGCAACTGCTGACAAACGGAACGCATACGGATTTCCCGTATGCGTTCTGTCAGATTCTTCCTTGAAAAAGCCTTATTCCGCAGCCTTGTTGGCTTCTTCGTTGACCAGCGCCAACAGCTTGTCCACGTCCACGCCATGAACCATGCAGGCCTCCTCCACGGTTTCGCCGCGGGAGGAAGGGCAGCCAAGGCAGTGCATTCCGATGGAAAAGAAAATCGGCGCGGTCTGAGGAGCCACGTCCAGAATATCACCGATGATGGTGTCCTTAGTAATTTCAACCATAAGTTTGCCTCCAAAAGTTCAGTTTATCGGAGCAAAGCTCCGTTCACTTTTAAGTATTATACCCCGTTTTCCCTCTAATTTCAAGAGAAATCCGGGGAAAATTTCATGTAAAAAGGCAAAACCTGCCTTTTATATGCAAAGCTTTGAAAAAACGGCGTTGTAATTCTACACCGTTTGCCAACAAACGGTGCGTCTGTAAAAAAGGCGTAAAAAGAGGAACGCCCTTTTGGGCGTTCCTCTGAGATGACTTTCGTTATCTCTGCTCCTCGCGCATCTTGGCGAAGCACTCGCTGCAATACACAGGACGGTCGGACTTGGGCTCGAAGGGAACGCGAGCCTCACCGCCGCAGGATGCGCAAACAGCGGCGAAATACTCCCGGGGACCGCGGGAAGCGGTCTTGCGGGCATCGCGGCAGCCCTTGCAGCGCTGAGGCTCGTTCTGGAAGCCGCGCTCGGCATAGAACTCCTGCTCACCGGCAGTGAACACGAACTCCTGCCCACACTCTTTGCACACTAAAGTCTTGTCTTCGTACATGATTTTACCCTCTCTTTGAAAAGAAAAATATATTGCGTTCAGCTCTTGCTGAAATCGCCGGAAAGAAGTTGCCGTGCCACCTTACGACGGATCCGCTGCACGGCGTTGTCCACGGATTTGGGGGATTTGCCCACGGTTTCGGCAATTTCCCGACAAGATAAACCGTCTAAATAATACCCCAAAATCTTCGCTTCAAACTCGGACAACTGTTTCCGAACACCAAACAAGAGACTGCTCGTGTGCTCCCTGTCGATCAGAAAATCTTCAGGGCTGCGCTGCGTCAGATCCCGGGTACCAAGGGTGTAGGAGTCGCGATCAAAGAAGGGTGTATCAAGAGAAACCGACTGGTTCAGAGGCATATGCTTGCCGCGGGAGGCGGCGCGCAGAACTGAAAGCAGACGATTGCGGACACAGGTTTCGGCAAAGGTGCGAAAAGAGGCGTCCCTTTCTCCGTCGTATTCCCGGACGGCCTTCATCAGTCCGATCATTCCCTCCTGCAGCAAATCCTCGCTGTCGCCTCCGATCAGAAAGAACGGACGGGCACAGGAGCGGACCAGACGGGTGTATTTGGAAACCAGCCGCTCCTCCGCCCCACGATTCCCGCGGGCGGCACGAACACACAGCTCCTCATCCGAAAGGCCGTCTGCACAGAATGAATTAGACTCTTCGCACTTGCACATACGTTATTATACCTTTTGAACACAAATTTTGTCAAGAGAAATATAAAATTCGTTAAAATTTCTTTTGAAAATTCTGGCAATTCCGCTCTGCGGCATCTGTCAGATTTTTAGGTTTCGCACAAAATCCGAAAGCTTTTCAGCTGTTTTACGCGCCTTTTCGGTGGTTTTCGCCTCCACCATGACACGAATTAGCGCTTCCGTTCCGGAGGGACGCACCAGAATGCGGCCCTCGCCGCCCATGGCCTCCTCTTCCGCTTTCACGGCGCTTTGCAGAGCGGACGAGGCCATAATCGCCTCCTTCACGCCCCGCTGATGGTCGACAGGCACGTTAATCAGCTCCTGAGGATACGTCGGACAGACAGATACCAGCTCCGAGGCCTTTTTTCCGGAGGTTTTCAAAACCTGCAAAAACTGAAGCGCGGTGACCTGCCCGTCTCCGGTGGTTTCCAAATCTGTAAAAATGGTGTGCCCGGACTGCTCGCCGCCGATGCGGAAGTCGCTTCGGAGCATTTCTTCCAGCACGTTCCGGTCTCCCACGTCGGTGCAAACCAACTCCAGCCCGCCTGTGCGGCAGAACTCGTGCAGGCCCAGGTTGCTCATCACGGTGGCAACCAAGGCGTTTCCGTTGAGCTTGCCCCTGCGTTTCATGTCCGCAGCGCACACGGCCATCACCTTGTCGCCGTCAATATGTCCGCCCGTTTCGTCCACCAGAAGGCAGCGGTCGGCGTCCCCGTCAAAGGCCACGCCCACGTCGTACTTTCCCTTTACCACCGCAGCCGCAAGGTCCGTAAGATACGTGGAGCCGCATCGGCTGTTGATATTCACGCCGTCGGGCTGGGTATGGATGAAATCCGTATGGGCCTTAAACCGGCCGAACAGCTCCGGCGCAGTGGCGGTGGCCGCGCCATTGGCGCAGTCCGCCAGAATGCGCAGTCCCGCAAGGTCGCTCTCAACCGTACCTGCCACAAAATCTATGTAGTCCCGCTTTAGCTGTCGCATTCCGTGGTGGCGGCGTCCGATTTCATCCCGGGTACGGGACTTGATGGGCCCGCCAGACAAAATTTTCTCTTCTACCCGCAGCTCTACCTCGTCGGATAGCTTATAGCCCTGGGCGTTAAACACCTTAATTCCGTTGTGCTCGTAAGGATTGTGGGACGCGGAAATCACAATGCCCGCGTCACCCCGCTCCCGCACTGTCAGATACGCCACAGCGGGAGTGGGAATGGTCCCCAGCGGCTTCACGTCGCCGCCCACGTCGCAGATGCCTGCCATCAGGGCAGATTCCAGCATATCGGAAGAAACGCGGGTGTCTTTACCGATCAAAACCACCGGGCGGCGGCCCAAATCCTCTGTCAGCACGGCGGCCACGGCCTGCCCCACGCGAAATGCCTCCTGCGCCGTGAGGGTTTCCCCCACCACTCCGCGGATACCGTCGGTCCCAAAGAGTTTGCCCATATTATATACCTCGTTCTATTCAAAAATCAAAAGGAGAGCTGCTCCGGCCCGCCGGGGACGCTCAGCCCCAGATGGGTATACGCCCGGTGGGTTACACACCGGCCCCGGGGCGTGCGGGTGAGAAAGCCCAATTGCATCAGATACGGTTCGTAAACGTCTTCCAGCGTCACGGATTCCTCTCCGATGGTGGCAGCCAGTGTCTCCAGACCCACCGGGCCGCCGCCGTAGTTTTCAACAATGGAGGAAAGCATCCGCCGGTCCACGGAGTCAAGGCCTAGATAGTCCACCTCCAACGCGTTTAACGCGTGATCGGCCACCGTCTTTGTAATGACGCCGTCGGCTTTTACCTGCGCGAAATCCCGCACCCTGCGGAGCATCCGGTTGGCGATACGGGGCGTCCCCCTGCTGCGCTTGGCAATCTCAAACGCGCCCGCGTCCTCAATGGGGACATTCAAAATCCCGGCGCTGCGCGTGACTATCAGGGCCAATTCCTCCGAAGAATACAGCTCCAGCCGCAGCGTCACGCCAAAACGGTCCCGCAAAGGCGCGGAAAGCTGGCCCGCCCGGGTGGTTGCCCCGATCAGTGTAAACCGGGGCAGATCCAGACGGATGGAATTTGCGGAGGGTCCTTTGCCCACAATGATGTCCAGCGCGTAGTCTTCCATGGCCGGGTACAAAATTTCCTCCACGGCCCGGTTCAGCCGGTGAATCTCATCCACAAACAGAATGTCGTTTTCTGAAAGATTCGTTAAAAGCGCCGCCAAATCTCCCGGTTTTTCAATGGCAGGACCGGAGGTTATACGGATGTTGACCCCCATCTCCCCCGCGATGATCCCCGCCAGCGTAGTTTTGCCAAGTCCCGGAGGACCGTGAAGCAGCACATGGTCCAGCGGCTCCGTCCGCTGCTTGGCGGCGGCAATAAACACGCTCAGATTTTCCTTGGCCTTTTCCTGCCCTATGTAGTCCCGCAGCGCCCGGGGGCGCAGGGAAATTTCACCGCCGTCCTCCTCAAGAAAGGTTTTGGCGACGATGGGCTCCTCATAAATGTCGCTTCCAAAGTCAATGCTCAACTGCTCACTTCCCCCAAATCAGGCGCGTTTCTCTGTGCAGCAATTTTCCTTTACAGAGATTCCGCTATATCACGTACGGTATCAAGAAACGCTTCTTCACCCAAGGTGTTGAGCTTAAAAAACATGGCCTGACTTCCGCCGGAAGTAATCACGGTGAGGAATAAATCCGTTCCGTAGCCCATCAGGGTCAGATTCAGGCTGACCCGGTTTCCCCCTGCATAGCTGTACCGCTCGTAAACCCTCACAGCGCAGCGCACGTCGGCAGCGGCATAGTCGCTGCCGTCCTCATAGGTGGCAGACGCACTGCCGTTTAAAATCCCGGCGTGCAGAACGTTCAGCGAGCTTTCAAACTCCCCTTGAAACCGACGCTCGTATTTTGCCATAGCCGTTCTCCTTTCCTGTATCGCAGCGGCACATGTCGCACCGCGGCAATCCTTTTTTCTTTATTTATGGGGAAGAAAGCTTCCCGGTATTTCAGCCTCCGGGTATCTCAGATACACCCGCAGATTGGCGCTTACCGCGCCATTTTTTTCAGGCAGGCCCGGATAATTTCTTCCAGCGGCAGGCTTTGTGTGTCCACGCCCTTCATCGCTGCGGCCGTTTCTGCCGAAGAGTAGCCCAGCACGCTCAGGGCCGCGGCAGCCTCCATTGTCTTGCTGGTGAAATCCGCGCTGACTGCGGCGCCCCCTGTGCCCAGCGCAAAGCCGTTGGCGGCGCTCTCTTTACTCATTTTATCTTTCAACTCTAGAATAATGCGCTGAGCAATCTTTTTCCCGATGCCGGGGGCCGCCGTCAGGGCCTTTTCATCCCCCGTAATCACTGACATGGCCAGGGTTTCCGGGGTGGAAACGGACAGAATTGCCAGCGCCGCCTTGGGCCCCACGCCGGACACGCCGATGAGCAGCTTGAAACTGCCAAGCTCTGCAGGACTTCCAAATCCGTAAAGTCCAAAGGCGTTTTCCGCCACATGAAAATGGGTGTACAGCTTTGCCTTTTCTCCCTTTTTCAGGCCCGACAGTGTGTGCCCCGTGGTGGCGCAGGCATAGCCAACACCGCCGCAATCAATTACCGCCAGATTGGGCTGTACCTCGGCCACAGTGCCGTTTAGATAGTAAAACACAGGACTCCTCCCATTCTTCGTTCAAATACAGGCTGTGCCTCGCGTCTTATGGTTCAGATTGTCTCTTTTACGCCACTCATCTGCGGAAGCCGTGAAGTAAAACTCCTTGCATGACAAAGAGCCAACGCCAGAGCGTCGGCGGCGTCGTCGGGACGGGGGACGGATTTCAGATTCAGAAGCCGCCGGGTCATGTCCATCACCTGACGCTTCTCCGCTTTGCCGTATCCCACCACCGCCATTTTCACCTGAGACGGCGTATACTCGAACAGCGGTACGCCGCATTTCTCAGCAGACAGTAAAATAACGCCCCGACCGTGGGCCACGGCGATGCCAGTGGTAATGTTGTTGTTAAAAAACAGCTCTTCCACGGCAATCACCTCTGGCTTCAGCTTGCCGATCAAAGCCTCCATATCCCCGGAAATCTGATATAGCCGTTGGGAAAGTGGCAGGCCCGCAGGAGTAGTGACGGTGCCGTAGGTCACCATGCGCGCGCTTCCTCGGTCCGCTTCCACCAGCCCGAAGCCGATGGTAGCCACGCCGGGATCAATTCCAAGAATCCGCATAGCGCCCCCCTTTCGCACAATCAAAACTATTATAGCAAATCACAGCGGGATACGCAACCCGAAAAAAGGAACGCCTGTTTCAAGGCGTTCCTTTTTTATGCTGTCTTTTATCTGATGGGAACCTTCACAGGAACAGGAAGGTCTGTCACCCGGGTAAAGACCGGCTTTAGCCAAACCTCCAGACCAACAGCCGCAGGCAGCGGAACCGTCTCGTAAAAGAAGCCGGATGTGCTGCCGTCCAGATATTCGCCCGTGTCCAAGTCCTGATAGGTGTAGGAAGAACCGGAGGAGGAAAAGGACTGCTCCTCCCCGTTTTCATCCAGATACCCGTTCCAAAGGCAGTACATATTGTTTTCCCGATACTGCTTTGCCCGGAATGTCAGCAAATTTCCGCTGTCAAGCCGCTGAATCCCAGCAAGCTCCGCGCCGTCCGGCAGGAAATCGTGCTCCCCCGTAACCAAGTTCAGTCGAATTTTTTCCCGGCCCTTATCCAGCCAGCGCACCTGTTCGATGTAAAGCGTTAATTCTTTACTCTTTCTGAAATACGTGGAATCCATCCAATAGGTCACTGTGGATGGAGAGGATTCGTCTCCGCTGGCGGTAAGCCCGTTGCGCACCGGGTCAAACCGCTCGCCCCGCTCGTTTTCCACGTAAAACTCCAATCCCTTCAGCCATGCGGTGTTTTCAGGAACATAGCCGAAGTCCAATCGCAGGTGGGTCGGATAAATCTCTGCGCGCTCCAGTATCAGTGTCTGTGTGTCGATTTGGAAGGTCTGCCCCACCTCCACGATTTCGCCTTGGGCGGTGAATTGGGGATCGAAGGAAAGGTCAAAATTAAACGCTGCCAGAATGTCCGGTTCACGATCATGGGAACCGAAATATGTCTCCTCCATAGACTCTTCTCTGGTATTCGGCTCCGTCCCGCCGTTCTCATAGATGTTCTGATAGACATCCAGAAGCAGGGTCAGGCGTTCCGGCATATCCCGCTCCACGAAATTCACCGTCATTTGACGCAGCTCTCCGTTTGACGTGCCATACGACCCGCTAGAACTGCCGTATCCGTCGCTGTTGTCAGGCAGCTTTATGCTGGCGTCTGATTCCAGCTCTTCGTATCGGTCGGAATCCAGCGAGTAAAAAATCTCCAGCTGCTTCTGGTCCACAATCAGGTATTCTACCCGTGCGGTGATTCCGTCTTTGCTCTGCTCCTGTCCCACAGGCTGCACATAGTCATGCTCTACGGCGGCGGAGAGCGACGGCGACCACGATACCGCCCTTGCCAGCTCCCGCAGCACCGGCACACCGCCGCAGGCCCGGGCAAAGGGTGGAAACAGGTTTACCAGCAGCATAAAGCCGAGGAAGCACGCCGCAAGGCTCCCGACGGGAACGCCGAAAAGGCGGACGCGCCTGAGGGCTTTGCCGTTTCGCTTCAAGGCTCTTGTTACCGTATATTCAAGCTGAGGCGGCTCCACAATCGAAGCGCGCAGCATCACGTATTCCTCGTTTCGGTTCATGGTTCTCCCTCCTCCAGTTCCAGTCTCAGCAGCGTCAGCGCTCTGCGCTGGCGGGTAACCACGGTTCCCTGCGGAATGCTCAGGGCACGGGCGGTTTCCGCCAGTGTCAAATCCCCGAAGTACCGCAGTGCAATCACCTGCCGAAGTTCCTGCGGAAGTCGGGCCACCGCCTCCCGCAAAGGCAGCGCGTCGTAGTTGAAGCTCTCCCCCGCCTCCGGCAGATATTCCTCCGGGCGCTGGTGCTTCAGCCGTCGCAGCTCCCGTCCACACTCATTGATGAGAATGCGGGTAAGCCACGTTTCAAAATAGTCCGGCTCACGAAGTTGGTGCAGATGCCCCAGTGCCTGATACACCGTCTCGTCCACAGCCTCCAGAGCCGATGCCTCGCCGCCAAGATACGCAAAGGCCGTGCGATACAGCCGCGTCCGCAGGGCCTCCGTCCTCCGAACAAATTCTTCCCGGTCCACCCGATCCCCCCTCTCTACTCATTAGAGCATCCATCCGTCCATTTTGATTTGCTCTGACTAAAAATTTTTTAAACATAAATAAGGAGCTGGCGCGGGAAAGCTCCCGCACCAGCCCCGGCTAGCTCCTGTTTGATTCACGCCTTGGGATGAGCCTTGTTGTACACGTCCTTGAGCTGATTCTTTATTACATGAGTGTAAATCTGCGTGGAGGAAATATCCGCGTGGCCCAGCATTTCCTGGATAGAGCGCAAATCGGCTCCGTTTTCCAGCAGGTGGACAGCAAAAGAATGACGCAGGGTGTGGGGCGTGATGTCCTTTTGAATCCCGGCCTTGTCCTGATAATACTTGATAATTTTCCAGAAGCCCTGTCGGCTCATGCGTTCACCGTTCATATTCACGAACAGAGCCCGCTCGTCCATATCCGCGATGATTTCCGGCCGGATGCTCAGTTCATAATCACGCAGGGCCTTCACCGCCGCAGGATACAGGGGGATGATCCTCTCCCGACCACGGCTGGCGCAGCGCAAAAAACCCGCCGACAAATTCAGATCGTTCACATCCAGCGCAATCAGCTCGCTGACGCGGATGCCGGTGGCGTACAGCAACTCCAGCATGGCGTGGTCGCGGAAACCCTTGGCGTCCATGCAGCGGGGCTGCTCCAAGAACAGCTCCACTTCCTTGCTGGTGAGAATTTCAGGATACCGCCGCTCCGCCTTTGTGGCCGTCAGCCCTCTCGCGGGGCTGGCTGCCATGGAGCCGGAGGAAACCATAAAGCTGTAAAAGGACTTGACAGCAGCCAGAAACCGCGTTACCGAGGCAGCAGACTTGCCCTTCGTATGCATCCAATCCATATAGCGCTGAACCATCTCGGGCGCGGCGCGGCGCAGCTCACTGCCCTCCTCCACATGGAGAAACTCCTGAAACTGGGCCACGTCCCGCAGATAGGCGGACACCGTATTGACGGAGGAGCCCTTTTCTGCGGTCAGATATTTTTCGTAAAGCTTCAGGTAATCCACCGCCACAGTAAAAGTTCCCCCTCTCTCGCTGCCGTTTAAAATAATTTGTTCGGCACGGTTTTTAAAATTTTTATGTTACCGGAGAATCATTCCCAAAACCCAGTTTAAAAGCCACGGAGTTACCAGCAGTTCCGTCAGCACACCGGCGGACAGGACCGCGCTCACCACCGCAAACCGAAGCCACCAGGCTTTATTATAAACCGGGGGCGAGGGTCGCCCTCCCTTTTCAAGAGACAATGCCGCCAGCGCCACGGACTTTTCCAGCGCCGGGACCGCCACCGCAAAATAGCATGGAAGCGTAATCAGGCAGCGCAGGCCAAAGACCGCCAGCGCCAAAAGCACGCCGCCGGGGCCGAAAGCCGCCGTAAGACAGCATACGGAAAACGAAAGAAAAAAACCGTATGCCGCCGTCACCGCCGGAAGAAGCACCGCGCCCACCGAGGCAAAGCCCAGCAAAAACGCCAGCAATGGATAACGAAAATAGACTGCCAGTGCAGAAAGCACCGTCCTCCCGGTTGGCTCCGGCGGGGTGCTCAATGAAAAATAGCCGTTTAAATACTCCGTCAGCTCTCTGGCTGTTTCCGCACTTACGCGGGCGGAAAGAACCTGTCCCAAAAACAGGCCCACAAGAAAACAGGCGGCTAACAGCAACAAGCGGAGCCACGGACCGCGTCCGCTCCGCATCAGGCGGCGTCCGCCACCCACCGACCCCACAAACAAAGCGCCTCACCTCACGCAAATCTATGCGGCGGGCGGACAGGTTAGAAGTCGGTTGACGTAAATATCGTCCTTACTAATATATTGCTTTTTTCCACGGACCGCAAGGGCTTTTCGAGAATCCTCTATTTTTTGTAAACTATGACAAAATGTTATGTCAATAACATTATGTAAACTTAAGAAACCGAATGTTTTAAATAGTTCTTTCGCTAGTGCAAACGTCAAGATGTGGGGTCCGCTCACAAGCGGACCCCACTACATCTGTGCCAATACATGATCCCGCGGTTCAAAGTCCCTGCTAAATAATTTTTGGAAAAATCTGAAAAAACTCCAAAAATTTGGTGAAAATCACAAGGGACACATCAGCTCTTCTTCCCCACCTTTGCCCGGCGGGCAGGTCCAGTGCGGGATTGCTTCTTCTTTTTTCCGGGTTTTCGGCCCAGCAACGCGGCCAGCAAGCCTCCTACCAGCGCCGCCGCCAGCAAAATAAGACTTTCTCCGGACCAGACCAAATCATCGCAAAGCAGTATTCCGCCCAAGGCCAGCGTGGCTGCAAAAATTACCGCGGACCCCAGCGCAGCCCACAAAGGCCCCACCTCCGTGCGGCGAATTGACAGCGTTCCCCCAGCCCAGGCCGCCAGCACTCCGCTTGCCGCCTGAAAGCGGAACGCCATCTCCTCCGGCATGACACCCTTGATGGTCAGCAGCGCAAGCAAACATTGAAATCCGATGTAAAGCCCCAGCGACAGCGCCGCTCCCTCCAAAAAACCTGCCCATCCGGGCATTTTTCGTTTGGCCATAAAAAGCCCTCCCCCGTCATATGCTCTTTACCAGCATATGACGGGAGAGGTTTGTTTATGAAGGGTAGTCCCGGTTTTACCCCGGCGCTTTTACACCTCGGGGTCCCAGGACTTCTTTTCGCCGTCTCCGGCGGGCTGTTCTGTCTCAGCAGACTGCTCCTCTGCGACAGGTTCCTCAGCCGCCTGCTCCGCAGGCTTGTTCTCCTGCTTCTGCTTGGCCTTGGGGTCGGTAGAAGTCTGCACGCCGGTGGTGGATACGGCCCACTTGGTAATTTCCATGCGGACGCGGTCCTCACTGGTTTCAATGATAATCGTGTCGTCGTTCACCTGCACGATGGAACCCACGATTCCGCCGATGGTGGTGAGCTTGTCACCCTTTTTCAGACTGTCGCGCAGCTGCTGGGCAGACTTTTTCCGCTTGTTTTCCGGACGGATGATCATGAAGTAGAACACGCCGATCAGAACTACCAGCATCATGATTGTTGTAGGATCCATAGGGCAAATACTCCTTTGTGTTATCAGAATGAATTTATTATATCCAAAGCAACCAAAATTTGCAAGCCCTTTTTCAAGGCTTACACCCGTTGCTCCAGCTTTCCGCTGTATTTTTCCCGAAATGCGTCAAATGTCCCGGAATCCAGCGCGTCCCGGATCTTGTGCATCAGCTCATTATAGAACCAGAGATTGTGCAGCACGGACAGCCGCAGGGCCAGCACCTCGTCCGCCTTAAACAAATGGCGCAGATATGCTCTGGAAAAGCTGCGACAGCAGGGACAGCCGCAGCTCTCGCCCACCGGGGCAGGGTCCGTCTCGTACTTCCGATTCATGATATTCACCGTCCCCTCCCAGGTGAACAGCTTTCCATGCCGTCCGTTGCGGGAGGGCATCACGCAGTCAAAAAAGTCCACGCCCCGGGCGACAGCCTCGATAATGTTGCTGGGCGTGCCCACGCCCATAAGATACCGGGGCTTCTCCTTGGGCATGTGAGGCTCCACTGCGTCGATGACCTCGTACATCACCTCCGCAGGCTCCCCCACCGCAAGTCCGCCGATGGCGTAGCCGTCGCAGTTGAGCTTGGCAATTTCCTTCATATGCCACACCCGCAGGTCTGAAAACGTGGCCCCCTGATTGATGCCAAAGAGCATTTGCTTGGGATTCACGGTGTCCGGCAAGGCGCCCAGCCGCTCGTGCTCCGCGATGCACCGCTCCAGCCACCGGGCCGTCCGTTTGCAGGACGCCTCGGCGTATTCGTGCGTCGCAGGATTCTCCACGCATTCATCAAACGCCATGGCAATGTCGCTTCCAAGGTTGGACTGAATGCGCATGGACTCCTCCGGTCCCATGAAAACCCGATGCCCGTCGATGTGGGAGGCAAAGGTCACACCCTCCTCCCGGATTTTCCGCAAAGACGCCAGAGAAAACACCTGAAACCCGCCCGAATCCGTGAGAATTGGGCCATCCCAGCCCATGAACTTGTGGAGGCCGCCCATCTCCCGCACAATTCCGTCTCCGGGCCGCAAATGGAGGTGATAGGTGTTGGAAAGTTCAATCTGGCAGCCGATTTCTTTGAGGTCCAAGGCACTGACGCCGCCTTTAATGGCGCCCTGCGTGCCCACATTCATAAATACTGGGGTCTGAACCTCGCCGCCGTGGGCGCAGGAAAAAACGCCCCGCCGCGCCCGGCCTTGATACGCAATCACTTTAAACATGAATAGCTCCTAATCCCTGAAGTTTTATGCGGTAACGTCTCGTCCGGTAAACCCGAGAAGTCGCTCGTTTGCATATGCATTGCATACGCATGTATATCCGATGCATATGCAAAACTGAGTATGCATTCATTCTGCAAACGACTGACTAAGGCCACCGAATCCTTTCAAAAGCAGCATGGAGACAGCTTGAAATGCAGCCCCGCAACGCCATAAAATTCACTTTGCTGATTATACACGGAAGCGCCAGACTTTGCAAGCACGGCATTAATTCTCCGTTTACGAAGCCGATCTCGCCAACAAGTATCTGTTTGGGGTTTGCTTTGCCCGGCAGTATATTCTACACCGGCTCTCCCCTGCCCACCGCTCCTTACCGGGCCCTTCTTTTACTGTCAGGGCAATTCCATCGTATTTCCGCGGGCAAAAAGTGCCGCATCCTCTTTTCAGTAAAAGAAGGATGCGGCGCTTTCCTATTGATTTAATGCTTACAAAAAAGAAAATCAGCGATGAACCCGGAACTGCCGAGCAGCAATAATGCCTACGGCAAGAAACAGCACGGCTGCCGCCAGATAATAGTAATACATCTGATTGGATGCAGAGGCAGTTTCCTGCCAGCTTCCGATGCCCTGCGGGCGATTTCCGGAAGGTCTCCCCTCCCGCCCACCGTCCCCGGGTGGGAAGCCCTCTCCAAAGACCTGCGCATCTTCCTGCACGGTATCATCCTTTGCGGTACTATCCTGAGAAGTATCCTCTCCGGATTCCGTTGAAGCATTCTGATCCTGAAACTGCCCGTCGTCTCCCGTTCCTGCGGGAGGAGCAGCTTGCGCACTGTCCTCTTCCCCACCCGCCGCATCAACGGGAACCGGATTCGTTTCACCAGACTGCGTGTCCGCCTGCACATCTGTCTGCTGGCCGCCCGGTCGGGAATTTTCTCCGCCGCCCATGCCGCCTGTATTGGAGCCCATACTTTTTATGTCAATCGCGGAAGCATCCACGAAACTTGCGCTGTCTGCCTTCTGCCCCTCGCTGGTAGAGGGAATGGTTCCGTCAAGCTGGCCCTGCACGCTCTGGGCCCGCAGCAGGCAAAAGCTTTTGAGCATGGCCCAGGCTTCGGTAAACTCCTCGTAGGTGCAAAACGCGGTGGGATCTTTTTCAACGTAAGGGGAGATCAGAGCAACGGTACTGTCAATCATTTGCTCAAACTCTCCGTTGTCAAAATAGTTGGAAATGAATTCACCAAAAAGCTGATGATAAAGCTCCAGATAGGTTTCATTTTCAAGCAGCTTCCCTAATAGAGGGCGCTCCTCCAGCGTGGTACCGGAAACCGGGGTATCAATCGGGTAATTGATAAGTGACGTGGCGGAAGACGTTCCGCTTTGGGCATTTCCTCCGCCTGAAAAAGCGCCGAAGGCAAGGTTGTAGTCCCAGGCGATCATGGAAAGCATCCCGTCTTTTTCGTACAGATAATAGTTGTGCATCATGCTTCCGGTATAGCTGTCAAAATTCAGCACAAAGTTGTGTACGACAAAATATCGCAGAACTTCTTCAATATTGACAATTTCCTCAAGGTTTTCCCCATCCGAAAGCTGTTTCAATGTGGAGATCAGCCGCTCCTTATCGGCATCTGTGATATCAAAAACGGCATTGTCAAAAATATTGGAATAGCTGTCGTAGTTGTCGTCCGAGTAGACCAGCGCCACATCGGTACTTCCGCCACCCATGCCGCCCGCACCTCCTCCCTGCCGTCCCCCTCCCGAATCGCCTTGATTCTCAGCAGAGGGCACGGCGCTTTCGCTGATATCCGCAATGTCCTGATTCACCGCCGTGTTTTGTTCCGCGTTTGTATCAGCAGTTTCACGGGACTGCTTTTCCGGGTCTGCATCGACAATTTCCTTTGTCTGCTGCTCCGAGCTTGTCTCAGCTGCTTGCTGTGTCTGCTGCTCTGTGTTTGCATCGACGGCCTGGCGGAATTGCTGGCGGTTGTTCCCGTCGGGTATTTCGCGGGTTTCATCATTATCCCCATTGCCGCCGCCCATCATATTCATGCTATCCGGCTTATAAATCTGCCCGGAATCCGAGCCATAGTTTCGGCTGGCATAGGCATCTTCAATCCCTTCCACGGCCAGATACAGGCCCCAATCCTCCCCGTTGACGGTGATATAAATGAAGCTGCACAAGGGAGAATCCGCGTCAAACTCGTTCATCATCTGATAGCTGATATAATCCTTCAGATAGGTACTGTCCTGCACAATGTTGTTGAGGGCCAGCTTATCCAGCCCATAATAGGTTTGACCCGTCTGGTAATGGTCAAACTCAATTTTAAAGCTGTACCGGTCGGAATCGGAGCTTACAATGCTGGAAAGAGAGGAGTTTCCCTTGGTGCGCAGGCCGACGTTTTTCACCGAATTCCCATCCAGCACAATGCTGGCGGCAATATATTCTTTATTCGAGGCGCTGTCCAGCATTTCCTGCCAGTCGTCCTCCTCAACCACAATATCCAGCATGTGGACGCGGTCGGTAGAAAAGAGAGATTCCACATAGGGCATTTCCGTCTGCGCCACCGACAGTCCGAAAGATTCGCCAAATACAAACAGAATCGTTGTCAGCAGCATAGCCGCAACAATTGCTATACAGATCGGCGTCGTGTATTTATGCCTTAACATGGACGCGCCTCCTATCCCATATACTCACCGTTATAGCTGACCAGCACGATATTCTGCACCCCGGGCAGTTCGCTCAGCGTATTGACAAATGCGGTATCATCCGATTTGAGACGAATCTCATAGTTCAGCTCAATGCCCTTTTGACTGACGGTTTTGCTTTTAATCACGCTCTTTTTGACAAATCCCTTCAACTTTTGAGCCGCATTTTGTTCGCTTTCGGCATCCATGCAGGAAAGTACAACAATATAGGGCGTATCCACAGAGTTGCGGTTTACAAAGACCAGCAGAATGATGCCGATGAACAGGCTGCCAAACACAGCCAGAGGAATCATGCCCGCCGCCAGAACAATTCCCGAAGCGATGGACCAGAAAAGGAACACGATATCCAGCGGTTCCTTGATTGCCGTGCGAAAGCGGACAATGGACAGCGCGCCCACCATGCCGAGGGAAAGCACAACGTTGCTGGTAACCGCCAAAATAACAAGGGTGGTAACCATGCTTAACGCAATGAGAGAAACACCGAAGCTGGCGGAATACATCACGCCCTTAAAGGTTTTTTTGTAGATAAGAAAGATGAATACCCCGATGCCAAAGGCAAGGCCCAGGGCAAGCACCATATCCAAAAGAGAGATGCTGGTCACATTCTCCAGGAAGCTTGATTTAAAAATATCATCAAAGGTCATGAAAATAATCTCCTTTATCGTTTCATTATGTTGTTGATTGCTTATCCGTAGGTGCGGCACAAAGCATATTTGGAGCAGGCCGACGCTTTTCGGTTCCCCAATTGCAGCAGGTCAGCGATAAAGCCCGGGATGAACTCGTCGTATTTGACTTCAAGAATCACAAGCTCATCCCCCGCCGGAAGCGTCGGAATATCCTCGCCCAAAAAGTCCTTGGAGCGCAGCCCGGTGCGTATATCCCGGTCAAAGGTGATGCGGACGTTGCCTGCGCGATAGATGAATGGCTCCCGGGTATAGTCCACAATGGTTTTCGGTTGTAAAAGATGGCCGTTCATTTTGCTGTAAAGCTCGGCCACCAAGGGGCGCTCCTGCTGCACCATCCAGCCCCATTCCCCTTGGAGAAGCATGGTTGTCTCTTCCCGGGAAAGGCGGCTGGACTCCTTGTAGGAAATCCCGTTTACTTTGCTTTTTTTCTCCAGCTTGATAAACTCCGTATCGTTGTTATAGCGGCGCAGGCGAAATTTTTCTCTGCGGTTGACGCCGTTCAGCTTTTCAAGCAAAGCCTTATCCTCCGGCGTGTCAAAATAGAGACTGTGGATGATATACTCTCCGTTTTCACCCACATTGCGGTCGTGGGGCAAAATGGCCCGCAGCTTGTTGCGCAGAATCATATAGTCCATATAATTGAGACTGTGCTTAAATTCGTGTCGCGGTTTCATGGGTAACCTCCTTGCAATTTGGTATGCGCAAAGAATAACCCGTCTGCCTTGAAGCTACATTGAGATTTGATTCAAGATTTTTTCAAGCATTTCTGTTATAATGAGAGCCATAAGGAGGGATTTATGATGAATGTATTGATTATCGAGGACGAGCCCCAGCTCTCCGATGTGCTGGTTGCTTTGATGAAGCAGGATAAATACGCCGTGGACGCGGTTTACGATGGCGTCTCCGGTGAGGAATACGCCATGACCGGCATTTACGACGTCATTATATTGGATATCATGCTTCCCAAAAAGAACGGTCTGGATGTTCTGCGCTCGCTGCGCGAACAGAACAACTCCACCCCGGTGCTGCTGCTGACAGCCAAGTCCGAGGTGGAAGATAAAATAGAAGGTCTGGATATTGGGGCGGACGATTATTTAACCAAGCCCTTTGCCTCCGGAGAGCTTTTGGCCCGCCTGCGGGCGATGTCCCGCAGAAAGGGCGAATTTACCGGCGACGAACTGGCCTGTGGAGACACGCGGCTAAGCAAACGAAGCTATGAGCTGAGCTACAAAGGCAACCCCGTCAAGCTGGGGCAAAAGGAATATCAGATTGTGGAAATGCTCATGCAGAATCACCGCCAGATTATCCCAAAGGAACGGTTTATTGAAAAAATTTGGGGCTATGAGAGCGATGCGGAGTACAACGCCATTGAGGTGTATGTTTCCTTCATCCGTAAGAAGCTGGCTGTCATCGGCTCGCCTTTGCAGATTAAAGCGGTGCGGGGCGTGGGGTATATTATGGAGGAAACAGAATGATTAAGCGACTGCAAATTAAGTTTGTCTGCATTATGATGGGCGTTCTGTTTCTGGTTTTTACAGTCCTGGTGGCAACGCTGAATATTTTCGTGTATTGGAGCAACGCCGAGCAGACAGACAACATTTTGCGGATGGTGGCGGATCAGGACGGAATGGAGTTTTTACTTCCTCCCGGCCGGACGGAAGAGGACGCGCATCAGGAGCTTTTAATCCCACCGCGCTTCGATTCTCAGTCCATGCGGGCAGCGAGACTGTTTTTTGTCAAGCTGGACAAGCAGGATCAGGTTTTGCAGGTGCAGCACGAGATGATGTTCGGCTTTACACAGGAGGAGGCAATCTCTTATTCGGAGGCGGTATTGCTGAGCGGAAAAGTGAGAGGCTCCTACGACGATTACCAGTACCTTGTGGCAGAAAAAGATTACGGTAAAATCATTGTGTTTGTGGAGAACAGCCGGGAACTGAAAATACTGGACGAGCTCATTTTTATCTCCATGATCGTCACGGCGGTGACTTGCGTGATTTTGCTTGGTTTCTCCGTGCTTTTATCCAAGTGGGTAGTTAAGCCCGTGAAAGCGACCTTTGCAAAGCAGCGTCAGTTTGTTTCCGACGCCAGCCACGAGCTGAAAACGCCTCTAACCATTATTTCAGCCAATGTGGATGTGCTGGAGAATGAAATCGGAGAAAATATCCGGCTTCAGCAAATTCGGGATCAGGCGGATAGAATGACCCGTCTGGTTCACGATCTGCTTGCTCTGGCCAGAGCCGACGAGGGCGTCAATCAACTGGTGACAACCGAATTTGATTTGAGCCGCGCGGTGCTGAGCACCCTTCTGGCCTTTGAAAGTCAGGCCTTTGAGGACGGGAAAAGTCTGGATTTCAACGTGGCGGAGGGCCTTCGGTACACCGGCGGAGAGCCGCAGATTAAACAGCTCGTGGCCATCCTGATGGACAATGCGATTAAGCACTCCGGAAAAGGAGATGAAATAAAGGTGACGCTGCGTCGAGAGAACGAAAAAAACATTTTGGAGATATACAACACCGGCGCGGGAATTCCCGAACAGGAAAAGGAGCGGATTTTTGAACGGTTTTACCGCAGCGACGCGTCCCGCTCCACCAAGACGGGCGGATATGGTCTTGGCCTTGCCATTGCCAAATCACTGGTAGAGCTTCACAAGGGAAAGATTGCCGTGTCAGGGAAAGAGGGCGCATGGACATGCTTTACGGTGACGCTTTAGCCCGCGGTTTTTCCCTCATGAAAATCGGCACCTACGGCCGCCGAAAGAAAGCCAAACGGAAATGAACAGGAGATTTTTATAGTTGGCAGGAAACTTTGAAATCGGGAGAAAGTGCGAAAAAACCCCGGAGGGCCTTGAAGTAAGGCCCTCCGGGGTTTTCGTTTTTACAGAGGCAGTCTTTAATGAATAAACATCGCATCGCCGAAGCTGAAGAACCGATATTGCTCCCGCACAGCCTCTTCGTAAGCCGCCAGAATATGCTCCCGTCCCGCCAAAGCGGAAACCAGCATCACCAGCGTGGATTCCGGCAGGTGAAAGTTGGTAATCAGCGCGTCTGTCACCTTGAAGCGGTAGCCGGGATAAATGTAGATGCCCGTCCAGCCGGAGCGGGGCTCCATGGTCCCGTCCTCGTTGGCCCAGGACTCCACGGTGCGGCAGGAAGTGGTTCCAACACACACTACCCGTCCCCCGTTGGCCCGGGTGCGATTGATCAGATCCGCCACCTCCCGGGAAATGGTGCAGAATTCTTTATGCATCTCATGGTCAAGGATTTCCTCCTCCTTCACAGGGCGGAACGTGCCAAGGCCCACATGAAGCGTCACATACCCAATTCCCACACCCTTGGCGGAAATTTTCTCCAGTAAATCTTTTGTGAAATGCAGGCCCGCCGTGGGGGCGGCGGCGCTGCCCAGTTCCTTGGAATAGACGGTCTGATATCGCTCCCGGTCCTGCAACTCCTCTTTGATATAAGGCGGCAGGGGCATTTTTCCAAGACGCTCCAAGACCTCCAGAAAAATTCCCTCATAGTGGAATTTTACTAATCTGTTTCCGCCCTCCACCTCTTCAACGACCTCCGCCGTCAGCTCTCCCTCGCCAAAGGACACCTGCGCGCCGGGACGCAGCTTTTTGCCGGGGCGGACAAGACACTCCCAAACGCCGTCTCCCCTGTCTGCCAGCAGCAGCACCTCGCAGGCGCCGCCGCCGGGCAGGCGCTGCCCCAAAAGGCGGGCGGGCAAAACCCGGGAATCATTTAAAATCAGGCAGTCCTTTTCCGTCAAAAAATCCGGAAGCTCATAAAAATGATGGTGCTCCCAAGCGCCCGTATGTTTGTCCAGCGTCAGGAGACGGGATGCGTCCCGCTTTTCAATCGGCGTCTGGGCAATCAGTTCCTGGGGCAGGTCATAGTAAAAATCGCTGGTCTTCATTTATACCTCTCTATGGGTCCGCGTGCCTGTGCTTTGGAAAAAATTCCGCAAAGGAAAAATTTTTCGCTGTAACGCGGCTCTGCCGCGCTTTTGGCGGGCGGCTTGCCAATGTTCCGCATCACTCCACAGTGATGTCCGTATAATAGAAATTCAGGATGTCGCGGTAGGAATACCCCTGCTTTGCCATGGCCAACGCGCCGTATTGGCTAAGCCCCACATTGTGTCCGTTTCCGGTGCCGGTAATCACAAAGCTGCCGGGAGACGCAGAGGATGCAGAGGAGGAAACCGCCGCGCCGGAGGTCCCGTTCAGCGCTTGCACACCCGAGGCGGTGAGGACATAGGGTGCGCTTCCCGTATAGGGGGCTACCGCCCCGCTGCCGGAGACGGTATAGGCTCCGCTGAGGGAGGGAAGCGTACTGCCGGAGTTGTTTACATAGTAGCCGGAGGCGGTGTTCATCCCGCTGTCGTCCCCGTTGATGGAAAAGCGCATGCTTTTCACGTTTTTGCCATAGGTGGTGCTGTAAAACGCCATGCGGCAGGTTTCGCCCTTCACCGTCAGGCTCTTTCCCGTTGTATCCACAAAAGTGACCTTGTAAACGTTTCCGGTGGAGGTGCGCTCCGAGACATAGGCGTTTTTCACCGTTCCGATGGAATAGCCGCTGTTTTGCAGCACCCACGTCAGCTCCGAGGGCGTGTAGGTCACGGTATAGCTGTAATTGGGAATCGAAACGGTAGCCTCGTAAGGGTCGGTTTTTCCAACCAGGTATCCCACCGTGCCTCCCCAGACATTTTCAGCACTCTCGGTGGCGCCGCCGTCGCAGGAATGATACACCGTCTCGGCAAGCGCCCCCCGGTACCACACCCGCTCCCCCGCCGTGGAATCCACCGCGGCGTCCGTGTCCCCGCCTGCGGCGTTCACGCCGTTGTACACCTGACAGTCCGTGGTGTTGCACAGATCAAAGCCATAGGTATTCAGATGTTTGGCGGTCACCGAGGCATAGGTCCGGGCGCACACAGCCTGAGCCTGCAACGCAGCCTCGGGCCATCCCTTCCCCATCTCATAAGGGAGAACGCCCTTCACATAGTCCTCCAGCGACACCACGTTCACCACATACAGTCCTCCACCTGTGACCCGCGGATATTCAAAGCCCCCGGCATACCGGTAGCCCTTGAACCAGGTCGGCCCACCCACCGGCGAAACGCCGAGATTGTAAATTCCCTGACTGTCAAACTCAAAAAGAACCGCCGAGGAGGACGTGTCCGTCACCGCCACAGAGGTGGACGTGTGCCCGCTGCTGCCACCGCTTTGGCGGGCGTAATACTGCCCACTCACATAGGCAGGCCAGCCGCCCATATTCGCAGCGGCAGAGGCCGCCTCTGCAAAGGAACCGTAAGGCCCCGACTGGTCAAAATTTCCAAGATCCGCCCCCGGCCGCATGGTAATGGCCGTTTGAGTAATGCTCCCAAGAGAGACAAAGCTCCGTCCCTCGTCGTAATAGCCGAGGGAATAGCCCCCGCTCTGGGTATTTTCCAGATTGGCAGAGGAGACGGCGGAACTGCCAAACCGCAGGCCCACCTTCACCGTACCGTTTACGGCGGCGGAGGCCGACACGGTACCAAGAGCAAGAAATATGACGAGAATTGACAGAATCCCAAATAGCTTTTTCATACATCCTCCCCATGGCTTTTCCCTTGACGGAACACGAAAATAGTGCTACCATAATACAAATGTCCGCAACAGGTGAACAAGAATTTTAACCGAGTGCAATACATTTATATTATAGTACAGGAAAGCCCCACATTCAACAGAAATTCGACGTTCCCCGCCAAATCATATCACTTAGGAGGCAAATCTTGATGAAACAGTACAAAGTGGGCGTTGTAGGCTGCACCGGCATGGTGGGCCAGCGCTTTGTCACCCTGCTTGAAAATCACCCCTGGTTCCAGCTTACCGCTGTGGCCGCCAGCGCACGCAGCGCGGGAAAGCCCTATGGGGAGGCCGTGTCCGCCCGCTGGGCCATGGAGGTTGAAATTCCGGAGGCGGCAAAGGGACTGACCGTTCTGGATGCGGAAGCCGACGCGGAAAAGCTTGCCGCCCAAGTGGACTTCATCTTCTGCGCCGTGGATATGAAGAAGGAGGAAATCCGGGCGCTGGAGGAGAGATACGCAAAGCTGGAATGCCCCGTGGTATCCAACAACTCCGCCAATCGCTGGACAGAGGACGTGCCCATGGTGGTGCCTGAGCTAAATGCCGAGCACCTGGAGGTTATCGAAGCCCAGCGTCGTCGCCTTGGCACAAAGCGGGGCTTTATCGCCGTGAAGTCCAACTGTTCCATCCAAAGTTACGTCCCCGCTCTCCACCCCCTGCTGAAGTACGGTGTGGAGCAAGCGCTGGTGTGCACCTATCAGGCCATTTCCGGCGCTGGAAAAACCTTTGAGCGCTGGCCCGAGATGGTGGACAACTGCATCCCCTACATCGGCGGCGAGGAGGAGAAATCCGAGCAGGAGCCTTTGAAGGTCTGGGGCAAGGTGGAGGATGGAAAAATTGTCGCCGCCAGCGCTCCGGTCATCACGGCCCAGTGCTTTCGCGTGGCCTGTCAGGATGGCCACATGGCCGCCGTGTTTATGAAATTCAAGGACGGCTGTAAGCCGTCTATTGAGCAGATTAAAGAGGATTGGGCCTCTTTCCGCGGCCCCGCGCAGGAGTTGGAGCTGCCCTCCGCTCCCAAGCAGTTTCTCCACTATTTTGAGGAGGCAGACCGGCCCCAGACCCGTCTGGACCGGAATCTGGAGCACGGCATGGCAATTTCTATCGGCCGCCTGCGGGAAGACAGCCAGTATGACTATAAGTTTGTGGGACTGAGCCACAACACCCTGCGCGGCGCCGCCGGCGGCGGTGTTCTGCTGGCAGAACTGCTGTGCAAAAAAGGCTATATTACCTCGAAATAACAGACGCTGTAAAGGAAAACCTCCTGCCCACATTTTGTGGGCAGGAGGTTTTTTAATTCTCAGTCTTTGCAGGCTCAGCGAGCATTTCCCGCCTTTTGCAGCTCAATATAATCGTCATAGGTGCAGGCCTTATCGATGATGGTTCCGTCGGCCTGAAAGTCGATGATGCGGTTGGCCACGGTCTGCACAAACTCATGGTCGTGGCTGGCAAACAGCACCACGCCCTTGTACTCGATCAGACCCTTGTTGACGGCGGTGATGGACTCCAGATCCAGATGGTTGGTGGGCTGGTCCAGCACCAGCGCGTTTGAGCCGAACAGCATCATCCGAGAGAGCATGCACCGCACCTTCTCACCACCGGAGAGTACCTTGACCGCCTTAAACACGTCGTCTCCTGAAAAGAGCATCCGTCCCAAAAAGGCGCGCTTGAAGGACTCCGTGCCCTCCTCCGCGTTGTCCGCCGTATACTGCCCCAGCCACTCCACCAAATTCAGGTTGCAGTCGTTGAAAAAGGCGGAGTTGTCCAGCGGGAAATAGCTGGTGGAAATGGTGGTGCCCCACTTAAAGCTGCCTGCGTCGGCTTCCAGCTCTTCCATAATAATGCGGAAGAGCGTGGTTTTCGCCAGCTCGTTTTCACCCACAAAGGCGATTTTGTCTCCTTTGTTCACCCGGAAGGACACATCCTTCAAAAGCTGCCGCCCGTCGATGGTCTTGTTCAGACCCTCCACGGTCAGAATTTCCTTCCCCGGCTCCCGATCCAGCGCAAAGCCCACGAAGGGATACCGACGTGAGGAAGCGGGCATCTCATCCACCGTCAGCTTATCCAAGAGCTTTCGGCGGGAGGTGGCCTGCTTGGATTTGGACTTGTTGGCGGAGAAGCGCTGGATAAAGAGCTGAAGCTCTTTAATCTTGTCCTCATTTTTCCGGTTCTGGTCCTTCATCATCTTTTGGACCATCTGGCTGGACTCATACCAGAATTCATAGTTACCCACGTACATCCTGATTTTGCCGTAGTCCACGTCCACGATGCTGGTACACACGTTGTTCAGGAAATAGCGGTCGTGGCTCACCACGATAATCAGGCCCTCATAGTCCATCAGGAAGTTTTCCAGCCATTCGATGGCCTGCAAATCCAGATGGTTCGTGGGTTCGTCCAGCAGGATAATGTCCGGCTTCCCGAACAGGGCCTGCGCAAGCAACACCTTCACCTTTTCCTTTGCGGTGAGAGAAGACACCTGCGTATACAAAATATCGTTGGAAAGACCCAGCCCCTGAATCAGGCGGCTGGCGTCGGATTCCGACTCCCACCCGTCCATGTCGGCAAACTCTGCCTCCAGTTCGCTGGCCCGCACGCCGTCCGCATCGGAGAAATCTTCCTTCTCGTACAGCGCATCCTTCTCCTTCATGATATCATACAGGCGCTGGTTGCCCATGATGACCGTGTCCAGCACCGTGTACTCGTCATACTGGAAATGGTCCTGCTTCAAAACCGACATACGCTGATTGTCGGAGACGAACACGTCGCCGGTGGTGGGCTCCAGCTCTCCGGAGAGGATGCGGAGGAAAGTGGTTTTTCCCGCGCCGTTGGCGCCGATGATGCCATAGCAGTTGCCGGAGATGAATTTCAGATTCACGTCCTTGAACAGCGCCTGGCCGCTGAAGTTTAAGCTGACTTCACTGACTGTAATCATTCTCGTTTTCCTTTTTGTTATTTTCGTATTTCAGCGCGGCAGCAGGCGCGCCAAGGCGCGTCTGCCGCTGCTGCTGTTTCCGCATTTTACGACGGCATTGGATTCACGGCAACGCTTAGATTTGGGCCCGGTGGAAGATTTTCTTGCCCTTTTTGATGACCACGCCCTCGCCGGAGAAATCCTCCCGGTCGTACACGTCGGTCACCTCCGCCTTTTTGTCGCTCACCATCACGCCGCCCTGCTGCACCAGCCGCCGAGCCTCGCCGTTGGAGGCGCAGAGGCCGCAAGCCGTCAGAAGATTCAGAACGCCGATTTTTCCGTTTTCAAACCGATCCTCTGAAAGGACGGTTGCAGGCATATTTTCCGCGTCGCCGGTGCCGGAGAAAAGCGCACGCGCCGTCTCCTGCGCCTTCTCCGCCTCGTCCTCGCCGTGGACCAGCTTTGTCAGCTCGTAGGCCAGAATTTCCTTGGCCCGGTTGAGCTGGCTGCCCTCCCATTTGTCCATGGCGTCGATTTCCTCCAGAGGCAGGAAGGTCAGCATCCGGATGCACTTGAGCACATCCGCGTCTCCCACGTTCCGCCAGTACTGGTAAAAATCGAAGGGGCTTGTCTTGTTGGGGTCCAGCCACACCGCGCCAGAGGCGGTTTTGCCCATCTTCTTCCCTTCTGCGTTCATCAGGAGGGTGATGGTCATGGCATAAGCATCCTTACCCAATTTCCGGCGAATCAGATCCGTGCCGCCCAGCATGTTGCTCCACTGGTCGTCGCCGCCAAACTGCATATTGCAGCCAAAGGCCTGGAACATATGATAGAAGTCATAGGACTGCATGATCATATAGTTGAATTCCAGGAAGGAAAGTCCCTTCTCCATCCGCTGCTTGTAGCACTCTGCCCGCAGCATATTGTTCACGGAGAAGCAGCAGCCAACCTCCCGCAGCATGTCCACGTAGTTCAGCTTCATTAACCAGTCCGCGTTGTTGACCATCATGGCCTTACCCTCGCCGAACTCAATGAACCGCTCCATCTGTTTTTTAAAGGCGTCGCAGTTGTGGCAAATCGTTTCTGTGGTCATCATCTGGCGCAAATCTGACCGGCCGGAGGGGTCGCCAATCATGCCGGTGCCGCCGCCGATGAGGGCGATGGGCTTATTCCCCGCCATTTGCAGCCGCTTCATCAGGCACAGCGCCATGAAGTGACCCACATGCAAACTGTCCGCCGTGGGGTCAAAGCCGATGTAGAACACGGCTTTTCCGTTATTCAGCAGCTCCCGGATTTCCTCTTCGTCCGTCACCTGCGCGATCAGTCCGCGGGCCTTCAATTCCTCGTAAATTCCCATTTGTCTCAATTCTCCTGTCTGACGAGTTTTTATATGGGACGAGACGTGGAAAAAACGCCCTCCGTCCCATGGGGACAGAGGGCGAATCGCTTCGCGGTACCACCTCTGTTCGCGCCGTCCTTGCGGGCAGGCGCCTCTTGCCGCGCCTTGGGCGCGACCGCGCTGTAACGGGCGCTGCCCGGGCGCGCCTACTGGGCCGAATTTAGCCGTTTGGACGCCGGTTCAGAGGTGTATTCGCCCACGCCCGCCCGCCTCTTTACACCAGCCAGAGGCTCTCTTTGCAACGCCGCGCGGGGTACTTCTCCCCATCATCACTGTATTACTGTATACGTTAGACAGTATACCCGATTTTTCAGTGTTTGTCAAGAAGACGGGGTTGCCTTGAGACGAAGACGAACATTCTTGCAGGCAAGCTCAGTACCTGCCCAAATCCGCAGAGACATCCGCGGAGGCGGTTTTGCCGAATGTAAAGTCGTTTCCGGGGAGAATGGCGTTCAGCCCAACGCCCGCGATGGCAGCGATGGCCAGACCTGTCAGTGTCACATGGGCGCCCGCCACGGTAAAGGTCAGCCCCCCCGTGCCGTTGAAGCCAAGACCTGAAACCAAAATCACCGCCGCAATCAGCAGGTTACGGCTGCGGGTAAAATCAACCTGATTTTCCACCACGTTGCGCACACCCACGGCGGAAATCATCCCATAGAGCACAAAGCTGACGCCGCCGATAACCGCCACGGGAATGGAATTGATAACGGCGGCAAATTTGGGACTGAAGGACAGGATGATTGCGTACACACCCGCCAGCAGGACTACCTTGGGGTCGTACACCCGGCTGAGCACCAGTACGCCGGTGTTTTCGCCATAGGTGGTGTTGGCAGGGCCGCCAAGCATGCCAGCCATGGCAGTGGCCAGACCATCACCCACCAGTGTGCGGTGGAGGCCCGGAGATTCTAGGAAGTTCTCCCCCACCGTGGCAGAGATGGCGGAGATGTCACCCACGTGTTCCATCATGGCGGCGATGGCAATGGGGGCCATCACCAAAATGGCGGACACGTCAAATTTTGCCAGAACAAAGGGCTGCAAGCCCACAAAGCCCGCCTGAGCAACGGGGGCGAAGTCCACCTGTTTGGTAAGCAGTGCCACCACATAGGGGATGACCACGCCCAGAAGAATGGGAATAATTTTCAGCATGCCCTTCCCCCAGATGTTGAAGGAGATGATGGTGACAATGGCCAGCAGGGCCAAGGGCCAGCAGGTAGCTGAATTGGTCACGGCAGTGGGGGCAAGAATCAGGCCGATCAGGATGATAATGGGCCCAGTGACCACCGGCGGAAAGTAACGCATGACCTTGTAGGGTCCCACTACTTTGAACAGCAGCGCCAGAACCAGATACATCAGGCCTGCCACAACCACACCGCCCAAAGCATAGGGCAGCTTTTCCGCGCCGGTCATGGCGGCGTACTTTCCGCCGTTCATCTCCGCCACGGCGGCAAAGCCTCCCAGAAACGCGAAGGAGGAACCTAAAAACGCCGGGACCTTAAACTTCGTGCAGGCGTGGAACAGCAGCGTACCAAGTCCTGCAAACAGTAGTGTTGTCTGGATGGACAGGGGTAGTCCGTAGCCGCTGACGATGATGGGGACCAGAACCGTTGCCCCAAACATGGCAAACATGTGCTGAAGGCCCAGCAGCAGCATCTTGGGGATGCCCAGGGTCCTTGCGTCCCGGACAGGGGCGGAATTTTTCTCGTTCATGGCAGATCTCCTCTCTATTTTGCGCAAAAAAATACCGGCACAAAGGCCGGTCAAATGGGGTCGCAAAAAAAGGCGGTGTTAAGACCCTTCCAAACCGTCATAACTCCAGCCTCCTTTCGCACTTATCCGCACAATTATACAAAAACAGCAAATAAATTGCAAGAGCGGATTTCCCACGCCTTTTTAAAAATTTTTGTCGCATATTTGGTAATTATGACGGTGAGTATCCTATACCCCCAGCCGAAGCGTCGGCCGGGGGCACCTTTCTGTGACAAACCTCACGCGGTATATGACCGCTCAACATTTACCACCGCAAAATAATCGCCGTCCAGCGCCCGCACCGCGGCGCAGATTTTGGCGCGTACCGCCTCGTCCGTCAGCCGGAATTTAAAGGGCACTGCCGCGTCAAAAATCAGGTTTGTATGCGTAGGCCCCGTCACCATGCGAAAATCATGAATGGAGATTTCCTCGTCAATGCAGTTCACCAGCGCCTCCACCCGCCTGCGGGTTTCCTTGGTCACGCCGTCGTCCGTCACGATGGGGTCCATGTGAATGACCGTCTCACAGCCGAGTGTGCGCTTCAGCTCCCGCTCAATGTTGTCAATCTCATCGTGAAGTATCAGCACATCCTCATTGGCAGGGACCTCCGCATGGAGCGAGATCATGCACCGGCCGGGGCCGTAATCATGGACGATCAGATCGTGAACGCCCAAAATCCCCGGGTGTTTGGTCACAATGTTTCGGATGTTCTTCACAAATTCGGCGGAGGGAGGCTGGCCCAGAAGAGGATCCAGGGTATCCCGGGCGGAGGAGAGTCCGGACCAGACGATGAACAGCGCCACCAGAATGCCGCACCAGCCGTCAATATTCGCATCGGTAAAGCGGCCCGCCAGCGTCGCCAGCAGGACCACAGCGGTGGCCGCACTGTCACTGAGACTGTCTATGGCCGCGGCGTGCATGGCGGTGGAGCCGATACGCTCCCCTACCGTCCGGTTATAGCGATACATATACAGCTTCACGAAAATGGACGCCACCAGAATGGCCGCGCTGGGCCACGAGAAGTCCACAGGCGAGGGACGCAGGATTTTCTCCACAGACGTCCGGGCCAGCTCAAAGCCCATCAAAATGATGAGCATAGACACCAGAAGACCGGAGATATATTCGATTCGCCCGTGACCAAACGGGTGCTCAGAGTCAGGCCGATGTCCGCCCAGACGAAAGCCCGTCAGCGTAATGACGGAGGAGCCGGCATCGGAGAGGTTGTTGAACGCGTCGGCGGTGACGGCGATAGACCCGGAAACAGAGCCTGCGAAAAGCTTTCCCGCAAACAGCAGAATATTCAGAAATATCCCCACAGCCCCGCACAGGACGCCGTAGGCCGTCCGTACCGACGGCGCGTTCGCCTGGTCCCTGATAAAGATTTTTGCAAGAAGTCGTATCATACCGTCAACTCCTTTTCCCTCTCGCCGGGACACTGCTGTCCTGCCCACGTCCGGCACAATGATCGCAGTCCCTCGTCTTCCGCTGCTTCCAGGCTAGGTTTAGGGACCCTGTGACACGGCAGGCGCAAAGCACATACCGTTCCGTCACTTACGGGTCCCTCTTTTCCAGGTGGAGATTGTAATATCTCCGCAAGCTCTTACACCCCGCCGGGAATTGTCAGCCGTAGATGGCAGCACAAATCGTCCAAATCGTCCTCCGTGGCTGCGGGAATCCGCAGTTTTGCGCCGCAGTCCTTACAGCTTAAATCCACGGCGGAGCGGCGGATGTCCATGGCGTAGTCATGGCTTCCGCACCCACAGGTAATTCCGTTTTCCCGGGCGGCAATCTCCTTCAATTCGGACAGGACCTCATACATAATCACGCTGTCCAAAAACGGCTCGCCGCCGTTTTCCTGATTTCGTTTTTCCTTCTCCGCCAGAACTTCCAGCGTCCGAAGATGCTTCTCTACGCTTCCCTCGTCCCCCACGTAACAGCAAAACTCCTGCGAGTTGGCACAGCCGAAAGCCACGCCGCCCTCCCGGGTCAATTCCTCCGGGGCACAGCGGGCAGTATGTGTCTCGCCGCACAGCCCACAGGGGACAAACAGCTTACACCGCTGCCCGTCAAATTCCGTCCGCAGGGCCGAGCCGCCGCAGCCGCACTCCACCTCCACGCCGGAGGCCTCCAGCGCGAACAGGGAACGGGCCGCCATCACGGGTTTTCCGCAGGCGGGACAGAGATAGCCGAAGGTCCTCATTTCATTTTCCATGAATCCACCTCAAAATATTCGTTTCCGACAAAGATCAATTGTTAAATTGGTAGTATACCACAATCCGGTCAAATTTTCCAGCGGTTTTTGCCGGATTGCATCACAGGCTCACCGTTTCGCCGGAGGCCAGAAAATAGAGCGCCTTGCGAACTACCTTTTTCTCTAAAACCCGTTCCAGCGCCGCGCCGTATGCCGCAAGCTGCGGTCTATAATGCTCCGCCCGGCGGGCGACCTCCTCCCCGAACACCCGGTCGGTCTTGAAATCCACCACGGTGAGGCCTTCCTCCGTCTCGAAGCAGCAGTCCACCACGCCCTGAAGCAGGACCTGATCGTCCCCCGCGTCCCCGTCCAGCTCCGTGGCTGGAATCAGGACAGTAAATGGATACTCCCGCAACACGTTTTTTCCCCGGCGAATCTCCTCCCCCAGCGGAGAGGAAAGCAATGCCTTTAGCTGCGAAATGTCCACGCTGTCCGCCTGCTCCCGCGTCAAGAGGCGCTTTTCCGCAAGAGCCGCCACCTGCTCCGCTGCGTCCGGGTTGGAAAAATCCAGATACTGGAGGGCCAGATGGGCAGCCGTGCCCCGCTCCGTAGGGGTAAGTCCCCCGCCGGCCTGCCGGAACCGGGGCTGATCCAATGGCCGCAGCACCGTTGGGCGGGGCGCGTTTTCCGACGCTTCCTCGTCCTTCTCCCTGCCTTTAAGCTGGGTAGCCGTCCGCTTTGCGGGGAAGCGGGTGGCAGCCTCGTAGGGATAGACCAGCTCTAAAAGACTTAAATCCGCATCATCTTGCGTCCCATCTTCTTCCCTCTCCGTCTTAGACGTTAAAACTCCTTGAAAATCCTCACTGTCATGGATAAACACTTGCCAGGCATTCTCGTCTCCGGCGTAATAATTCTCCGGCTCCACACCCGCAAGATCCCGCAGAGGCTTTGCCTCTGGGCGGCAGAGCAGGGGCAGTAGCAGCCACTCTCCGTAGCTCCGACAACCCGCCGCCGTCTCTGGCGGGACGGGGCAGGCCGCAAGGCTGGTCAATTGCTTCAGCTTACTTTCCGCGTGATAAAGACTATGAAGCAGAATCAGCTTTTCCTTGGGCCGGGTCATAGCCACGTACAAAATGCGCTGCTCCTCCGACTGATTCTCCCGCCGAAGCTTTCCCTCCAAGGCCCGACGGGCCATGGTGGGATAGTAAATGCGGCGGTCCAGATCCACCCGTCGTGGACCAAGGCCCAACTCCGGATGCACCAGCACAGGAGTGTCAAAGTCCATCCGGGAGAAAGCCCGGTCCAGATCGCACAGCAGCACAATGGGAAATTCCAGCCCCTTGGATTTGTGGACGCTCATCAGCCGCACGCCACCCGCGTCGGATTTTCCCCGAGTGGCAGGGGCGCGGTCACTGTCAATGAGCTTTTGAAGCTGCTCCAAAAACAGGAACAGGCCCCGGCAGCCGTTGGCCTCGAAATTCTCCGCGTGCTCCGTCAGCGCAATCAGGTTTTCCTTCCGCTCCTCTCCCCGGTCCATAGCGCCGAACACACCCAGCGCGTTCAAATCGTTGTAGATCCGCCACAGCAGGCGCTCCACGCTCATGTCCCGGGCCAAAAGACGCAGACTGTCCAGCGTCTCAAGAAAGGAACGGCAGTCCTCTCCCCCGTCCCGGCACACCGCGTCGTAATAATCCCCGTCCGCCGTGCCCGCCCGCACCCGGGCCAGCCGATCCGGCGTAAATCCGAACAGGGGTGAACGAAGCACGGCAATCAGCGGCACGTCCTGCCGGGGATTGTCGATGACCTGAAGAAGGCTCAAAGCGGTGGCTACTTCCATTGAGGAAAAGTAGTCGCTCTGCTCCTGAAACGAACAGGGCACGCCCTGTTCCGCCAGCGCCGCCGAAAACGCCAGTCCCCGGCTCCCCGGTGAGCGCATCAGAATCACGATGTCCTCCGCCCGGCAGGGCCGCAAAATGCCGTCTTCACCGGTGACGGGGTACCCTTCGTCCAACAGACTGCGAATTCGCTTCGCCGCAAGGCGGGCCTCCGCCATGCCCTTTTTTACCGGACGCTCCAGCTCTGCCGACCGCTGGTGGGCACAAATCAGGTGGTATTCCGGGGCACAGTCGCTCCGCTCCGGGTAATACTCCGCGCCAAAATACAGCTTTTCGTCCGCGCCGTATTCCATCTCCCCCAGCTCCGGGGACATGATATTTTCAAAAACAAAGTTAGCCGCATCCAGAATTTCCCGGCGGGAGCGGAAGTTCTGCGACAGAAGAATTTTCCGTTCCTCCCCTTCCTGCGCATCGGTATGGTACTTGAAAGCGGCGTATTTCCGCAGAAAAATGGTGGGGTCTGCCAGCCGGAAACGGTAGATGGACTGCTTCACGTCCCCCACGGTGAACAGGTTTCGTCCTCCGTGGGACACCGCCTGAAAAATGTGGTTTTGAACCTCGTTGGTGTCCTGATACTCGTCCACCAGAATCTCCATATAGCGGGCTGAAATCTGCTCCCCCAATTCCGTGGACGTTCCATCCTCCCCCGTCAAAAGCTCCAGCGCCAAATGCTCCTGATCTGAAAAGTCCGCCTGATTCAGCCGCAGTTTTTCCCGCCGATAGCGCCGGGAAAACTCCCCCGTCAGTTCCAGCAGCGCCGCCATGGCGGGGGCCACGGCGGTCAAATCCTCCATAGCCTCCTGCCCTGTGACATTCAACTCGGCCCGCAGCTTTTTTACGTCGGCCTTGCATCCGTCCCACAGAGATTTCAGCCGCAGGACCTCGGGGTCGTCCTTGCGACCTTTAGGTGTGGTTAGGCGGGGAAAGTCCACCGCCTCTGCCATTGCCCCTGCTTCATCCCAGCTTTTCCTTGCCGCTTCCCCCAGCGCGTCCAGCGAAGCGGCAGCAGTCAGGAACTTCTCACCGTATCCCGTATGTAAAGCCGTATCGCTTTCCACGCTTTGGGCGGCGGAGCGAAATATCTCCACCCAAGATGTCGCCCTGTGAGCGGCTCCTTCCAACAACTCCTTGGCGTAGGCCGTTTCATCGAAGGTTCCGGACAGATTCATCCAGGATTTCCGGTTTTCCTCCAGCCACCGCTCCGGATAGGCGTGGCTCTGAAGCTTTCCGTGCAGCTCCAATACCAGCTCCGCCAGCGCGCCATCGTCCCGGCCCGCACCCAGCGTGTCCGCCAGCAGCGCGCCGCCGGGAGCATCGTCCAGCGTTTTATAGAAATCCTCCAGTGTGCGGTCCAGCACCCGGCGGCGCAGCAGCTCTGCCTCGCCCTCGTCCAGCACCCGGAAGTCCGGTGTCAGACAGTGCCGCTCGCCCTCCTTTGCCAGCAGGTGGGCATTTTCCCGCAGCAGCGCCGTACAGAACGCGTCCACGGTTTTCACGTCCGCCTGATATACTCGCATAAGCTGGCGGCGAAGATGGGCGTTGCCGGGATGCTCTCCCAAAAGCTTTCCAAGCTCCGACGCAATTTTTCCCCGCAGCTCTGCCGCCGCTGCTTTCGTATAGGTGATGATGAGGAAGTCGTCAATGTTGCAGCCATCCTCCAGAATGTAGAGAAACAGGCGCTCCACCAGCACCTTTGTCTTACCGGACCCGGCAGCCGCCGACACCAGCAGGCTTCCGCCCCGGTTTTCCGCCGCCGCGCGCTGGGCGGGGGTCAGTTGTATCTTAGCCACGTCCGTCCTCCTCTCCGTCCAGCTCCTGCCAGAATTCCGCCGCCGTTACCTTTCGAATGTAGCGCAGGCGGTCGCCTCCCCGCCCGTCCTCAAAGTGACAGGCCCCGGCCCAATCGCAAAACCGGCACACACTGTCATTTTCATCGTGGCAACAGGGGTCCGCGTCAATCACGCCGTCCCGCACCTCAGCGGCAATGTCATGGAGCAGCCGCTCCACGTAGCTGCCAAGTCGCCCAAGCTGGGCGGCAGTGGCGATGCCACCGGAAAGGTTTCCCTCCCGGTCCACCCGCAAAGGAAGATACTTCGGCTCCGTCAAAGCATCGTGCTCCATGGCCTGCAAAACCTCCGGCTCGTTCAGCAAAAGGCCGCTGCGGCGCAATGCCTTCGCCCGCTCCTGCGCCAATCTCTCCGGGGTCACGTTCCGCTCCTGCGCCAAAATCTCATCCCGGGCCGGGAGATACAGCACCCCAGCGGGAACCACCTCCTGCCTAAAATAGGAGCTACCCTGATTTTTCAGCGTGAACAGATACAGCAGCATCTGGATGTCCAGTCCCATGCGTACCTCCGCCAGATCGAAGGTCTTCTTCCCGGTTTTGTAATCCACTACCCGCAGGTAGAGCTTCCCGTTCTTCAGCCACCCGTCAATCCGGTCTACCTTCCCGTTTACCCGCAGCTCCCCGTCCGGTTCCGATACGGTGACGGCGGGCAGCGTTCCCTTGTCTCCAAAGGACAGCTCAAATTCCACCGGCACAAAGTCCGACTGCGCCAGCTCCCGCGCTGTCTCCTCCACCACGGCATAAGCCGTGGTCCGCAGCCGGGAGAAGAGATAGCGGAACCGAGCGGTCCGATCCTGAAGATTGGGCAGCTCCCGCTGGACGTACTCGTCCATGAAGCGATCTGTCAGCTTAAAAAGCATTTCCCGGGAAACAGTTGCAAATCCGCCTTGTTTCGCTACTTCTTCCGTGACGTTTTCCAATATAAAATGCAAAAACGTGCCGATTTGCGGCGCATCAAAGGAGGCTGTTTTCCGTTGTCGGGCCTTAAGTCCATACTGCATGAAATACGCAAAATGGCACTGGCGAAGCCGCTCCAGTCGGGAGGCGGACATGCTGAATTGCTCGCCGTACAGCGCCCGGACGGCAGGCAGGCTCAACCGCCCCCGGCCCATGGCCGCGGCCCGTTGCATCGCCTGCAACCGCGCCGCCCACTCCGGCTTTTCCGCAAACCAGCGCCACACCGGCCCGCCCGGATTTGCTCCCGCGGCTTCCAGTGCCGGGGCAATGGCCGCCAGACGGTATTCTCTTTTTCCGCTCTCCCGCTCCACCCGGTTCTCTGGGAACAGCTTTCCCAGCCGCTCCACCACGAAGGAGGGCCGAAGCTGCGCCCCGTTGACATCGGAAACGGGATAGCTGACGGTCAGCCCATCCGTGGGCTGGGCAAGGGCCGCATAAAGGTTTTGCAATTCCACATTGAACTGCTCCATGCCAGTGGGAGCCAGACGAATCCCCCGGGCAGCAAGCTCTTCCCGGTCCTCGTCATTCAGCACACCCCCCCGCTGGGCCACGGCGGGCAGTACATGGTCGTTTGCCCCCAGCAAGAAAAGGTACTTTGCAGTGTGGCGGTCGTTCCGGGTAATTTCGCTGGCGGACACCTGATCCAGCGCTGGCGGAATAGTTCCCACGCTGTACTGGGTCAGTAACAGTCGGAACAAGCGGGTAAACATCTCGGCATCCATATCCTCATCACCGAGAATTTCCACGAACTGATCCAGCACACCGCAGAGAATTCCCCACAGCTGGCCCGTTTCCTCCGCCGTCTGTAATTCTCCCTGATTCCCGAGGGCACGAAGCTGCTCTTCCAGAGCCGATTGAAGATCCAGCATTTCCATAAATCTGTAAAGTGCATCCACCTGTCCCCTCGCAGTCTGCGCTGTTTTCATCCCGTCTGACAGCAGCTTTAGGGGACCGCGCACCCGGCGGCGCAATTCGTTCAGCTCTCCAAGCTCCGCCTGCCGCGCGTCGGTCCACGGGGCGCCGTAGCCTCCGGGATTGGCGGACCAGTCGGCCTCCCGCAGCCAGAGGGAGCCGTGAATTTCCCATGTGAGGGCATAGTTTTCCAGCCGGTCGCACTCCTCGGGCGAAAGCCCCGCCAGACCGGTTTTCAGGTAGTGAAACATATCCTCATATTCGCACCCGCCAGTGACGGCATCCAAGGCCCCCGTCAAAAGAGACAGCACCGGCTTTTCCAGAATGTCGCTTCGGCGGCTGAGATAAACCGGCACGCCATACCGCTCAAATACGTTTTCAATGACGGATGCGTAATCCTTCATGTTCCGTGCCGCCACGGTAATGTCCCGGAAGCGACATTTTCCTGTTTTCACCAGCCGCAGAATATCGGCGGCAATCTGCTCCACCTCCGTAAAGGCGGAGTCCGCTTCCCGGAGCCGCACAGAGGAGGTTTCCCCCTCCCAAGTCTCGTCTCCGTCAAAAAATGACCGCTCTACAAGCCCCATGGGAGAGTTATCCCGGGATGCGACGTACTGAATTTCAAGGGGCACTCCCGATGCCTCCGCCAATCGGCGCAGCCGGTCCCGGGTACGCACCGATACCTCGAAAATCTCGCCCGGGTCGTGCTCGTCCCCCAAAAGCGTCACCGTTACACTGGCAGCACGGCGCAAAAGCACGGACAGAATTTCCATTTCCAGTCCGTTAAAGTAGGAAAAGCCGTCTAGATACACGTCCGCTCCATCGACGTACCGGGATTCCTCTAAGTGGTCTCGCAGCTTTACGATGCGGTCCCTGCCGTCCTTTTCCGGGCGGTGGAGGTGCGCTTCGTAATCAGCGTAAATCAAGGCAAGGTCCCGGAGCTTGTCCCCCATAGCGCCGGGAATGTCCTCTGCCTGTGCGGCCAAGGTCATGGGCGAGACAGCGTAGCTGGTCAGCTCGTCCAAAAGTCCCAGAAGCTGCTCCAGAAACCCGGCCCGCTGGCTGGGACGGCGGTAGACCTTCAGTACCGGGGCCAGCTCCGTCAGGGCCCTTTGAAGCAGCAATAGTTTTCCCCCCGCGTCAATGCTCACGTCCGCCGCGCCGCCGGTGATGGCCAGCACCCGGGTAGCAAGGCGGCGAAAGCTCAAAACCTCTGCGTGGCGGCTGGCGGTGTCGCCGCAGACACGGCACAAATCCACCTCGGCCTGATGGGAGGCATGCTCCGGCACCAGCAGAACCTGACGGGAGGAATCGCCCTTTTCCGCAATCTCCTTTAAAATCCGGCGGGATTTTCCGCTTCTTGCCCGTCCCATGAGAATTTTCAGCATGGTTTTCTTCCCTTCCGCCGTATGGCCGTATCCCCCGCAAAAGCACTTTCGGCGCCTTTTGCAGGTGCAAAATACCGCAGGCACACCGTACCCTTGCAGCCAAAATTGTCTGCCTCTGCTCCATCGACATGATACCACATGTTGGCCCATATGAACAGCGGATTTGCATTTTTGCACTGGGCCTGCTACACTGGAGAAAACTGTCGAAAAGGAGCCGTGCCCATGCATATTCCCAGTTCTACTACCGGAGAAATTGAGGTCCTGTCCTTTGACGCGGCACTGGAAGCCGCACTGTGCCCCAATCCGGCTTACGATGCAGCCAAGTGGCTGTATGTCCCCAATGCCTATTCCGAATACCGTTACATTCTGGGCACCCGAGGGGAAAAGCCCCTGATCTGTCTGGGCATCAACCCCTCTACCGCCGTGCCCGACAAGCTGGACCCCACCGTCAGCTCCGCCCGGCGCATTGCCATGAACAACGGGTATGACAGCTTTCTCATGTTCAATGTCTATGCCCAGCGGGCCACCCGGCCCAACGACATGGAGCACTCCTGCAACGCCTATCTCCACGGGGAAAACCGCAGGGCCTTTGCCTATCTCCTGTCCCTGTCTCCCCAGCCCGCCGTCTGGGCCGCGTGGGGCAATATCATCGAGAAGCGGCCCTACCTGATGGACTGCCTGCGGGACTTTGCGGAGGAGGGCCGCACCGCCGGGGCCAAGTGGTTTTCCGCAGGCCCCCTTCTGAAATCCGGACATCCCCACCACCCGCTGTATCTCCGGCAGGATACGGCACTGCTGGACTTTGAAATTGACGCATATCTGGGCGGACGATAAACTTCTTTCACCGGCCCGCACGAAAATTCCCGCTTTGATAAAGGCCTTCCCACGAGGAATACCTTGTCCGGGCGGGAATTTTCCGATAAGACGCACTTTTTTTCCACTTCGTTCATATACTGCCTTGACAACGATTGTTCAACCACCGACAGGAGGCTATCATGGACGACAAGACCAGACAAACCATTCAGCAGCTCAATCAGGACCCAGCCACCGTTCAGCGCCTGCTCACCTCGCAGGATGGACGCAGACTGGTGGAAATGATGTCCCAGGCAAACGGAGGCGCGGCCATTCAGCAGGCAGCAATGAGCGCCATGCGAGGCGACTCCGCCCGGATTACACAGATGATTAACCAGCTGATGCAAAGCCCCGAGGGGGCCGCGCTGGTGGAGCGCATCAATCAGGCAACCCAAAAATAAACGGAAAAGGGGCGGACGGAATGGCGGAATTTGAGGATAAGCTGAACGCGATACTGTCGGACCCCAACAGCATGGCGCAGATTATGCAGCTTGCACAGTCTATCAATGGGGGAACTAGCTCTGCCCCGGCCTCCCAGCCGGGGCAGGCTCAGGGCGGGTATCCCCCGTATTCTCCGCCGGGGCAGGGCTATCAGGCCCCCCCGTCGGGAAATTATGCTCCTCCGGGGAATTATCCTCCCTCGCCGGGACCTGCCCCTGGGGAGAACCCCCTGAGTTCCTTGCTGGGCAGCATCGACCCGAGCACCATTGCCCGCCTGATGCCCCTGATTGGAGAGCTGGGCAGTCACCAAAACAACAACAGCCGGGCGCTGCTCTATGCGCTGCGACCCTACTTAAAGACCGAACGGCAAACAAAAATCGAACGGGCGCTCCAACTGGCGCGCATTGTTCATATCGGGAAAAAATTCATCGCCAACTGGGAGACGTAAGGGAGGATGAGGGATGTATAACCGCTATATCCGCAACGATGACGGCTCCTATTTCCGCATTCCCGAAGAGGATGCCCGGTCCGGTCCCGGGGGCCCCTCACCGTCCGGCGGTGGCTTTGGGCCCGGTCCCGGCGGACCACCTCCCCCACCTCCGCCCAGCGGCGCATTTGGGTCCGGTCCAGGTGGACCTCCCCCTCCACCGCCTCCTCCCGGCGGAGGCGGTGGGGCGGGGCCATTTCCGCCGCCTAATGACCCGTTTTTTGGCCCGCCGCCCCCGCCGCTCCACGGCGAAGGCTTCTCCGCCACGCTGCGGCGGCTGCTGGATAAACTACATTTGGACAACGTGGATTCCGGAGATCTGATTCTTCTTCTGATGATTTTCTTCCTGTTCCGGGAAGAAGCGGACGAGGAGCTTCTAATCGCTCTGGGTCTCCTGCTGATTCTTTAAAAAGCGGCTTTCCCACAGTGGGAAAGCCGCTTTTTCCTATTCGATTGCGGTCAATACTGTTCCATCCGGAAGCGTGAAATCCTGCGTGACAGGGCCAGCCGCATCCAACACGAGAGAGCCCATGCGGTAGATTGTCTCGCCGTATTTCAGCCACTCCGCCGCTGCCAGAAGCCCTGTGTCCACACTGATCCAGTACCGCAGGACAAAGCCGTTTTCATCCTCTCCCGTTTCCACATAAATGCAATTCACCCCGGAAAGAGAGCGGTAGTCCGCCTGTTCAATCTGATTCACCGGCAGGGCAAGCACGTCCTCATAGGTGGGAATGCCCTGTTCCTGATCTGCGGAAACATCCCCGGTGGGACATTGGTAAACCTCCGTCTTGTTTCCATACCAGATATACGTGGTGGTTCCGTCGGTGAGTGAGTGGCGGATTTGCTGCCCCTTGGGCGCACAGTCCGTTCTGGTCCAGTCGCCGCTGACGGAGACAAGCACCTGTGTCGTGCCGCTGCCCCCGGTCCAAAACCGCTCTTCTGCAATGCTCCGCCGATAGACGGCAGGGCGTTCCAGCGACTCAATGGCGGACTGCACCGTCCCCGGCGTCACGGCAATCAGGGCAATGCCGTCGTCCTCTCCTCCGCCCGACGCGGAGGAATCTCCTGTGGGCAGGACAGCATCCGGCAGCACAATGCGGGAGGAACGGCGCAGGCCGTTGCTCAAAAGAATTGCCACAACCAGCAAAATCAGGATGACAAAGCCGGCGACGGTAAATTTTCCAACCTTGCTGTTTCTCATGAGGCCCCCTCTCCGCGCATCCGGCTCAGACGCCGGAATAGTCCTCCGGCGGGTCGCGGCGCAGGCCAAAATGCCACTCCACCGCGTCCGCAATGCGCCCGCAGGCACGTCCGTCGCCATAGGGATTCACGGCACGGGCCATTTTGTCATAGGCTTCCCGGTCCCGCAGCAGGCGGGTGGCCATGGTCACAATGTCGTCCTGCGCCACTCCGGCAAGCTTCACCGTTCCGGCGGCCACGGCCTCGGGCCGCTCCGTCTCCCGCCGCAGCACCAGCACGGGCTTTCCAAGGGCGGGGGCCTCCTCCTGAAGTCCTCCCGAGTCGGTCAGCACCAGATAGCACAGGGCCATCAGGTTGTGCATCTCGTCGGCGGGCAGCGGGTCGATCAGGTGAACCCGGGGCGCGCCCCGGAGATATTGGTCCACGCTCTCCCGCACCACAGGGCTGAGATGAACAGGATACACCAGCTCCACGTCCTTGTTCTCCTCCGCAATCCGGCGCAGGGCAATCATAATGTTTTTCATGGGCTCGCCGTAATTCTCCCTGCGGTGGCAGGTGACAAGACACACCTTTTTTTCTCCGTAGGGAAGGTGGTTCAGCTCTTCCGTGGAGAAATGAAACCTGGAACGGACGGTGGTACGCAGCGCATCAATCACTGTGTTGCCGGTAATAAACAAATCCCCACGCACGCTCTCCCGGCGCAGGTTGTCCCGGTTGCCAGCCGTGGGGCAAAAATGGAGATCTGCCAGTCGGGAGGTCATCACCCGGTTCATTTCTTCTGGAAAGGGTGAATACTTGTCATAGGTTCGTAATCCAGCCTCCACATGGCCTACCTTCACCTGATGATAAAATGCAGACAGCGCTCCTGCAAAGGTGGTAGAGGTATCTCCATGGACCAGAATCAAATCCGGTTTCAGCGCATCAATGGCCTCGTCCATCCCTAAAAGGCACTTGCTGGTAATGGTGGAAAGGGTCTGCCGGGGGGTCATGATATCCAAATCCCAGTCCGGCTTCAGGTCAAAAACCTCCAGCACGGAGTCCAGCATCTGACGGTGCTGGGCTGTGACACAGCAAAGGCTCTCAATGCCCTCCCGTGCGGCAAGCTCCTTGACAAGGGGCGCCATTTTAATGGCCTCGGGCCGGGTGCCGAAGACGCTCATGACGCGAATGTTTTTCATCACTGATCCTCCTCTCCTTCCCAACTGTCCTGCTCCTGCGCAGGGGAATTTTCAACAGTCGGCACCGGGGCGGTCTTCTCCTGCGGGGCTTCCGGATTCCCGTCGCAGGGGCCGGGGGCATGTTCCCCTTCCGATTCCTCCCCGACAGGGGGCGCGGCCTCATCCGGTTCTTCCCGCTTTTCGACGTGGTGCCCATGGTCCCTCAGCTCCTCCATCTCCTCGTGAAGCTCCTCCATCTCCTCGTGAAGCTCCTCCCGGACCTCCTTGGGGAAGACAACTCTGGCAGCAACCACAGCCACCACGCACAGCGACACGAAGAACATCATGGCCCGCAGCTCCCCGCTGGTGGTAAGCACCACAGCGCTGAGGCCCAGAATCGCGGAAATCACGTACAGCGTTGCAACCGCCTGCTTCTGGTTCAGTCCCATGTCGATCAGGCGGTGGTGAATATGGCTCCGGTCCGCCTGCATGGGGCTTTGCCCGTGGGCAAGACGGCGGAGGATCGCAAAGGCCGTGTCGAAAATGGGCAGGCCCAGAATTAAAAAAGGCACCGCAAAGGAGATGATGGCCCAGGATTTAAACAGCCCCTCCACAGACATACAGGCCAGAATATACCCTAAAAACGTGGCTCCGGTGTCTCCCATAAACATCTTGGCAGGATTGAGGTTATAGGGCATAAAGCCCACGCATGCTCCCACCAGCGCCGCCATGACCACAGCCACCTGCACCTCACTTACAAGCAGGGAAATTACCAGCACGGTGGTGGCCGAAATGGCGGACACACCGATAGCCAGCCCATCCAGTCCGTCGATCAGGTTCACGGCGTTGGTGATGGCCACAATCCACAGCACGGTCACGGGAACAGACAGCACGCCCATGTCCCAATAGGGATCGGGCGAGAAGAGGTTGGGGTTACTCAGCACATGGATGCGCACACCGTTCAGCGTGGGAATCAGCGCCGCACCGATCTGGACCAGGAACTTGAATTTTGCAGGCAGAGGCGTAATATCGTCCACCACACCCAGCACCACGATAATCACCGCTCCCAGCAAAATACTGCGGAACTGGTTTGTCATCTCCGCGAACAGCAGGATGCTGACAATGAAGCCCAGGAAAATGGCCAGCCCCCCCAGCCGGGGGATGGGGATATGGTGCATCCGGCGGTTGTCCTTGGGCACGTCGATGGCACCCACCTTATAGGCAAACGCCTTCACCACCGGAGACGCCAGAAAGCTCACCGCCAGCGCCACCAGCAAAGCCAGAAACACCCCGGCCAGCAAATTTGTATTGATTAGCATTGCGACAACGTTTCCTTTCACCGCGCGTATGTTCAGCCTTCATGGCGGCGCGCACCATAATCACCGGTCGATGAAGCCGACCTTTTTGTAGACCTTGCCCAGCGTCCGATTGGCCACCCGGGAAGCCCGCTCCGCTCCATCGCGGTAGACGGCCTGTAGCGCGGGCTTATCCGCCAGCAGCCGCTCCGTCTCCTCCCGGATCGGGCGCAGCAGCTCCACCACCACCTCGCCCACGGCGGCCTTGAAGTCCCCGTAGCCGTGGCCGGCAAACTCCGCTTCGATGGCGGCGAAGTCCCGGCCGGTACAGGCGGAATAAATCTGCATCAGGTTGGACACGCCCGGCTTTTCCTTCTGGTCATACCGCACGCAGGCTTCGGAATCCGTCACCGCCTTTTTGAACTTGCGCAGGATGTCCTCCGGCTTTTCCAGCATATAGACGCAGCCACTTTGATCCTTGTCGGACTTGCTCATTTTGCTCTCAGGGGAGGTCAGGCTCATAATCCGCGCCCCCACCTGCGGAATATATGGCTCCGGGATTTTGAACACGTCGCCGTAAATTCCATTGAACCGGGCCGCAATGTCCCGGCAGATCTCCACATGCTGCTTCTGGTCGCTTCCCACCGGAACCAGATCCGCCTGATACAGCAAAATGTCTGCCGCCATCAGGGCCGGATAGGTAAACAGCCCCGCGTTGATGTTGTCCGCGTTTTTGGAGGACTTGTCCTTAAACTGGGTCATGCGGCTCAGCTCACCGAACATGGTGTAGCAGTTCAGCACCCATGCAAGCTGGGCGTGGGCCGGAACGTGGGACTGGATAAACAGCGTGTTTTTCTCTGGGTTAAGGCCGCAGGCGATGTAGGCGGCCAGCTGCGTCAGGGTATGTCGCCGAAGCTCCGCCGGCTCCTGCCGGACCGTGATGGTGTGCATATCCACCAGCATATAATAGCAGTCGTACTCGTCCGCCAGCGCCGTCCAGTTGCGGATGGCCCCCAGATAGGAGCCAAGGGTCAGGTCGCCGGAGGGCTGAATTCCGCTGAGAATCCGCCGTTTAATCGTCTCGTTTTCCATGATACCACCTCATAATCTGCCGCTCTCGCGCCCTTTGTCCAGAAAGCGGCAATATAGCCTTGTCATTGTAGCACGAAGCATTGAAAAGTGCAATCTGTTTCGGGGATTTTGCCCCGGTGTGGGCGGCTCTGCCGCCGCCGTATTTGCGGCGTTTGCCGCAGGAAACCCCTTGACATTCCGGGCTGCAAAAGCGATAATAAATTGTTAAACAATACATGGAGGTAAATTCATGGCCGTAGATAAAGCATTCTTTGACGAAATGGAGGCCCGTATTCCCAAAGGGAAGGTTCGCACCCGTTTCGCCCCCTCCCCCACCGGCTATATGCACGTGGGCAACCTGCGCACCGCGCTGTACACTTGGCTGATCGCCCGCCACGCGGGGGGCACCTTTCTCCTGCGCATTGAGGACACCGATCAGGGCCGCCTTGTAGAGGGCGCCACCGACGTCATCTACAAGACCATGGCCCAGTGCGGCCTTGGGCACGACGAGGGCCCGGATGTGGGCGGCCCGGTGGGACCCTATATCCAGTCGGAGCGGCGGGAGCTGTACGGAAAGTACGCCGAGCTGCTGGTGGAAAAAGGCTCCGCTTACCGCTGCTTTTGCGGGAAAGAGGAGGACGAGGCACAGGAAGTTGCCGAGGGTGTGAAGGTCAAAAAGCACCAGTGCGGCTGTCCTGACCTCCCCTTCAACGAAATTCAGGTCAGGCTTGACGCGGGAACCCCTCATGTCATCCGCCAGAGAATTCCCCGGGAGGGCAGCACCACCTTCCGCGACGTGACCTTCGGGGACATCACTGTGGAAAACGACACTTTGGACGATCAGGTGCTCATCAAGTCCGACGGGCTGCCCACCTATAACTTTGCCAACGTGGTGGACGACCATCTCATGGGCATCACCCATGTGGTCCGTGGCAGTGAATACCTCAGCTCCGCCCCCAAGTACAATTTGCTGTATCAGGCCTTCGGCTGGGAGATTCCCACCTATGTGCACTGCTCTCCCGTCATGCGGGACGCGCACAATAAAATGTCCAAGCGCCACGGGGACCCCTCCTACGAGGACCTCATTGCGCAGGGGTATCTCACCACCGCCGTTTTGAATTATGTTGCCCTGCTGGGCTGGGCACCTAAGGGGGAACAGAAGGAGCAGGAGATTTTCTCTCTGGACGAGCTGGTGGAGGCTTTTGACATTGCGGGAATCTCAAAATCCCCCGCTATTTTTGACATCGCCAAGCTGGATTATTTCAATGCCACTTATCTCCGCGCCCTTGCGCCGGAGGAATTTGCAAAAATCGCGGAGCCGTATATCCGCCAGAGCGTGAAAAACCCGGCCATTCACCCCGCAGACGTTGCCGCGCTGTTGCAGGCCCGGTGCGAAAAGCTGACGGAGATTCCCGAAAAGGTAGACTTTTTCGACGAGCTCCCCGACTATAACGTTGAATTTTATGTCAACAAAAAGTCCAAGACAGACAAGGATATCTCCAAGGCGATGCTCTCCGCCGCCATTCCCGCGCTGGAGGCTTTGCCCACTTGGGACACGGACGTTATTCACGACGCGCTGACGGGCCTTGCGGAGAAGCTGGAGGTAAAAAACGCCACGCTGATGTGGCCCGTGCGCATCGCGGCGGCGGGTAAGCTGGTGACGCCCGGCGGCGCGGTGGAAATCTGCCGCATCCTGGGGCGGGACGAAACACTGAAAAGACTGCGGCACGGCCTCTCCCTGCTGGGCTGAGCGCCGGTGAAATACAAATTCAGAAGGATGGGTAGCCCAACATGAGTAAAATTGTAATTCCCGCCGGTTACAAAATGCCCCTGACCAATAACCAGCTTCAGCGCGCCATCGAATTTATCCACGCCGACTTTCAGAAAAATCTGACGAATCGGCTGGACCTTCACCGGGTTTCCGCCCCCCTGTTCGTGGATGGGGCCACAGGCCTGAACGACGACCTTAACGGCGTGGAGCGCCCCGTGAGCTTTGACATCCCCGACGTGGGAACCGACGGACAGGTGGTTCACTCCCTCGCCAAGTGGAAGCGTCTGGCGCTGAAGCGGTATGAGTTCAAGGCAGGAACGGGCCTGTATACCGACATGAACGCCATCCGCCGGGACGAGGAGGTGGACAATCTCCATTCCGTGTACGTGGACCAGTGGGACTGGGAAAAGCACATCCGGCGCGAGGACCGGAACCTCCAGTTCCTCAAGGATACCGTCCGCACCATTGTAGGCTCTATCTGCGACACAGCGGAGGATTTGCGCAGGACCTATCCTGCCCTCACCTTCCGTCCGGATCGGGACGTGTTTTTCATCACCACACAGGAGCTGGAGGACCGCTTCCCGGATCTAACCCCCAACGAGCGGGAAAAAGCCGTCTGCCAGAAGCACCGCACCGTGTTCCTCATGCAGATCGGCGGAAAGCTCAACTCCGGTAAGCCCCACGACGGTCGCGCCCCGGACTATGACGACTGGACGCTCAACGGCGATATCCTCATGTGGAATCCCGTTTTGGAGCGCAATTTCGAGGTATCCTCCATGGGTATCCGTGTGGACGAGGCCGCGCTGGACCGCCAACTTGCCCTCTCCGGCCACGACGAGCGGAGAAGCCTTCCCTTCCATAAGATGCTGCTGGACGGCCAGCTGCCTCAGTCCATCGGCGGCGGTATCGGCCAGTCCCGGCTGTGCATGCTGCTGCTTGGCACCTGCCACATTGGCGAGGTTCAGGCCAGTCTTTGGGATAAGGAGACGATGGCCGCCTGCGAAAAAGCGGGCATCATTCTTCTGTAAGTCTTCCTAAGTCTTTAATAAGTTCCCGGCCCTGCCAAAAGGCAGGGCCGGGCCGGGCTTTTCTTTTCAGTTTTCCTGCTCCCGAAAAATTCGTGTGACTTTTTGTCTTGGTTTCACGCTGAGAGGTCATTCGACGGAATGGGCACGCTCTCCGTACAGTTTCCTTAACGCGAAAAGAATCCGCGTCAATTTATAGCTTTTCCCGCTGTGTCAGCTGCAACAGGTATCCGCAAATGCACGAAGGAGCCGCTTTTAGCGGCTCCTTCGTAAATTTTCTCGGGACCAGCTTTTTAAAGCTGGGGGCCGAATTTGTCGCGGGTTATTTGTTTGCAAGAAACACAGCCTTCATGCCCTTATAGGTTTCGTAGCAGTCCAGCTTCGCCACCACCTCAAAGGGGGCGTGCATGCTCAGCACCGGAACGCCCGCGTCCAGCGTGGCGATGTTGCGGTTGGCCATATAGGCCGCCACCGTACCGCCGCCGCCTGCGTCTACCTTGCCCAGCTCCGCAATCTGCCAGAGCACGCCCGCCTCGTCGAACAGCGAACGGACATAAGCCACCGTCTCCGCGTCCGCGTCGGACGCGCCGGACTTGCCACGGGCGCCGGTGTACTTACAAAGGCCCACGCCGTGGTTCAGCCAAGCGGCGTTCCGCTTTTCAAACACGTCCGAGAAATTGGGGTCAAACGCTGCCGTCACGTCCGCGCTGAGGCAGAAGGACTTCTCCAGGCACACCCGCAGGGGGACACCCTGCGCTTCGCACAGGTCCTCCATAAAGGTGTCAAACGCGGCAGACTGTAAGCCGGTCACACCATCGGAACCAATTTCTTCCTTGTCCGCCAGAATGCACACCGCCGTCTTCTCCGGCGTTTCCTCCAAGTCCACCAGTGCCCGGAACGCCGCGTAGGCGCACACCCGGTCATCGTGGCCGTAGGCGCCGATCATGCTGCGGTCCAGCCCGATGTCGCAGGACATGGAAGCGGGAACAGCCTCCAGCTCGGCGGAGGTCAAATCCTCCTCCACAATGCCGTATTTTTCGTTGAGAATCTGCATCACCGCCAGCTTCACCCGGTCACTGCCCTCACTGTCCGGCAAGGGGCGGCTGCCCAGCAGCAGGTTCAGCGTTTCACCGGGAACCGCCTCGCCCAAGGGCTTTTTGTTCTGCTCGGCTCCCAGATGGGGCAGCAGGTCCGTGATAACCAGCTTGGGGTCCCCCGGGTCTGCGCCGATGCGCACAGAAACCGTTTCCCCGTTTTTCAGGGCCACCACGCCACGAAGCTCCAGCGGGACGGTGGTCCACTGATACTTGCGGATGCCACCGTAATAATGGGTTTTGAAATAGGCCAGCTCACCGTCCTCATACAGGGGATTGGGCTTCAAATCCAGCCGGGGCGAGTCGATGTGGGCGGCCGCAATCTGCGCGCCGACACTCAGGGGCTGCTTGCCGATGCGGGCAAGATACACGCTCTTGCTCCGGTTGGAAAAGTACAGCTTGTCCCCCGTTTTCAGCTTCATGCCCCGGGTAAAGGCACGGAAGCCCGCCGCCTCCGCCAGACGCACCAGCTCCCCGGCGCACTCCCGCTCGGTCTTCCCTGCGTCTAAGAATGTCCGATAGTCCGCGCAGTAGGACTCCATGGCCTGCTCGTTCTTGGTGTCAAACCGGTCGTAGCCATGCTTTTTGCCTGCGAGAAGCTTCTCGCGCAGATCCTTCGTCTTTTTATTTTCTGCCATTTGCTTTATCCTCCTTAATCTGCTCAATCAGACGTTTAAAAAATTCCTTTGCCGCCTCCCGAAACGCCTTGGGCGTTTCGGCGGTGTTGCTCAGCTCCCGGTCGCATTTCTCCCGGAAATAATCGTCCTGCTGCTGGGCGGAAACACGAAGCCTTGCATACTTTTCGTCGATTCCGTCCCGCTCCATAATCCGCCTGACCCGCATCTCAATGGGCGAGGTCACCGCCACGGTGCAGTCGCACAGCCTGTCGATGCCGGACTCAAAGAGATTGATGGCGTCCAGCGCACATAGCTTTCCCTGAAAAGCGGCAATCCGCCGCTCCAGCTCCGGCCGCAGGAAACGGAAGACGATGTCGTTGAGCTGGTCCAGCCGGTCGTTATCTCCGAAGACCAGCTCACCCAACGCCTTGCGGTTCAGCGCGCCATTGGGATTAAAGACCTGCGAGCCAAAAGCGCCCGCAATGGCGTCCCGCAGGCCCGGGTCGGTGTTCAGCAGCTCGTAATACACCGCGTCGCAGTCCAGCGCCAGTCCGCCCAAATCCTCCACGGCCTTCAGCGCGCTGGTTTTCCCAGCGCCGGTGCCGCCGGTGAGGCCCAGAATGATGCGCTCCTCCTCCACGTCCACCACGTTGAAGCCCGCCGCCTTTTTCAGCCGGTTGCCGATAGCCAGCCCCAGCCCCCGGTTGTCGGGACACTGGGCCAGAATTTCCGTCACATTGCCTGTATCAAAGGCCCGCAGCGCGTCGAACACGCGCTGGGCCTGAATCTCCTTGTCGTCCACGGGGCCAAGCAGATGCGTTTCATAGCCCTGAAACAGAGATTCAAACTCGTCAAAACAGATCACGCCCACACCGGGCTTTAAACGCTGGACCACTGCCTGCGCCGTCCGCCGGGGATTACCGGTAAACACAGTAACAGCCGCCTTGGGCGCATAATGGCGGTATTTCATGCCGGGGGCCTTGGGGGCTTCCCCCTCTCCCAGCGGCGCGGAAACGGCCTTATCCACGTCGATCTCTCCCAGAACACGCTGAAGGTCTTCCAACGGAAGTCCGCCGGGGCGCAGCATCCGGGGCGGCGAGACGGTCAAATCCACGATGGTGGATTCCACGCCCACAGTGCAGGGACCGCCGTCCACAATTCCCTCAATTCTGCCGTCCATATCCGCCGCCACGTCTGCCGCGGAGGTACAGCTTGGGCGGCCGGAGAGATTGGCGGAGGGCGCTGCGATGGGCACTCCCGCATAGCGGATGATTGCCTGCGTCACCGTGTGGGCCGGGCAGCGGACGCCCACCGTATCCAGTCCCGCCGTCACTGCGGCGGGGATGGCGGGGCTTCGCTTTAAAATCATGGTGAGGGGGCCGGGCCAAAAGTTCCGCGCCAGCGTATATGCAAGAGGCGGCACGTCTACGCAGAACCGGGGCAGCCACTGAGCGGATGGAACATGGATAATCAAAGGATTATCCTGCGGACGTCCCTTCGCCTCAAAAATCCTGCGCACCGCCGCCTCGTCCAACGCATTGGCCCCCAGACCGTACACCGTCTCCGTAGGCACGGCCAGCAGCCCTCCGGAGCGAATGATGTCGGCGGCTGTCTGAATCTTTTCCTCCACAATCCGCTGCTGGCCCTTGATATTTGTCAAATCAATGAATTTTGTCTCCATGCGGTTTTACCTTCTGTTTTACGCGGGCTTCGCCCGTTTTTATTTTTCCTGCTTTCGCAGTCTTTCCGCCGTGTCGGCGGCGATCAACGCGTCTATCAACTCGTCCAGCTCGCCGTTCATCACACTGTCCAACTTGTACAGCGTCAGCCCGATGCGATGGTCCGTCACCCGGCTCTGAGGAAAGTTATAGGTGCGAATACGCTCGCTCCGGTCCCCACTGCCCACCTGACTGCGGCGGCGGGCGGCCTGATCTGCGTCCCGCCGGGCAAGCTCCGCCTCGTACAGTCGGGAGCGGAGCACCTTCATGGCCCTCTCCCGGTTTTTGTATTGGCTTCGCTCGTCCTGGCATTCCACCACCGTCCCGGTGGGCAGATGGGTGATGCGGATGGCGGACTCTGTTTTGTTGATATGCTGCCCGCCCGCGCCCGAGGCGCGGAAGGTGTCGATCTGCAAATCGCCGGGGTCGATGGCGAATTCCACCTCCTGCGCCTCCGGCAGCACAGCAACGGTAGCCGCGCTGGTATGGATGCGCCCTGCGGACTCCGTCTCCGGAACCCGCTGCACCCGGTGGACCCCGCTTTCAAACTTGAACCGGGACCACGCGCCATCGCCCTCCACCAGAAAGCTGATTTCCTTTACACCGCCAAGCTCCGTTCTATTTTCGTTAACAACATCCACGGAAAATCCCCGCTTTTCGGCGTACATCAGATACATTCGGAAAAGAGACGCTGCAAACAGCGCGCTTTCCTCCCCGCCGACGCCGCCCCGGATTTCCACCACCACGTTGCGCCCATCGTCCGGGTCCCGGGGCAGCAGCAAGGGCTTTAACGCGGCCTCCAGCCGCTCCGCCTCCGCCCGTGCTTCCGGGAGTTCTTCCTGTGCCATGGCCCGCAACTCAGGGTCGCTCAAAAGTGCCTCCGTCTCCCGAAGGCGGCGGTCTGCCCACTCCCAGGCGGAGAACGCCTCTGCCACAGGAGAAAGCTCCTTCAGCTCCTGATTCACCACCCGCAACCGGTCTGCATCTCCATAAACCGACGGATCGCCAAGCTGGGTCTGCAGCGCGTCGTACCGCACCGCAATCTCTTTCAGTTTTTCAAACAAGCAGTTCGCCTCCCCTCTTTTATGCCGGGAAGGCCGCTAATTCTGACACTCCCGTCCCTCCAGAAACGCCCGGGTCCGGCGGAGAAACTCCTCCTGCCAGAAATGATAGCCCACGGACCCGGCCCGAAGAGACACGGCCGTCTGGTGGGGCTGGGAGAGATACTTGTCCATCTGGTCGTAAATCTCCTCGTATTTGGCGTTGCCGCCCCGAAGCAGCACATAGGATACGTCGGTCAGGAGATGTCCCTGCTCCTGCAAAAAGCTGCGCACCGCACTGCTGCACCGCCCGGCCCAAACCGGCGTACCCAGAATCACCAGCTTATAATTCGTCAGCGGCTTTTCTGTTTCAATGGGCTGGAGCGTCTCCACCGTGCGGCGCATGGCGTCCATTCCGCTGCGCAGGAAGCCCGTCACACCAGACCGGTTCACCCCGTCCCGCAGCTCCACCAGCTCCGCATCCAGCGCGGCAGCCAGCTCCTGCATCGCCGTCTTGGTGTTCCCCGTGCGGGAGTAATACATACATAAAATATCGCTCATAAGACCTCCCTGATCATCTCGCGGGCGCGTTCGCGCCCGGCCTCAGCGGTCAATTCCTCAGCCCGCCCCGTTCAGTCTGTTCCAAAGAGCCTTTGCCAGTGCGAAATACTCCCGGGTGTAATAGTTTGCCGTCAGCCACCAGTATGGCAGCCGCGCGGGGACGCCGGTTACAGACATAGGCGTTTCGAAATCCGCCAGATAGCGGACCCGCGCCATATGAAAGTCGTTGGTTACAACAGCCACGCTGTTATTGTAGGTGTCAATTCCCAGTTCATCAAGAATCACGCTGGAATACGCCAGATTTTCCGCCGTGGTGGTGGAGCTCTCCTCCAGATACAGCCGTTCTCCGCTAATTCCAACCGCCGTCAGATAATTGTACATAGCCTGCGCCTCGGTGATGTCTTCCCCCGGTCCCTGTCCGCCGGAGAGAATCACGGGGGTGTCCGGCGGCATCTGGCCCAGATAGGTTCTTGCGGTGTTCAGCCGGGAGGCCAGCACCACAGAGGGCGTCGTTCCGTTGACTCCCGCCCCCAGCACAACCACCGCCGCAGGCGAGTCCCCGGTGGGTGGAATCCGTCCCACCTTCACTAAAAGCGCCTCTACCGCCGCAAAGGACAGGATTCCCATTACGGCACAGAGCAAAAACAGCACCTTGCAGACCTTCCCGGCCCTACTTTTTTCGCTCCAGCGAATCAGTGCTGCCCACAGAACAAAAATTGTGGCAATTCCTCCACACAGCCATGCGGAAAACTTCATGCCGGGCACAAACCAGATTCCCATTCCCGCCAGCAGCGCCAAGCCTGCCGCCGCCAGAGAAATCCGAACCGATTTTTTCACTCTGCCGCCTCCGAAAGTGCCTCCCACTTTTCATACAGCTCGTCCAGCGCCGCCTGCACCGCGTCCTTCTCCGCAAGCAGGGCGTTCAGCTTTTCATAGTCGCAAGCGGCCGCCATCATGTCCGCATCCAGTTTCTCAAGGAGGGCCTCCGTCTCGCCAATATGGCGTTCACAGATAACCAACTGCTTGCGGGCGGCGGTCTGTTCCCGTCCCGTCCGGGGCGGTTTTTGCGTAATGGCCTTATCCTTTACCGCCTTTGTATTCTCATGTTTTTTCTGCGTTTCCCGTTCCTTTTCCTCCCGGTATCGGGCAAACCCCATGGGCCAGTCCGTAATGGTTCCGTCGGCCACCTCCCAGATGCGGGTGGCAAAGCGGTTGATAAAATACCGGTCATGGGAAACGAACAGAAGCGTCCCGTCAAAGCTCTCCACCGCGTCCTCTATCCACTCACGGGAATCGATGTCCAGATGGTTGGTAGGTTCGTCCAGAATCAGAAAGTTAATCTCCCCGTCCATCAGCATACACAGGCGCAGGCGGCTTTTTTCCCCGCCGGAAAGGACGGAGACGGACTTAAACACGTCCTCGCCGCGGAAATCATAGGATGCCAGCCGGTTTCTCGCGCTGGTTTCCGTCATGCCCCGCTTGGTTGCCTGAAGGTTCTCCACCAGATTCCAGTCGGGATGGTCGAAATGGATAATCTGGGGCAGGCAGGCCACCTTGACGGCAGGCCCCAGCTTCATGCGCCCCTCGTCGGGATACTCCTCGTCCATCACCATCTTGATGAGGGTGGATTTTCCCGCCCCATTGTCGCCGATGAGGGCGATGCGTTCGCCCCCCTCCACTTTTAAGCTGATATCCTCGAAGAGCTTCCGCGCCCCGAAAGACTTGGACACATTCCGAATTGTCAGCGCCTCGTCTCCCTGAAAGTCAATGGAGGAAAAGCGGGCATCCATCTTCCTGCGCTTGGTAGGCCTGTCGGTGGTGCGCATCCGTTCGATGCGCTTTTCCATGGAAAACGCCCGCTTGTACATCGCGTCGTTTCCCATAAAGGCCCACAGCCGCAGGCGGTCCGCTGCCTCGGTAAGCTGGGCGATTTTAGCCTGTTCTTTTTCGTACTGCTTCAGCTTTTCCTGATAGCGCCGCTCTTTTTCCACGGCGTAAAAGCTGTAATTCCCGCTGTAAAACTCTGCTTTGCCGCCGTTGATCTCGATAATCCGCGTCACGGCCCGGTCCAGAAAATACCGGTCATGGGAGATTGCCACCACGGTGCCCTTGAAATGGGAGATATAATCCTCCAGCCACTCCGTGGCATGAAGGTCCAGATGGTTGGTGGGCTCGTCCAGCAGCAAAACGTCCGTGTCCTCCAGAATCAGGCGGCCCAGATTCACCCGGGTCTTCTCTCCGCCGGAGAGACGGTCAAAGGGTTCCGAGCGCATAGACTGCGGGATGGAGAGGCCGTTTGCAACCTTGTTGACGGCCACCTCCGTGTCATACCCGCCAAACAGCTCAAACTTTTCCGTCAGCGCCCCGTACCGCCGCAGCAGCGCCGGGTCGCTCTCCCCTGCCTCCATCCGGCCCGCAAGGTCTTCCATCTCTTTTGCAAGCGCGGAAAGACGGTCGAAGGCCGTGCGGAGCACATCCTCCACCGTATACCCCTCAGGATAGACGGGAATTTGAGAAATCAGCCCCAGCCGACGGCCCTTTGCCAGAGACACACTGCCCGCGTCATAGTCCAGCTCACCGGTGAGGATGCGGAACAGCGTGGTTTTCCCCGCGCCGTTGGGCCCCAAAAGCCCCACCCGCTCCCCCTCGTCAATTTGAAAGGTCAGTCCGTCCAGTATTTTCTTTTCCAAATCAAAGGACTTGACCAGCCCTTCTACCTGTATTTCTATCATTCGTGTTCCTTAATCCTGATAATCCTGTGCTTTCAAAAACTCCACAATCGTTTCAAAATGCATGGAAAAGTGAGAAGCCTTCACCAGCGCGCTGGTATCTGGCTCGAACTGGCACAGCAGCTCATCCTTCGCCGCGTCCTTGTCCGGGAAGTGAAGTGCGCACCCGCCGGAGGCCAGCGTTCCCTCCGCGATTTTCTCCGCCTTTTCCCCGATGGCGATCACCATGTCGATGCCCAGCATAGCCGCCAGCGCGCCGATATTATAGTGGGCAGCATCGCCGTGGTCCCCCAGCTCGCCCATATCCCCCAAAATTGCCAGCTTGCGGGAGCCGGTGCTCTTTGCCAGCACCTCCAACCCTGCCGCAACCGACTGGGGATTGGCGTTGTAGCAGTCGTTCAGGATGATGCGGCCGCCGGAAAGGCGCACCACCTCCATCCGGTTTCCCACGCCCTGAAAGGCCGCCACGCCGGAGACAATCTGCGAATGATCCAGGCCCAGCAGCTCTGCGATGGCCACCGCCATGGAGGCGCAGTACACCAAATGCTGTCCCGGCGCGTTAATCGTCAAATCGTACACATCTTTTTTCGTGGTGACGCGGCAGCAGGTTCCGTCCAGCCCCCGGTCGGCCACGTCGCTGACGCGGACACTGCACCCCTCCGACTGTCCGCACCGCAATGTGGTAAAGGGAAGCTCCAGGGTATTCAGCAGCGCGTCGTCTCCATTGAGAATTGCCACGCCGTCGGGCTTCAAAAAGTCAAAAATCTCACTTTTGGCCTTTAAAATTCCCTCCCGGCTGCCCAAAAATTCGATGTGGGCGTCCCCGACGTTGGAAATCACCGCAATATCGGGACGCACCAGCTCGGAGAGATAGTGAATCTCTCCGAAGTGGTTCATGCCCGTTTCAATCACCGCCGCCTGATGCTCCGACGTCAGGCCGAACAGCGTCAGCGGCGTTCCGATGTCGTTGTTGAAATTCTCCGGCGTTTTCAGCACCTTTAGTCCCGCAGAAAGGACTGTGGCGATCATCTCCTTGGTGGTGGTCTTCCCCACAGAGCCGGTAATCTGGACAAAGGGAATGTCAAACCGATCCCGGTAGGCGGAGGCCAGCGCCTTCAGAGCCAAACGGGTGTCGTCCACCTTGATGTAGAATTTATCGGGGCGAAAGTCGGCGGGCAGACGGGCGCACAAAATCCCAGCAGCGCCCGCTTCCAGTGCACTGTCAATAAAGTCGTGACCGTCAAACCGCTCGCCCTTCCATGGCACGAACAGGCATCCGGGGGCTATATCCCGGCTGTCGGTGCAGACGGCGGAAACAGCCGGCGCGTCCTCCCGGGGATTCCACCACACGCCGCCGACGGCGGATTCAATCTCCCTGACAGTCATTGGCAGCATGATGACACGTCCTCCTTAAAGAAAGCTGAACAATCTCCTCGCAGAGCTCCTCATAGGTAAGCCCCACGGCGGCAGCCTCCTTGGGCATCAGGCTGGCGGAGGTCAGGCCCGGGAGGGAATTGATCTCCAGGCACCACGGCACACCGGCCCCATCCAGCACAAAATCGGCCCGGGAATACACCGACAGGCCCAGCAGGCGGTGAAGATTCAGCGCCATTTCGCCAATCTCCTCCTGCTGCTCCCCGGTGATATTGGCCGGACACAGCTCCAGCGCTCCGCCAGACTGGTACTTTGCTTCGTAGTCGAATTTCCCCTTGGCGGAAATGACCTCTACCGACGGCAGCCACCGGTCCCCCAGTATGCCGGTGAAAATGTCCCGGCCCACAATCCGCTCTTCCACAATAATCTGGCCGTCAAAGTGCAGAAGGTCCCGCAGGGCAGCTTTCAGCTCCTCCCGCGTCTCGGGCATGTAAACTCCGATGGAGGAGCCGCCTCCCGGCGTCTTTACCACGCAGGGCATGGGCAGCTCTTCAGACAGAGCTTCCACCTCTGCCTCGCCGTACTCCACCAGCCGCCACTTAGGCGTGCGGATACCCGCGGCTTCCATCAGCCGCTTGGTAACGACCTTATCCATCGCCATGGCGGAAGAAAGGTGTCCCGAGCCGGTGTAGGGGATCCCCAGCAAATCCAGCGTAGCCTGAATGCGGCCGTCCTCCCCGCTCTCGCCGTGCAGCCCCACGAACACAAGGTCGGCCAAAGCACAGACGTTTAAAACATCCTTTCCGATCAGGCTGGGGCCTTGGTCCTTCCGGCTGCGGCGCACCGATTCCAGATCCGGCGCGGTGGTTTTAATGGCGGCGTCGCCGCAACGTCCGTCCGGCGCGTCGAACACGGCCTCCAGCGGACCGTCATAGTCCTCAAGCCCCAAAAACAAATCCACCAAAACGGCCCGGTGCCCCCCCTTACGAAGCGCCCGGCACACCGCCGTCCCCGTAACCAGCGAAACTTCACGCTCCTGCGAAAGTCCACCGGCCAATACCACGATCTTCATGGTTCCTCCTTCCGCCGCCGTCGGCGGCCCACACAAATGCCCTTTTCCACAGCCTGCCACAGGCAGGACCGGACTATCCAATAGCTATTGCAATCCGTACCAGTTTAGCACAAATTTTCCGTGAATACAAGCGCAGGAACCTGCCGGAAATACTTTTCGGCAGGTTCCTGTACTTTTTTATAAATGAAGCGCCGGGACTTTTTCAGCGCATCCAGTCCAGAAGCCCGGTCTGCTCTCCGTCCAGCAGCGTCCCCGCCGCGCAGAGCATCTGCGCCGCGTCCGCCCGGGTCATGGGCTGGGCAAGTGTGCCGCTTCCGAAGCTGCCCACGGACATCACGCTGACTGCTTCCAGATTCCCCACGGCCTGCGCCGCCCAGGAAGGCGTGGCGTCCCGGTCGGCATACCATGTGGCAAGGTCCACGTCACCAACTGCCAGCATCCGGTCCAAAATGGCCGCCGCCTCGTTGAAGGTCACGGCTTCATTGCTGCGGAACGCCGCCCCCGTCTCGGTGGAGACGCCCCGGATAATTCCCTCGGACAGGCCCGCCGCTGCATAGGACTTAGCCCAGGTGGGAATCGCCTCGTCGTCAGAGAAGCCGGTCATGGTAACGGTATCCGCCGGGAGGTTTGCAAGCTCCATGGTCATAGCCAAAAATTCGGCCCGGGAAAGCGTGCGCTCCGGCTCAAAATAATATTGTCCGCCGATGCGTGCGCCGGTAAAGGCCCCCGTCTCCGCAAGATACTGGGCAGCGGCGGCAGCGGAGTTGTCCCCCATGTCCTGATACTCGACACCGGACTTGGTTTTTTCCACCATCACGGTAACAGTTGCGGGAGCGGAGACATTCCCTGTGGTGTCGGTCACCACGTAGGTGAAGCTATCCTTCCCGCTTTTGCCCTCCGTCGGCGTATAGGTGAATACGTCCCCCGCCACGGTGACGGTGCCTTTCTTGGGCGCCGTGTCCACGGTAAAGGTCAGCTCGCCGTTTTCGTCGTCTGAGGCCAAGAACTGTGCACGGTAGGGAATGTTGCGATAGGTTCTGACGGAAATTTCCTTTGCAATGGGCGCGCCCTGAACCGGCGGCGCCGATTCCTCGCTCTTCTTTCCGAACAGTGCCTGAGCGGGCACCGTCAGCGTCACCAGCAGCGCCAGCAGCAACGCCGATACGCGGGCTTGCTTATTTGTCATTTTCAAGGGAACACGACCTCCTGTTGTAAATTCTATGATTCAAATTCTGTGTGGAGGTAGTGTTTGCCGTCGCAATAAGATTATACGGGAAAAAACGCCGCTTTTGCCATAGTCATAGCAAGATATTTTTTTAACCCGGATTAGGCTGACTGCGGCCTGTAAAGCTTGCCGCTTTTATCGGGTATCCGCTGCGTTCATAAGCATATTTCGCTTTTTAGAACTTTATAAAAGGATACGGCAAATTACAATGATGATTTTAATACCCTTTCCAGAATAAGGACAATTTCCTGCGGATATTTATTTATCTCGTTCTTCAATCTATTTATTGCGGAGTCTATTGAAAGTGGTGGTTCATAAGATTGTGAAGATGTCAGGTTATCTAAAATGTTGGCAACCATCACAACTTGAGCTTCTCTGGGTATTTCGTTGCCTTTTAGGCCTCTTGGATATCCGCTTCCATCGAGATATTCATGATGATCCATGACAATATCCGTACAAAGTTCGGGAAGGCCAAATACCTTTAGGGTATTTGCACCTAGCTCACAATGCTGCCGATCCCGAAATGCATCAATACTGGCAATAGAATTTTGTGGTTCCGTGTCCGTTTTGGGTAAAAGCAGTTTACCCACATCATGCAGGAAAGCCCCAAGCCCCAGATTTTTTTGTGCATCTTCATCAAATTTCAATTCTACCGCTAAAATCAATGAAATGATGGCCACATCAATTGAGTGGGCATATAGTGGCTTTGAATCGCTAATCATTGCTTCCACAAGAGCCCACCAAGGTTCTCCTTTGGATTCAAACATAATCGGCGTCAGTATCCGATAGGGCTGTTCAATTATTTGCACATTTGAAATATTTTTTCTTAATGCAAATGTCTGAACAACCGGTGTTAACATGTCTTCGGGTTCTTTAATTGTTGGAGAGGATGTAAAATCAAGGGGGTCATTAAAGCTATTTGCATATGTGGGCTGAAAGGTCCCCATACTTTGTAATCTCAACTTTGTTTCCTTGGTTATTTTTGTACCCCGGGCAAGTAACAGCCTTCCATTATTATTGTAAATATCTTTTTTTAAAATACATGTAGCATCTTGCTCAATAAAATACTCATCAGGCACTTTGTTAAAATAACCAGACATCTCTTTCCCCTCGTTTCTTTTCTAATTATTTAAATAATTTTTGTCTGTCTAGAGTATAATGGTTTTTATAAAATTAATTTTCAATAAAATGTGTCGCAGTACAACTAATACTGAGCAGATTATTGCAAATATACTGATTCTTCTGGTCTAATTCAATGCACTGACCAGAGATTTGACGGCGTAAGACGGGGACTCCATATACATAAGATGCATGTCGTTAAATTTTTCAATGGCAATCTTTTTCTGTTCCATGAGAGAATGCGCATAGATGTTTAGCGTGATGCTTATGTTGGCATGTCCCAATATTTCACTAAGTGTTTTTATATCCACGCCAAGCTCAAGCGCTCGTGTCGCAAAGCTATGTCGGAGCGCATGAAATTTTCGATTCTCCACACCAGCTTCTTTCAGAATTTGTTTATATATCCGCTGATAGGCGCGTGGCTCAAATGGATCAGGCTGATTAGAGAGAATCCCCCACTCTCCTTTCGCTGCAATCGGTTGATATACACGTATCATTTTCAATAAAAATTCTGGTAAGGGTATCTTTCTCATTGAAGTACGACTCTTAGGCGTACCTATATGAAGCTGTGTTTTTGAAGTGGTGGATTCAAAGTTTCTAACTCGTGATACAGTTCTTGAAATAGTCATAATGCCACTATCCAGATCAAAATCACGCCATTTTAAAGCGCAAAGTTCCCCAATGCGAATTCCCGTATAAAGGCAGAGAATGATACCAAAGCTTCGCTGATCAGATGAATTTTTTACAGCATTTTCAATTTTTCGTTGTTCTGTTATTGTAAATACCGGAATACTTTTACAACTGCTTGCGGAAGGAACTGCTATTTCATCTAAAAGTGCCGTATATTCTGGTATATCTTTGGCAATTTCCCGCATCGCAATTTTAAAGATTGATATAATTTTTTTTTGAGATGTCTCAGAAAGTGTTTCGGTTTTTCGAATGCTTTTTACAAACTTGGAAACAGAACTGGCCGTCAAACGCTCGTAGCCAGGCTGGCTAAAATAAGGTAATACATATTTATTTATACACTGATCGTAGCTTTCGTAAGTCGAGGGCTTTACTCGTATAGCCACTTCCCCAGATATCCATGCTTTAAATAAATTTACAGCTATGTTTTTATTTTTGGAGGGAGATACCCCTTTTGAAATACTTGTTTTTGACTTTGCCTGTTGCATTTTTTCCCTGACTTCCTTGTATGATTTTCCATAGATAGAATGGTATTTTCCATCGGGCTTATGAATTCTACCCTCCCATCGATTATCTTTGCGTTTATAGATGTTTTCTCCTTTGCGTGACATGCAATTCTCCTCTCGTATATGACGGCATTTTTGACGGCCTATTTTTTTATGCACAGATTTGAAGTAGGTTTAAGGATCAAAAACATGCAACATGTCAATTTTTTTGTAGGCATAGTTGACAAATATAAGCAGTTAAACTACAATAAAACCATAAAATTATTTTCAAAATGCCACTCTCAGTATTAGTTGTACTGCGACAAGTTTTAGTATAAATATACAAAAATAATGGTTTATATGATCACCTTTTAGGTGTGTTTTGCTTTGCAACATCTTTTATACTTTAATATTACGCATGTAATTCACTTATTCCTTATATTAATATATTATTGTAAACAACGATAGGCAAGGTATTTATATTATCAAATACAAGCAATACACCTGTTTTCATCTTGACTTTTCAAAAAATAACGCCTCAGCAGTGGCTTCCCACTGCTGAGGCGTTATTTATCCTAGAAACTGATTCAACTTTTCCAGCTCATCCACTTCCTGAATGGCCTGGACTTGATCAAATTGTACTATACATTAATCACCTATCAGATGGAACAAGGCTATGAAAATTCAACTACCTGTTCTCCCTCATACCAGTGGAGGTCTATTTGTTACATCTAAAAATATAATTTCCCTATTTCGTATTTGCCGCAATCCTTGATTTACTAGGCTTTTGCGGATACTATACTTGTGAAAAGTTAGCAAGAGAACTTATACTTTTCCCATAGATGGCGGTTTCGTACTATTGAATTATCCAAACAAAGGCAGTTCTTCTCGACTGCTTTTTCTCGTCTTTGCCCAGATAATTTGCTATCCAAACAATGTTCGCTGCTTGCTCTTAGGTCTAAATAAGCCGGAAGTGCTCCTACAATAACTCAACTATTCTCGAAGTCCCACACTGTATCAATGCGCAACGTATATAAGTGGTTCATTCCACCGCTTCTTACCAATGTGGTGCTCAAGTTCGTATTTTACAATATTAAGTTTGACGTAATACTCGTCGCCTTGCTCTCCTCGACGAGATTCGCTTATTGGTTTACCGCAGTCTCCCAACTCTAATTTATATATATTTCCGTCATAGGCATCCGTGGCCTTTTTATCTTTTGCGACTCTCATCCAAATTCCTATACTCATTGGCATAGAGCAGGTGCGCCTTATCAGCTTGTTTTGCCTTGCTGGTTCGTGTTGAGTTTTTGATAAAGCTCGTAGGACTCATAGATGTCTACTCGCAAAAAAGCGGATTGCTTCTTTATAGGTAAGCCGTCTTCGTTATAGGTTGTATGACTACGGGAGGAATAGTCCACCCTGCAATATCCCCCTGAAAGCTGAGCGTCCCACCTAAATGAGGTTTTACCATCTGGAAGCTCCTTTTCTAGGAAAGCCTGATAAACGTCTTCTTCATTCTCGAAACCGCCGTAAAGCAGCGTAGCGAACACGATTTGCTGTTTCCAGTCCTCCCACTCAATTTGATCCGAATCAATACTCTGATCAAATATTGTAAATAACATCCGTTCGCCTTCATAATTTGAAGAGGAAATATCCGCGAGAAACACGCTATTGTTGGTGCCGTCATAAGTTTCTGTTGGACTGCGAACTACATAATGCATATGTCCTTTTCTATAAGAATCCGTTTCTGATTCGGAAATTATACCGGGTAGCCCGGTTTTTTCCAGCGTAGCAGTAACCACTTCCTCCTCTAATGGAAAAGTAGTTTGAAACCGTTCGTCTTTTTCAGGGCCGATCAGCGAGAAGAGAATACCAAGCACGTAAACCGCAAGAAATACATATATCAATCGTTTCAAACCATTACCTCCCAATGATCTTCATTTTTAATCGTAAGCAAAACCTGATAAATATAGTGCAATCAAAGGGTTCGCGTCAGGGCAACACGCAATTGTCACTACGAAAAATAGAAACAGCCAGCCCCCAATGGTACATTATTATTACGGCAAACCACACCGAAAGGGGCCGACCACAATCTACCGACAGGAAATGATTCAGGATGTGACGCTATCACATCCCAGAGTGCCGCCGTATTCTACGACAGACGATTTAGAAACACGGGCTTCACACTGTCCTTCACGGCAACCGGGCGCAGCGGACTTCCAAAAGAAGCGCTGCTCTGCGCATTTATTGTGATGAAGTTACTTGTTTTTTTATCCTTTTCTATCATTATAAGAATCTCCTATAAGCTAACCGTGCGCATGTCGGACAATAAATGCGAAATTTGCAGTAGTTCATCATGCGATATATTTAAGTAATTGATAGATGATTTTACCTCGCAGCCACTGTTATGCAAACTCCCCCTCATTGCTATTAGGCACTATCAATATGTCAAAACCTCCTGAAAAACCTTATTATTTTATTGCATTTTTATAGTATACCACAATTTCCCAAATAATCAATAAGTTCGACTTTGTGTGCTAATGTTACCCCTTCCTTACTTCTCTTTCAGTCAAAGTCAAAGAATAAAAACCAAGGCGGTATTCCCTTTTTATATCAGGGAATACCGCCTTGGTTCATTTAGATGGAACGTAGAATTAGTCAATTGATGGTCAAACTAACAGGTTATTCCAGATTCAGTAGTTTTGCTTAACCCTTAAAACCATTAATGGCACTCGCATCCTGCTGCCGCTTTTCCTCCAGCGCCTCTTTCAGGATCATATCCTTCACCTTCATGAGACGGATGGTGGTGGCACGGTCATTTTCATCCAGCTTCATATTGATAAACCGGATGGTTTCCTGCGTATTGGGAATCATCACGTACTCCAGCGCATTGACGCGGCGGCGGGTTTTCTCGATTTCCTCTGCCATGAGCTGGGCGGATTTTTCAATCTGCGCCAGCTTCAGCATCTTGCGGAAAACCTTTCCCAGCGCGTCCACTGCGGTGTCCAGCTCGCCGGAGGTTCCGGCGAAGCCATAGGGGTAAATGTCGCTATCTGACTGGGTTTTGGTCTTGAAGTCATAGACCGGCACATTGACGGACATGACGTTTTGAAAGCCCATGGTCAATTCCACGCTCTGCTTGGGATACAGCAGCGCCTGCTCCATCGCCTCGGAGGACATGAGCGCTGACGCCACGGTAAACGAAGCGTGTACGGTCATCAGCTCCTCTTCCACCTCCGCCCGGAGAGCGCGCACCTCCCGGACAGTTTCCAGAAACTGCTTCATCAGCTCATCCCGCTTATCCTTGAGCAGCTTGTGGCCCCGCTGGGCCGTGCGGAGCTTTCCCTTCAGACGGGTCAGCTCCATGCGGGTGGGGTTCACATTGAGCTTTGGCATGGTCCCCCCTCCTTACTGTTCGTCCTTTTTGGGCCAGTATTTTTCAATCAGCTCCGGCTTAATGCGCTTTAGTTCGCTTTTGGGCAGGATGCTCAACAGTTCCCAGCCCAAATCCAGCGTCTCTTCGATGGAGCGGTTTTCATCATAGCCCTGATTCACATACCGCCGCTCAAACTCGTCCGCAAATTTTGCGTACAGCAAATCCGTAGGCGTCAGAGCGGCCTCGCCCAGGATGCTCATCAGCTCCTTGTTGTCCTTACCGGTGGAATAGGCGGCAAAGAGCTGGTTCATGGTGCTGGCGTGGTCCTCCCGGGTCTTCCCCTCGCCGATACCCTTGTCCTTCAAACGGGACAGGGAGGGCAGCACATCCACCGGGGGATGGATATTCTTGCGGTACAGCTCCCGGGCCAGAATAATCTGCCCCTCGGTGATATACCCCGTCAGATCCGGGATGGGATGGGTCTTGTCGTCCTCCGGCATGGTCAGAATGGGGATCAAAGTAATGGAACCCTTCTTCCCCAACTGACGGCCGGCCCGCTCGTACATGGTGGCAAGGTCGGTGTACAGATAGCCAGGGAAGCCCCGGCGGCCGGGAACCTCTTTCTTTGCGGCGGAAACTTCGCGCAGCGCCTCGGCGTAGTTGGTGATGTCCGTCAGGATAACCAGCACGTGCATATCCTTCTCAAATGCTAAGTACTCCGCAGCGGTCAGGGCCATACGGGGCGTTGAAATGCGCTCCACGGCGGGGTCGTTTGCAAGGTTTGAAAACAGCACCGTCCGGTCAATGGCGCCGGTGCGCTTAAACTCGCTGACAAAGAACTCCGACTCCTCGAAGGTGATGCCGATGGCGGCAAACACCACGGCGAAGTTGGAAGCCTCGTCGCCCCGCACCCTGGCCTGACGGGCAATCTGCGCCGCCAGATTCGCATGGGGCAGGCCGGAGCCGGAGAAAATGGGCAGCTTCTGCCCGCGAACCAGCGTGTTCAGTCCGTCGATAGTGGACACGCCGGTCTGAATAAATTCGTTGGGATAGTCCCGTGCGGCAGGGTTCATGGGCAGGCCGTTGATGTCCTTGTACCCCTCCGCCAGAATGGCGGGGCCGCCGTCGATAGGCTCACCCATGCCATTGAACACGCGGCCTAGCATATCTGCGGAAACGCCCAAACGCAGCGGATGGCCCAGAAAACGAACCTTGGACTGCGCCAGATTGATGCCTGCGGCAGAGTCGAACAGCTGAACCACGGCGGTGTCGCCGTTGACTTCCAGCACCTTGCCCTGACGGACGGTGCCATTTTGCAGCTCCACCTCCACAAGCTCGTCATAGGTGACGCCCTCAACCTGCCGGACCATCATCAGGGGGCTGACAATCTGTTCTACGGTGCGGTATTCCTTAATCATCAGTCCTCACCTCCCTGCGCGGCAATCGCCGCGATCTCCTGTGTCATGGCCTCTTCCATGGCGGCATACGTCGCCTCATATTCCTCCGCAGGCACGCTTTTGGCGCGGCCGATACTCTCCCGGGACGGAATGGAAAACAGATCCGCTGCGTCGGCGCCGGCCGCGATTGCCTCACGGCAGAGCTGATCGTACCGCAAAATGATAAACAGCAGCTTCTTCTGCCGGTCATAGCTGGAATAGCCGTCGATATCCGTGAATGCGTTCTGCTGCAAGAAGTCCTCCCGAATCATGCGGGCCGTCTCCAGCGTCAGCTGGTCGCTGGCAGACAGGGCGTCCTTGCCCACCAGCTGGACGATTTCATTCAGGCTGGCCTCGCTTTGCAGAACACTCATGGCCTGACTCCGGTCCTTCATGAAGCCCTCGCCCAAATTCTCGTCAAACCAGGGCTTCAGGGAATCCAGATACAGCGAATAGGAATTCAGCCAGTTAATAGCCGGGAAATGACGCTTATAGGCCAGAGACGAATCCAGTGCCCAGAAAACCTTGACAATCCGCATCGTGGCCTGAGACACCGGCTCGGACAAATCGCCGCCCGGAGGCGACACCGCGCCCACAGCGGTAAGGCTGCCCCGGCGCTCGCCGGAGCCGATGCACTCCACGCTGCCTGCCCGCTCGTAGAACTGGGCCAGACGAGAGCTTAAATACGCGGGATAGCCTTCCTCGCCGGGCATCTCCTCCAGCCGTCCGGACATCTCTCGCAGCGCCTCGGCCCAGCGGGAGGTGGAGTCGGCGATAACCGCCACGTCGTAGCCCATGTCGCGGAAATACTCCGCGATGGTGATGCCGGTGTAAACCGACGCCTCACGGGCCGCCACGGGCATATCGGAGGTATTGGCAATCAGCACCGTGCGCTTCATCAGGGACTCGCCGGTGCGGGGGTCGTTCAGCTCGGGAAATTCCCGCAGCACGTCGGTCATTTCGTTGCCCCGCTCGCCGCAGCCGATGTAAACCACGATGTCCACGTCGGACCATTTGGCCAGCTGATGCTGAACCACCGTCTTGCCGGAGCCGAAGGGGCCGGGCACCGCGGCGGTGCCGCCCTTGGCAATCGGGAACAGGGTATCAATGACCCGCTGGCCGGAGCTGAGAGGCCGGGTGGGGGGATACTTGTGCCGGTAGGGGCGACCAACGCGGACGGGCCACTTCTGAGCCATGGCTAGTTCCACCGTCTTGCCGTCCTCCGTCTCAATCACCGCCACTGTCTCCAAAACGGTGAAAGAGCCGTTTTCAATCTTCTTCACCGTGCCGCTGACATTCGGCGGCACCATGACCTTGTGCAGCACCACCGGCGTCTCCGGAACAGTTCCCAGAATATCGCCGCCAATTACTTTATCGCCAACATTTGCAACAGGTGTAAAGTCCCATTTCTTGTCATGGTCCAACGCAGGAACCTCAATGCCGCGGGTGATGTTGGAGCCTACCTTTTCCACGATTTTCTCCAGCGGACGCTGGATTCCGTCGTAAATGCCCTCGATCATACCGGGTCCCAACTCCACGCTCATGGGCGCGCCGGTGGTCACTACCTCCGCGCCGGGGCCTAAGCCTGAGGTCTCCTCATAGACCTGAATGGACGCGGAATCGCCCGTCATGGTCAGAATTTCGCCGATCAGCCGCTGGGGGCCCACACGCACCACGTCGGACATATTCGCGTCCGACAGGCCCGTGGCCACCACCAGCGGTCCGGATACTTTCACAACTTTACCGCTCAAACAGACAACCTTCTTTCAGGATAAATTCGCTCTCTGGACGAAAGACGCATTCCTGGCAGGAACGCAGTCTTCATTCCCCGCGTCACAGGATATCGGCGCCGACCGCCCTTTCAATCGAGTTCTGGATGTTGCGCCTGCCGATGCCAAGGCTTCCGCCCCGTCCGGGAATCAGGATGACGGCGGGACGCAGCTCGTCCTTGTACCGATCCAACACATCCGGCAGCTTTGCCGCCAGCTGCTCCGTCAGATAGATCACCGCGCAGTCGGTTTTCGCCAGCTCGTGAATCTTTTTGCGGGCCTCCTCCGGCACGGAGATAGGATAGGTGTCCAGCCCCAAGGCCCGAAAGCCCATGACAGACTCCCAGTCCCCCACTACCGCGATACGATAGGTCGTTGCCATTTTTTCACACTCCTTACGTCCGCAGCCGCGCCCGGATAATTTCCGGGTCCAGCCCTGCGGCCCGGCCCATTAGAAGAATCCGGAGATTGGTATACTCCGTCTCCCGCGCGGCCAGATAGCCAATCAGCGGCGCTTCGCCAAACGCCACCAGCTGTGCGCCGGAAAGATACCCGGACACCGCGTCGTCACACAGCTTTTCAAACTTCGTCAGTCCTCCGCCCTTCAGTGCGTCAAAGCCAGCCTTTGCAGCGGCCTCCAGCTCCGTGCCCGCGTACAGGTCCTCAAGGCTGTCTCCGCAGTCGCACGCAACCTCCAGCACCTCGCTCTCGTCCACGCTTCCGCCGGAAAAGAGTACGCCCTCCAAAAAGGCCTCGGTCTTGCCCATGCGGATGGTCCGGACCAGCGCACGGAGGTTTGCCGCATCGATGGAGATGCGGACATAGCCCAGAAGAAACTCGCTTCCGGTTTCCTTCGCCGTCTCCAGCTCATCTTGATATCTCCAGCGGTCCAGCACCATGTCCCCCAGCTGGGGATCGCGGGTGGTTTCCAGAACCGCCTTTCCTTCGGCGATGGCAAAGGCCAGCAGAGGCGGAAGCTGATTGCCGTCCCCGCCGGTAACCGCTTCTTTCAGCTCCTCCGCCGGAACCCTGCCCAGGTCCGTCAGCATGTGGTCCGGATCGATCCCCAGCGCCTGCGCCTTCAAAATGGCCTTCGCGTTGTGATAATCGTATTTTAACTTGAAGATATCCAGATATCTCCTATCCGGAGCACTGTCGCCCAAGTCCCGTAAAGTCTCTTCCCTTGCGGCAGTAATTGCCGCATCCATAGCCTCCGGACTTTCAAGGCTCATGTCGGGATACCCGTTTTCCTGCAGGAGCTTTACCACTTCTTCGTCGCTGCGGGCGGAGAGGATCTGCTCCATTCTCTCGCCCGTCAGCAGCCCCGTTTCCATGGCGCGGATGCGGGCGGATATCACCAGATAATCGGTGTCCTTGATTTTATTTGACAAGGCGCTTCCTCCCTGCTCGTTGATTCGTTACCCTTCCGGGAACAGTACTGCGGCGACCTCGCCGGCCATCTCTCCCCTTTGCAGGCGCACCAGCGTGTCAAAGGTGCAGTTGACCTCCACGCTGCCGTCCACCAGAATGAAGCCGCCCTTCAGCGGTCTTGTTTCTTCGGAGAGGGTCAGCTTTCCGTTCAGCCGCCGATTGGCCTCGTCCACCGCGGCCCGGCCAATTTTCTCCCGGGCTGCGGGAGAAAACACGACTTCTCCCCCGCCCTCACCGGCAGCCCGGACCAGCAGGTCCGCAGCCACAGCAATGTACCGATCCTCCGGCAAATCCCGGAGGGTCTTCAGCGCCAGCTCGAAGGCGGCTTCCACCTGAGACTGCCGCGCGGTCAGCAGGTCCTTTCGGGCCTCCATCTGCGCAACGCTCACCAGACGTTCCTCCCGCTCTTCGGCAGCTTTTTCATTCTTCGCGGCAGCTTCCGCCGCCTCACGGTCCGCCTGAACGCGGTATTTTTCAGAGATTTTCTCCACCTCGTCCTTTGCCCCGGAAAGTACGCGGTCGATTTCCAACTGCGCCTCGGCGGCAATGCGGTCCGTGATTTTTTCGATTCCGTTCATATCGACTCCCCTTTCTGTGGGGCCATCAGCTAATGTTGATCAGCATGAGCATGGAAGCCAGCAAGGACAAAATGGCATAGAACTCCACGGTGATGCACAGCACCATGCCCTTGGACCAGTCCTCCGGCTTCTTGGCAAGAATATTAATAGAGGCGGCAGCCACGCGGCCCTGCGCAATGGCAGAGAACAGTCCGCCCAGCGCCATGGGAAGGCAGGCCATAAGATACTGCATACCCTGCGCCACCGTCAATGCGGGAAGCGCCCCGCTGAGCATACCCATGCGGAAAATGGCGAAGAACCATACCACCAGACCGTACAGGCCCTGCGTACCGGGAATGACCTGAAGAATCATAACCTTGCCGAACTTGCTGGGGTCCTGGCAAAGCAGGCCCGCGCCCGCCTCGCCGGCAATGCCGGTGCCTTTTGCGGAGCCGATGCCCGAAAGAACCGCCGCCAGACCCGCGCCCAACAGCGCCAAAGCCAAACCACCGATGCTGCCCAAAAAGGTCAGGCTCTGCTGGAGTTCTACCATCTGTGCTAAATCACTCATTGTAAGTTTCCTCCCTTATTCTTTTACGATATCAACATATTTGGTTTTAATCTCCAAAGGCCGGAACCGCTTGCCTCCGTCCTCGTAGAACTTGTTGAAATACTCCAGACACTGGAGTCTCAGGTCATGGACGTAGCAGCCCAGCAGGTTCAGCGCGAAGTTCAGAGCGTTGCCCGCCAGAGAGATAATCAGAAACACCACCACGTTGCCGGGGATGGCGCCCAAGGTGTTGAATACCTGTGCAATCACGCTGCCCGCCAGCATCAGGGCCATCAGACGGGAATAGGACAAAATATCTCCGAAATAGCCCGTGACGTGGTTATAGAGCGAGCCAAACACGGCCCCCACCTTGCCAAAGCCCTTGGCATTCCAACCGGAGCCAACCAGCACCATCACGCCGCCGATAAGCAGCACCAGCTTGGTCACACCCAGCGCGGCCAGACCTCCGCCGAGAAACACGACCCACCAGGTCACTTCTTCCCACAGGGCATCCATGATCTGACCCCGCTTGAGCTTTTTGTAAAAGCTGACGGCCATGCCTACGTTTATCTGGACAAAGCCCAGACACATAGAACCAATCAGAATCATCAGCGTATCGTCCAGCGGGGTAAACAGGGCGGGCAGCGTAAACACCGTACCCGGGCTGATAATTCCCACAAGCTGGGTCAAAAAGTCTCCGAAGAAGCCGCCGGTCAGTGCCCCTATGATAAACACGCTGACGCCGCAAAGGCGCATCAAGCTGAAGAAATGCTCCGTGCCTCCCTTAGGTCTGTACTTTTTCAGCACAATCGATGAGGCCAGCAGCATCAAAAGGCCGTAGCCCATATCCGCCATCATGATTCCGTAAAACAAAATGAAAAACGGCGCCATCAGCGGGTTGGGGTCCAGACTTCCGTACGCCGGAAGGGAGTACATATCCGTCACCATGTTCAGCGGCTTTGTCAGCCAGTTGTTCTTCAACTGCACCGGAACGTCCGGATACTCCTCCTCGCTGGGCTCGGCAGTCTCCCATGCGCAGCCCCGTTTCTCCAGCAAAGCCGCAAGCCTTCCCTCCGCCTCCGCAGGAACCCAGCCTTCAAAAAAGACAATGGTTCCGTCGGTAAGAATGCGCCGGGCATCCTCATCCTGCGCCGCCTCCGTATTCAGGCGGTCAGAGTGGAGGCGCAGCGCATCCCGCGCACCGCCGCAGGCAGCCAGTTCATCCGTGATACGCGCCTGCTCGGCCCTTGCTTCCTGAACGCAGCAGGCAATCGCCTCCAGATTTTTAGCCGGAGTCCCTATGTAATCCGAGAAGGTCACCACGCTGAATCCGACACGGCGCAGGATTTCCATGGCCGCCGGTTCATCTGCCCGGTGACAGATTAAGAACAGATACTGCTGCGTTTTGTCGGCTCCCACGGGGTACAGCTCCGCGGCCAGTTCCCCGCCTCCAAGCTCCGCCCTCAGCGCCCCTACATCCGCGGCGGCAGGACACACCCCCATACGAAAAACGACGTGGGCCGTATCCTGCGTCTCCAGCGGGAAATCCAGATCCTTCCACGGCGTCAGGGCCGCGGCCTGAGACGCGACCCGCCCCTCATCGCATTCGATATTGTACAGCTGGGCCAGCAGTCCGTTGATTTTTTCGCAGGTCTCCCTGGCCTGCTCCGCAGAATCAGCACTGTGAAATTCCGACTCCTTAACAGGTGTCCTCTTGATAAACATTCCATCCTTTACGGCAGCGTACCGCCGGATGGCGCCCAACGCGGTGGTTACGTCGGCGACGGAGCCCTTGGTATCCATTAGAGCGCATACGTTCCGGGCCAGCGGCGCAGACAGGGCCGGGTCCTCCAGTTGGCCGTCCGGCTCACTGATTTCCACACAGCCCAGGCGCAGCAACTCCCCAAGCAGCGCATCCCGTTCCTCCGCCATGGCCACCACCCTGAGCTTTTTCATTTTTACGATGGCCATTTTACTGCTTCACGACCTTTCCAACAATGCGCTCTGCCGCAGCGGACATATGGCTCTCCGCCTGCTTGATCAGGGCCTCGCATTCCTTTGCGGCATCCTCCCGAATCGCTGCGCACTGTTTTTCAGCGCGTTCCTCCGCATCCCGCAGCAGCCGCTTGCCCTCCTGCACAGATGCCGCACGCATCCGCTCCAGAAGTGCGGGACCATCCTTTTCTGCCTGGGCAATCCGCTCTTTTGCCTCTTGCTCCGCGGCGGCTTTGCGTGCCTTGCACTCGTTTTCCGCCCTGACAACGGTTTCAATGGCTTCCAGTGACATTCCTTAATCACCTTCTCTCCCAATGAATTTGTATTGCTCTAAAGAATAAGACACCACACAATACTTTAGTCCATTATATGGCATTCAAATTTGTAAAGCAAGGCTATTTTTTTCACGCCCCACAACCATCTCACCGTTTTTTTCGCACTTTACCGTCGCAAAAAGCAGCAATATCCGTGCATAAATTTGCTATATCCGTCAGTATAAATAGTTTTAGGTAGAAAAAAAAACTTTTAGAGGTATGAAAAAACAGAGCACCCCCCATAGGAAAGTGCTCTGTCTGTGCACATCATGCTTTTTTCTCGCCGCCTGCGGCGGACACCAGCTCGCTGAGCTCCTTGCCGGCCTGATCCATTGCCCGGGGAAGCTGAGAAAGACCCACTTCAATTTTCCGCAGCTCCGCAGTGACCTGAACGGCAGTTACATCAAAAGCCCCGGCCAAGTCCTGATATTGCTTTTGAATATCAGATACCAGCGCATTCAGCCGCGCGGTGGTGGCTGTTTCCAGCTCCCCAGCCCGCCGCCGGGCCTGACACTCGATGTCCCCCACCTGCGCGCGGACCTCCTGATAAGATAGGGCCTGGGGGCGCAGCTCTTCCAACTCGGCCGTGAGCGAGCGAATTTTCTCCCGCAGCTCCGTGCCTTCCCGCCGGGCCGTTTCCGCCTGCTCCCGCAATGAGACTTCCAGCTGCTTTTTCAGCGCCTCATTCTCCTCGCGCAGGGCGCTGTTGTCCTTGCGAAGCGCTTCCTGTTCATCCGTGTTTTCCTGCGCGGTCTTTTGCACGTATTGAATGACTTCCTCTTTATCAAAGCCACCGAATGTAACGCTTCTGAAATTTTTTATTTCCATGTTCGCCGCTCCTTCTCCGGGTCCCGCCCGAGCCTTTACCGGGGCTTTTGGGGCATCCGTCTTATGCGGGCAACGCCCTCAAAAGGCCTCTGCCGCCGCGCATCCAACCGGCGTCCGTGGGCTTTGCAAGTTTTGATAATTATAGCATAGCGTTTTTCTCATTACAAGCCCCAGGAAAAAAAGTGAAAATTTTTAGAAGAAAATGCTTGCATTTTATAGAATGCCGTGCTATTATAACTAAGCTGTTTGAAAACAGTGGTACGCGCCGTTAGCTCAGCTGGATAGAGCGTCTGGCTACGGACCAGAAGGCCGGGGGTTCGAATCCCTCACGGCGTACCAGAAAAGAAGTCTTGATTTTTCAAGGCTTCTTTTCTTTTTGTTTAGAGCCGCAACGGATTGATATCCCTGAAAAGCAACACCTCTGGGAATAAGGGACAGCACGCGGTGCAAAGCGCATCTGCACGATAGCTTTGGAAATTATTTTTTGCTCCGCAGGGGCGGCTGCAAGGCTCCGTACCTCTTGTCATAAATAAGACCCTTGGAAGCGAAGCTTGCACAGCGAATTTGAATTTATACGCAACAACATCCCCGCGGGAGCCGATGCGCTCCCGCGGGGATGTTGTTTGTTTTTTATGGTGTCTCCCCCAGCTGCATTTCAAAGCCGGTCTTTACGTCCACGGCCTTTGTTCAGCGCTTGACCCTGTGGGTGGAGACTGTGCTTTATCTCTTGATGCTGTAAAAGCTGTCTTTTCCTCTGAAAACGGCGCTGCCGCCCAGCAGTTCTTCAATTCGCAGCAATTGATTATATTTTGCGATTCTGTCCACCCGGCAGGGCGCGCCGCTCTTAATCTGGCCCGCATTCAGCGCAACCGCCACATCCGCCAGCGTGGTGTCCTCCGTTTCTCCCGACCGGTGGGAGACAACGGCAGTATAGCCCGCCTTCTGCGCCGTTTGAATCGTTTCCAGCGTTTCGGACAGCGTTCCGATCTGGTTGAGTTTAATCAGGATGGAATTTGCCACATGCTTCTTAATTCCCTCCTTGAGAATCTTCGGATTGGTGACAAAAATATCGTCGCCCACCAGCTGCACCCTGTCACCAAGCCGCTTCGTCAGAGCAGCCCAGCCGTCCCAATCGTCCTCGGCCAGCCCATCTTCAAGGGAGATGATGGGATACTTGCGAATCCACTCGGCGTAAAGGTCGATCATTTCTTCAGAGGTGCGGCTGACCTTTTCCCCGGCAAACACATATTTCCCATCAACACGGAATTCGGAGGAGGCGGGGTCCAGTGCAATGGACACATCCTCTCCGGGCCGGTAGCCCGCCTTTTCAATCGCCTCTACAATCAGCTTCAGCGCGTCCTCATTGGTGGCGAGATCCGGCGCAAAGCCACCCTCGTCGCCCACCGCGGTGTTCATCCCCTTATCTTTCATAACGCCCTTCAGGGTCTGGTATACCTCGGCGCATGTCCGCAGGGCCCCGGCAAAGCTGTCCGCACCCACAGGCATAATCATAAATTCCTGCACATCCACGGTGTTGTCCGCGTGCTTGCCTCCGTTGAGAATGTTCATCATCGGCACCGGCAGTTCGCAGGCACCCGCTCCGCCGATATACCGGAACAGGGGCAGATTTAAAGAGGCGGCAGCGGCCCTTGCCGCAGCGAGAGATACCCCTAAGATCGCATTGGCACCAAGCCGCGATTTATTTTCCGTACCGTCCAACTCAATGAGCGTGCGGTCAAGCTTCCTTTGGTCCAGCACGTCAAAGCCGACGATTTCGGGCGCAATGATGGTCTTCACATTGCCTACCACCGTCTGAACGCCCTTGCCATGAAACCGTTTTTCGTCGTGATCCCGAAGCTCCACGGCCTCTCGCGTCCCGGTGGAGGCTCCGGAGGGGACCGCTGCACGGCCCAAAGCGCCGCTCTCCAGCGCTACGTCTACCTCAACCGTCGGATTCCCTCTGGAATCCAGAATTTCTCTTGCTGTCACGGCAGTAATTTTAGACATCATTCCATCTCCTTTGTTTTATATATCAGATATTTTACAGGTTGTTTGTCTTCCTATAAAGTATAGCAAATTTTGCAAATATTAACATGTACAAAATAATTAATATTTTATGTTTAAATTGCACAGTGCGTAAAACAAACTGCACTTGGGACATGTTCTCTTTCCGGGTGCTCCTTTACAAAGATAGCTGTGCAGGGCATCCCCTCCAAGAAGTATTTGTCATGTCAAAACAGTGGAATTTACGGCTATTTCGTGATATAGTAAGTGACATAGTAAATGATAAACAAAAAAGAGGTGCGCTATGCGTGATTATAATACCGAGCTGAATGCGCTGCAGGAAAAGCTGGCGCGCAAGGGAAAAATAGAATCCATGCTGCGGAGTCTTCGCTCCCAGCTGACCGAGCTTCAAGCGGAGGAGGGGCGGCTTTCCACCCAACGCTCCAAAGAGCAGGCCGATGTTGATCGGCTGGAAAAAAACAGCCTTGCCGCCTTTTTTTACGCGGCCATCAGTAAAAAGGAAGAAAAACTGGACAAGGAAAAAGCGGAAGCCTATGCAGCAGCGGTGAAACACGACACCGCCCGTCGTCAGGTGGAGGCGGCGGAATATGACATTCACGCGCTGGAAACCGAGCTGTGTGATCTCTCCGAAGTACAAGTGAAGTACGACCGGCTGTTCGCGGAGAAGATGGACGCCGTAAAACTAGAAAATCCAGCTTTTGGTGACAAACTGTGCCATATGGAAAACCGGCTGGGCTATATAGCGGCACAAAAGCGGGAAATTGACGAGGCAATATCCGTTGGGCAAGGCGTACTGCGGCAGATTGCATCCATTGAAGGCTCTCTGGATAGCGCCGAGGGCTGGGGCACTTGGGACCTGCTGGGGGGCGGACTGATTTCCGACCTTGTCAAGCACTCTCATCTGGACGATGCACAGGCGCAAATCAACGATTTGCAGGATCGTCTGCGTCGCTACCACACCGAGCTTGCCGACGTGACTGTGCAGGCCAATGTACAGGCACAGGTGGATGGATTTCTTCGTTTTGCGGATTATTTCTTTGACGGACTATTTGCCGACTGGGCGGTGCTGGACAGCATTCACAGCTCCCAGCAGCAAATTGGCTCCACTCGCTGTCAGGTAGAGGACATTCAGGGGAAACTGGAAGGTATGAAGTCCGTCATGCAGGCGGAAGAAGACACACTGAACACCCACATTCAGGAACTGGTTTTGCGGGCGTAACGGATTGGAAAACAATATGAAGCTGTATATCAGATAAAAGGGGTTCTCCCGGGTGGACCGCTTTACCGTTCGGGACGAATCCGGAAACGACCGCTACTATGTGGATTAGCTTTTTTCCTGGGGTAAAAAGCGAATCCACAGGCTCTATTTTTTCTATCTCGCCTGTGTACAGGAATGGCGGCTGAATTGATCGGACTTTGCTCCGATTGTCTGTTAGTATGTTTTTGTACAAGTACATACGAGAAAGGAGTGATTACTCTCAATGTCATTCACAATCCTTGCTTTGTTGCTGGCATCTTTTTTTGTAGCGATTGTAATTGTCGCAGCGCTTATATGGAAAAGATAATTTTTTAAAAGAGCCACCAGCGGATGATGTCCTCCGGTGGCTCTTTTCCCGCTTCTGGTTCACTCGGGGGCGTGACACAGAAAGGCGGACGCCCGGTAGATGCTCGCCGGCCAAAAGAAACCGGCCACCCAGAGGCGGTCGGTTTCTTGTTTCAGTTAAGCTTTTCTTTTAACTGCACTTACAATCCACAGTAAGATAACAGCTCCGATTACGGCAACCAGCAAACTCCATAGATTAAATCCGGTGATTCCACTGCCACCCAATAGATTCATAACCAGTCCGCCTAGAAAGCCGCCAACGATACCCACGGCAATATTGGCGCCTGCTCCCATCTTTTCATCATGATTGGTAATCATACTTGCGATCCAACCAGCGAGAGCGCCTATAACGATCCATCCTAAGATGCCCAAGGTAATTCCTCCCTTCGTTTTACTCTAGTATGCGGAGAATTTACTCTATCATTCCTTTGTATGTAAAAATCCACGATACCAAAATATCACAGTTTTTGGCACGCAACGTGGTCCCATGTGTTAAAATGCAGCAATTTCTGTCCGACTGGATTTGAAAAAGCAGCAGATGACACCATGAACGCATTTTACGCAATTATTAAAAATATAGCGTGTGTGTACTCTTTTGTGTACTTAGTTAAAAAAATAAACCCCTGAGGCTCAAGCCTCAGGGGTTTATTTTTGGTACGCCCGGCTGGATTCGAACCAGTGGCCTTTAGAGTCGGAGTCTAACGCTCTATCCAACTGAGCTACGGGCGCATATCCGCAATTTGGAAACAACCAAACAGCAAAAATTAGTATAACAGGTAATTCTACAAAAGTAAAGCCCTGATGCAGAAAAAAATTTTCACAAAAAGATTGTTAAAAAAATTGACATTATTCCTGTTTTGGTCTAAACTATTATTTGAGAATTATTTAACGGATTTTGTCAGAGGAGGGGTATCCCTTTGAAAAAAGAAAACATCTCCGACGCCGTAATTCGGCGTCTTCCCCGATACTACCGCCAGCTCAATAGCCTGCACAACAGCGGCGTTGTCCGTATTTCCTCCCACTCTCTGGGGCAGGAAATGAACATTACCGCCTCCCAAATCCGGCAGGATTTCAGCTGCTTCGGCGAATTTGGGCAGCAGGGCTACGGCTATAATGTAGAGGAGCTGCGGGCAGAAATCGGCCACATTCTGGGTGTGGACAAAAATCACCACCTTGTCATGATCGGCGCGGGCAATCTTGGCCATGCTCTTTTGCAAAATTTCCCTTTCTCCCAGACCGGCTTTACCGTGGACGCCGCGTTCGATGTGGACCCGAGACTTGTGGGAACGAGCATTAACGGCGTTCCCGTCCGCTCTATGAACGAGCTGGATGAGTTTATCCGGACTCATCAGATAGATGTGGTGTCGCTGACCATTCCCCAGCATGTGGCGCAGGAGGTTGCCGACCGGCTGATTGCACTGGGCATCCGCGGCTTCTGGAATTTTACCAATACGGAGCTGTCCAGCACGGACCCAGTGGTGCAGTTTGAAAACATTCACTTTGCAGACAGCCTGCTGACGCTGAGCTACCGCATCGCAAACCGCTGAGCTGCTCAGGCGCGTGAAAGGAGTTCCTATGAAAAAACGGGCGCTGCTTCCCGCGCTCTTTTTGCTGCTGTCGGCCATGGTTGGCTGGTACGCCGCTGCGGCAGGCGGCGGGGCCGACGATCCGCTTGTTTCCCTTTCCTATTTGAACGGGACCTTTACCGACACCGTGCGGAAAAAAATCGACGCGCTGGGCTCCGGTACGTCCATTGGCGAACCCTCCGGCGCAGCCGAATGGACGGAAACCCGGCTGAAATCCGGAGACGTTCTCTCCGGCTCTACCGGAACCTTTGTATTGCCGCTGGCGGGAGAGGTCGGGGTTACCTTTTCCTCCGGTGCAGTGGTGGACGCAACCACCGGAACGGAGGTTTCCTCCGGCTCTGCCCTGCTCCCTCGGCACCGCTATCTGGTGGCGGAGAACACGTCCGCCGCCTTCTCGGTGACGGGGAAAACCGCCGTGCTGTCCTATCAGGGGCCCAACACCCTTTCCTATTCCTCCGCCACGGACTACAACGCCATCGCGTCAGCCCTGAAGGCAGTCCGCCTGTTCCGGGGCAGCCTTACCGGCTTTGGCGAGGGCTTTGACTTGGAGGTATCCCCCACACGGCTCCAGGCGCTGATTATGTTCATCCGCCTGCTGGGCGAGGAGGACGCGGCGCTGGCCTATACCGGCTCCACCCCGTTTACCGACATCGAGGCTGGGTCCGAGCCCGCAAAATATGTGGGCTACGCCTATTCCAAGGGCTATTCCAACGGCTATACCAAAACCACTTTCCGTCCCGGGCAAAAGGTAAATTCTTATCAATACGTGGAATTTGTCCTCCGGGCGCTGGGCCACAGCTCCACCGGCACGACAGACCTGACCGGGACGCTGGATCGGGCGGTGGACCGCGGCGTTCTGACCTCTGGGGAGCGGGCCGTTCTGGCCAAGGGCTCCTTCCTGCGGGCAGATCTGGTCTATGTCTCTTGGTACGCCCTGGACGCGGAGGTTGCCGGTACAGGGGAGACGTTGTGCCAGACACTACTGAATCGGGGCGTTTTTACAGCAGAGGAGCACTCTTTTGCCCAAGCAATGATTTCATCTCACCGCCTTTCGTAACACACAACGCAGGCCCGCATACTATGGATTGAGACTGATGCATGGTCGGTCTACGATTTCATAGGAGGTCCAATTATGTGTAATAACGGCTTCTTTGGCGGCGGGAACTGCTGCTGGATCATTATCCTCATCCTCCTGTTCTGCTTCTGTGGCAACGGCAACAGCTGGGGCGGCAACAATTGCGGCTGCGGCTGCAACAACAACTGCGGTGGCTGCGGGAACAACTGCGGCGGCTGCAATCCTACTCCCTGCTGCTAATTTAGCAAAAACCCTTCATATTTGCCCCAACGCCCCCGCACCTTAGGGTGCGGGGGCGTTGGGGCATTTACTTTCGGCAAAGCCGTTATTTTCTGGATTCGCTGACACACCTTTGAATCTCTGTGCCAAAATAAAAGCTGATCACCACGGTAAAGACCGTCATAAATTCCCGCTCGTTGATATCTCCCCGAATCGCCAGCACGGCAAAGGTTCCGGTGAGCAGAAACGTCACAATGCTCTTCACATCGATCAGCTTGATAAGCTTTTCTTTCACGGAGTATCCCTCCCCAGCCAGTGTATGCGGGCTGCGTTGTGGTATGTGCCGCAGAGGATTCTCAGTTTTTCAGGCTGTGGAGCGGAGCGGGAATACGCCCGCCCCGGGCGATAAAGTCGGCCGCGGACTCCGTGTGGACCGGCATCACCGGGGCGCTGCCAAGCAATCCGCCCATCTCCACGGTGTCCCCTACCTTTCCGCCGGGTACAGGCAGGATACGCACGGCGGTGGTTTTGCAGTTCACCATGCCGATCGCCGCCTCGTCCGCGATGATGGCGGAAATGGTGTCCGCGGAGGTATCGCCGGGGACGGCGATCATGTCCAGCCCCACGGAGCACACGCAGGTCATGGCCTCCAGCTTATCAATGGTCAGCGTCCCGGCCCGGGCGGCGGCAATCATCCCCTCGTCCTCGCTGACGGGGATAAACGCACCCGAAAGCCCGCCCACGGAGGAGGACGCCATCACGCCACCCTTTTTCACGGCATCGTTCAGCAAGGCGAGGGCCGCCGTGGTCCCATGAGTACCGCAGGTTTCAAGCCCCATCTCCTCCAGAATCCGGGCCACGGAATCCCCCACTGCAGGGGTGGGCGCAAGGCTCAAATCCACAATACCAAAGGGGACATCCAGCCGGCGGGATGCTTCCTGTGCCACCAACTGGCCCATGCGGGTAATGCGGAACGCGGTCTTTTTCACCATCTCTGCCAGCTCGTCAAAGGGGCGGCCCCGAACGGCCTTCAGCGCGCTGCACACCACGCCCGGGCCAGAGACGCCCACATTGATGACCCGCTCGGCCTCGCCCACGCCGTGGAAAGCCCCCGCCATAAAGGGGTTGTCCTCCACCGCGTTGCAAAATACCACCAGCTTGGCACAGCCAAGCCCGTCCCGGTCTGCGGTGCGCGCCGCTGTCTCCTTGACAATGCGGCCCATCAGGGCCACCGCGTCCATATTGATGCCCGCTTTGGTGGAGCCCACGTTGACGGAGGAGCAGACCAGCTCAGTGGAGGCCAGCGCCTCGGGAATCGAGCGGATGAGCTTTTCATCCGCCCTCGTCATTCCCTTTTGCACCAAGGCGGAATATCCCCCGATGAAATTCACACCGCAGGCCGCGGCGGCCCGGTCCATGGCCAGCGCAAAGGGCACGTAGTCCTCCGCGTCGGAGGCCCCAGCCACCAGCGCCATGGGCGTAACGGAAATCCGCTTATGAACGATGGGGATACCAAATTCCCGCTCAATGTCCTCCCCGGTTTTCACCAGCTTTTCTGCGGATTTTGTAATTTTATCATAAATTTTTTGGCAGGCCCGCACGGGGTCTGAATCGCAGCAGTCCAGAAGCGAAATACCCATGGTGACGGTGCGGATGTCCAGATGCTGCTGGTCGATCATCTCAATGGTGGAGAGAATGTCCTTTTGATTTAACATAGTCTCGCCCTCAAATACGGTGCATCGCGTCGAAAATTTCCTCCCGCTGAATGCGGATGGAGATATCAAGCTGCTTGCCCAGAGTTTCCAGCCGGGTGCCCAGCTCCCCGATGGGCACAGGTGCCTTGCTCACGTCTACGGCCATCACCATGGTGAAGCTCCCCTGCATGATGGTCTGCGTAATGTCCAGAATATTGACGTTATTTTCCGCCAGAAGCGTGCACACGCCGGCAATAATGCCAACCCTGTCCTCCCCTACTACCGTTACGATTGCGTTCATTTCTATCTTCCTCTCTCTTGTTTTTGCGCGGACCGCGCCGCGCCCTTCCTCTGTAAAATCCCATGCAAAGCAAGGAAAGGGCCGCCCATCGGCGCCCTTTCCCCCGCGTGCCGTCAGCACGGAATGGTTGCCATGGCCGCCACGTCCGACGGGTCCAAAAAAGGCCCGAAGGCAGGCGGCAGGAACGTCAGCATGATGTATAGTATACCCATCGCCACCGCCAAAACCAGCCAGACAGAGCGATCCCCCTTGGAAAGAATCCCCCGCTGCGCCAGCGCCAACGCCACGGCAGAGAGCACGATCCACACCAGCAGATATGCCCCCGGTCCCGGCCTGACGGCGGTCAGCACCCAGAAAATCAGGACAGCGGCCAGCGGCGTCAGCGTAAGCCACGGGAGCCTTTCGAAGAATTTTCCGCCGTCCCGTAAAGGGATCACCGCAGCCAGCAGCAGCGGCCAGAACAGAAGCTTTCCCAGCTCCCACGGACTTGCAAACCGAGGCGTCAGCACGGCAAAAACCGGGTTGCTCCCCACTGAGCGAAGCAGCAGTAAAAACAGCCCCGCCAGCAGAACCGTCAAAAAGCGGATGGAAAAATGCGCAAAACGATTTTTCATAGGACGACTCACCTCACTGAGACTTTATGCGCCCCAATGAAAAATCAGAACCGCTTGGTCCTTTTCAGATTCCGTCGCTGTGGAAATCAGGTTTCGTCAAAGAATTTCGCGTGGATGGCGCGGACGGCCTTATCCACGTCCGCCTCGTCCAGCAGGACAGAGACACGGATTTCAGAGGTGTTGATCATCTGAATGTTGATGCCCGCCTCATACAGCGCCTCAAACATTCTGGCGGCCACGCCGCAGTTGCTCATCAGACCCATCCCCACGATAGACACCTTTCCGATGTGCTCGTCGGTGTTGATGTGGTCGAATTTCAGGGCCGTCTTATGTTCATCCAGCAGTTCCACGGCCTGATCCACGTCCTTTTTATGGACGGTAAAGGTAATGTCCTTTGTGTTCTCCCGTCCGATGGACTGCAAAATCACGTCCACATTGATGTTGCCCTTGCTCAAAAGGTCAAAGACCTGAAATGCCACGCCGGGATTGTTTTGCAGGCCCACCAGGGCAATGCGGGCAATGCTGGAATCCTTCACCACACCTGCGATATTCGTCTTTTCCACTTTCGTAACCTCCTTGATGGTCGTACCGGGCTTATCCTCCAGGCTGGACACGACCTGCAAATTCACATGAAATTTTTTGGCAAGCTCCACGCTGCGGTTGTGAAGCACCTGCGCGCCCTGACTTGCCAGCTCCAGCATTTCATCATAGGTAATCTCGCTGAGCTTTTTTGCGTTTGGCACAAGGCGGGGGTCTGTGGTGTAAACACCGTCCACATCCGTAAAAATCTGGCACAGCGACGCATGGAAGGTAGCTGCCAGCGCCACGGCGCTGGTATCCGACCCGCCCCGGCCCAGTGTGGTGATATTTCCGGTGCGGTCAATCCCCTGAAAGCCGGCCACCAGAACAATGCGGCGCTGGTCCAGCTCAGACTGAATCCGCTCCGCGTCTATCCGCTTGATGCGGGCCTCGCCGTACACGGCAGAGGTCTGAACCCCCGCCTGCCATCCTGCCAGAGATACGCAGCGAAGGCCGCGCCGCTCCAGTTCCATGGCGCACAGAGAAATGGAAATCTGCTCTCCCACGGACAGCAGCATGTCCATCTCCCGGTTGGAGGGGCGGGGATTGATCTCCTGCGCCCGTTCAATCAGGTCGTCGGTGGTGTCCCCCTGCGCGGACAGCACCACGATGACGTCGTTCCCGGCCTGATAAGTCCGCTCGATAATCTCCGCCACGTGGCGGATACGCTCGGCATTTTTCACCGAGCTGCCGCCAAATTTCTGCACAATCAAACTCATTTGCTTTAACCCCTTCTCCTCTGGATCACCGGGCAATCAGTCCCGGCTCAGCCCAGCACCCGCAGCCGGGCAAGCACATTCAGACGCTCGGATTTTTCCAGCGCCTCCCGCAAAGTGATGGAATCCGTCAAAAAGCCGGTTTCTCCATCCTCACTGAGCACCTCCACCTGACCGAAAGCCATCGCCGCGTCCATCAGGCTACCCTCAATACGGAAATAGAAGCGGGTGGGCACCTCTGCGGGGTCCACAAACCCGTCGGCGTCACCGCTCCAGCCAAGTCCCTCCTGCCGGGGACTGCGGCGCAGACTCTCCATCACGTCCGACACGCAGGCCGAAGCGGTGGGCAGCTCTCCCGCGCCCCTGCCGTAAAACATCACCTCGCCGACAGCACTGCCCCGAATGGCCACAGCGTTGTACACGTCCTCCACGTTGGCCAGGGGGTGCTCCTCCGGCACCAGATGGGGCGCAACGTAGGCGGTACGTCCCCCGCCGGGCATCCGCAGGCACCGGCCCAGCAGTTTGATGCGGTAGCCCGCCCTCTGGGCCACCTTCACGTCCCGGAGGGACAGCTTTGTGATTCCCTCCATGGGAACGTCCTCCGGACGCACCTGTGCGCCAAAGGCCAAATCGGCCAGAATGCAGATTTTTCGCCCCGCGTCAATGCCCTGCACGTCGGCGGTGGGGTCTGCCTCGGCATAGCCCTTGGCCTGAGCCTCCCGCAGCGCGTCGGAAAAAAAGGCGCCGGTGCGGACCATGCGGGTGAGAATGTAATTGGTGGTACCGTTGAGAATCCCGAAAATCTCATCCACCCGGTTGGCGCACAGGCACTCCGTCAACGGGTGCAGCACAGGGATGCCGCCGCCCACACTGGCCTCAAAAAGGTAGTTCACATTCTTCTTTTGGGCCAGCTCCATCAGCTCCCAGCCCTTTTCGGCCACCAGCTGCTTGTTGGCGGTCACCACATGCTTGCCCGCCTCCAGCGCCCGTTTTGTGTACTCATAGGCGGCCTCTGTCCCACCGATTGTCTCCACCACCACGCGGATTTCATCGTCCCGCTCAATAGATGCAAAATCGTCGGTCATCAGCTGACGGTAGGGGCCGTCCTTAAAATGCCGGACCAGAATAGCTTTTACACTCAGCGGCTCTCCCAGCTTTTTCTCGATCTGCCGGGCGTTTTCCACCACTACCTTGGCTACGCCGGTCCCCACCGTGCCAAGGCCCAAAATTGCAATCTTACTCATGGATCGATCCTTTCGCTGTTTTTATCCGGCCAGCACCTCAAACCGGACCACGCCCTCCACGCCGGAAACCTGCTCCAAAAACGCCTCCAGCGTCATCTCCATGTCCGAGGTCTCCGCAGACACGGTGACGGCGGCACAGCCGTTGGTGGGAATGCTCTGATTGATGGTCAGGATGTTGGCGCCCGCCCCCGCGAAGCCCGACAGAACACGGCTCAGTACACCCGGGGCGTCCTTCAGCATTCCGTAAAACGTAATGATGTGCTCCGATTTTAAATCGTTGAAGGGCTGCACGGAATCCTTGTACTTATAAAATGCGCTGCGGCTGATCCCGGCCATTCGGGTGGCGGCGCCCACCGTGTTTACCTCGCCGGTCTGTATCATGCGCTTGGCTTCCGCCACCTTCACAAAAATCTCCGGCAGGGCGTCCGCCGCTACAATGTAAAACTTGACCTCTCTGCCCATTTCGTCCGCCTCCCATGGTCATTTGTCTTTGCACTTTGACTAGTTTACCATAGAAGCGGACCGGTTGCAATGCACAAACACAAGAATTTTTCCGCCCTCTGGGAAAATTTTTCGGTGAAATGTCCATACCCCGCGGCCTAATTCCGTAAAACGGGAAAAATCAGATTATTCGGTGGCCCCGGGGTGTTCTCATGGCATGGAATCTACGTCCTTTTTTTGCCTGTGAAGTCGTTGGCTTTTGTTCCGCAAAAATAAGAAACCCGCCGCACAGCCGTGCGGCGGGTTTTATGCTGTATCAGTTTCCCGTGTTCCAGACGTTGTTGATCCAATCGTCTATCCCGGTGGAAGGCTCTGTGGGTTCTGTGGGCAGCGTGGGTTCTGTCGGCACAGTCGTTCCGCCGCCGCTGCCGCCGGGTTCTGTTTTAGGCGTTTCGGGAGCAAGTCCCGTGTCTCCCCCATCGTCGGGATTCGTAATCTCCCCCTCGCCGTCGGGGTCGGTGGGCAAAACGCCGTCCTGATGAACCGGGCAGGGCGGAAGCACCACCGTTCCATCCTCCAACTTCGTTTGCAGGGAGCCAATCAGATAGGCGTCATCGTCCGCCTTGATGCTGGGACCGTAGTCCACCCGGGTATAGTCCAGCAAGGCCGCCGGCTTCACACTGGTAGCCGGGCACAACGGCGTGGCAAGAACCTTGCCCTCGGTGCAGTAGTCATAGAACTTATGGAGACTGCACTCTTCCACCGGCGCAGTACCCGCAGCCACCTCAACCTCTCGCACACGGCTGCCCCGCAGGTCCGACGCACAGGCGTCCGTGGCCAGAAGGCCGCTGTCGGCACACACGGTCACCTTGACGAGACCGCTGGTGGGCTTGGTAAAGGACTTGTTCTCCTGCTCGTCCGCAATTTTCTGCATGACTTTCTGCCACATGGAGGCGGCGGGGTTTCCGGAATAGCTAATGCGCTCTGGCTTGTCATAGCCGCACCAGACCGCCGCGGCATAATAGGGCGTATAGCCCACGAAATACCGATCCTTATTGTCACTGGTGGTGCCGGTTTTACCGGCGCTGCTCATACCAGAGAGCTTGTACCGGGAGGCGGTGCCTCCGTTCATCACGCCCTGAAGCAGCTGGTTCATGAAATAGGCAGTCGTTTCCTTCACGGCCACATGGGTTTCCGTCTCGTTGTCCAGAATCACGTTTCCGTTGCTGTCCTCCATCTTTGTGTAAAGACGGGGAGAGTTGTACACGCCGCCGTTGGCAAACACCGCGAAGGCCGCAGCCATTTCCTCGGTTGAAACACCGTAGGTCAGACCGCCCAGACCCAGCGCCGCCGTGTTGATATCGTCCGCTACCAAATCCAGATTTTCCTTCTCCGTAGCAAAGTCAAAGGAGTTTTTAACGCCCAGCTTTTCGATTACCTGCACCGCCACGGTGTTGACGGAATTTGCAACACCGCTTGCAAGGGTTGTCCAGCCCTTATAGCCTTGGGGAGAGTTTTTCGGCCAAGGGTTGTCGTTCAGCAAGCGAACGGGATAGTCGTCGAAGGTAGACGCCATGGTAACCACTCCGGCGTCCAGCGCCGGGGCATAAACCGTGATGGGCTTGATAGCGGAGCCGCACTGCCGCTTGCCCACGGCATAGTTCCAGCCCAGATTATCCTGCTTGGTGCCCACCTTGCCCACCATGGCCTTCACATTGCCGGTGGACGGGTCCACAATGGTGATGCCGGACTGAAGGTCCTGTCCGCTGGAGGAGGTCACGTCCAGATTGGCACGCTCCTGATACACGGACTCTGCAATTTCCTGAATATGCGGGTCCACGGTGCAGTAAATCGTATAGCCGCCGTTATAAAGCCGCTTGCGCGCCGCCCCGGTGGTAATACCAAGCTGGTTGGCAAAGTCCTCGGAGACGTCCAAAATGACCTTATCCACAAAATAAGAGTTGATGCCCGTGGAGGTTCCGCCGCTTTTTTCAACGTTGTCGGCGGCCACCAGCTCCTGGGCGGAGACAGTACCGTCGGTAAACTTCAGCTCCTCGTTCGCTGCCTGGTCGTATTCCTCCTGGCTCAGGTATCCCAGCTCCAGCATCTTTTTCAGGATATTCTGCTGGCGGTCCCTGTTCATCTCCCGGGCCGTTTTCTTCACACCGGTTTCCTTGTTGGTGATGACCACGGTGGACATGGGCCCATACAGCGAGGGATTATTGGTAATGGCAATGATGCTGGCGCACTCCGCCGTTGACAGCTCCGACACGTCCTTACCAAAATAAAACTGTGCGGCGGTCTGCACACCGTAGCACTTCTGGCCCAGATAGATGTGATTGAGATACAGCTCCAAAATCTCTTCCTTGGAGTACTTTTTCTCAAACTCCAGCGCCCGGAAAATCTCCCGGACCTTGCGGTTCACTGTGTTGTCATCATCGTGGGTCATGTTTTTGAGCAGCTGCTGCGTAATGGTGGAACCGCCAAATGTACTGCTGGTGCGGAAAAACAGATTTGTCGTGGCTCTGGCGGTTCGCAGCCAGTCCACGCCGTGGTGCCCGAAGAAGCGCTCGTCTTCGATGGACACCGCCGCCTCCCACATGGTCTTGGGAATCTGGTCGTAATCCACCCAGATGCGGTTCTCGTCACCGTAAATCATCTGAAGCTCTTCCCATTTCCCCGTCTCGCTGTTCTCATACATAATGACAGAGCTGAGGTTCATGGTATAGTCGTCGGCATTGATGTCCAAAGCGGGCGTCAGCGTCGTTTTCACATAATACATGAAAATGCCGGCAATCATCGCGCCGGAGAGAATGCCAACCAACAGCAGGGTCCGGACTACAAACCAAATGGTATCCATCGGATTTCTTCCGGACCTGCGGCGGCGGCGGTGCTCATGGGGCTGGGACGATTCCCGGTGTCTGCCGTGCTCTTCCATTGCAGAACACCTCCTTTTCCTTAGTTCAGGGGGACAGCCGATTCGCCCTCCCTTGGCAAAATGGCTGCACATAATACGCCATAGTATCTTTCATTTTACCATTCCTGTCAACACCAAAATTGTCGCTTTTTTCTTAATAAAAGTTCCTTAATTTAGGAAAAATTTTTATATGGAGGAAAAATTACCTGTCCGTAAATTTGATTTTCCCACGATTTGCACACCTGATTCACTTGCATTTTTTCGATGGAGCGGGTACAATACATTCAACGAAACTAACCGTAAGGAGGCACCTCTATGAGCGAGGAGTTTAGCCCCACTTTTGTCACCATCACCGATGAGGATGGAAACGATATCGAATTGGAACTCGTTGACGCACTGGAGCACAACGGCCAGAAATACATGGCGTTCTTTCCCGCCGAGACGGAGGACTCTGACGAGGAGGACCCCGACACCGGCCTGGTGATTCTGAAGGTCCTGACAGAAAACGGCGAAGAGTTGCTGTCCACCCTAGACTCCGACGAGGAACTGGACGCGGTGTACGATTTGTTCATGGAGGCCCTGTTTGAGGACGAGGAGGACGAAAACTCCTGACGATCTTCTTTCCGTACCCATGATGTAACTGTACCCAAGAAACCCTGCGCGGTGCGTGATAGGCCTTTTTTAACCCACATTTCGTTATAAGGGATGCCGGATCAGACCGTGGTTCGCAGGCCTCCCGGCTGCTGTTTGCGGCTGGATGTTGGAAGCGATAAAGCGTGCTGGAGGCGACCCACCTGTCCGTAAAGGTGCAGGTTATAACGGGGTCTACACGGCCGAGCGGGGTGATTTTATCCTGAAAAATTTCCCTGACCGGATTTTTTAAATGCGCTGCATTCTGCGCCTGGCTGCCCGCTAAAAGCGGGCAGCCAGGTGTTTTCTGTGCGCAGAGTTTTTCTCAGCCCATAAGCCGCCATGAAAAAAGGAACACCTCCGCTGCGTAAGTGACCCTATCAGTTCCGCCAAAAGAATCGGCAGACTTCGCGATCTAGCTCCCACCAACAAATTTTTTCTTGTTTTGCCGCTCCGGCGGCAAAATGCCCCGCTTTTTCTTATTTAAATGCCCAGCGCCCGGCCGCAGCGCGGCCGGGCGCTTTTTTACTTTCAAGAAGACTTTATATATAAACATCAATTAATGTAAAGGAAAATCATTTGTCAGCGCACCTATTAGCTGAGACGAAGGATTTCCTTTTTCAGCCGCTGGATAATTCGTTTTTCCAGCCGGGAGATATAAGACTGGGATATCCCCAGCCGGTCAGCCACCTCTTTTTGGGTCCGCTCCTGTCCCCCATTCAGCCCAAAACGCAGGGTGATGATCTCTTTCTCCCGGGGAGAGAGAATTTTCAGGGCGGAGGTCAGAAGGCTCCGGTCCACGTCGTCCTCAATGGGACGCATTACCACGTCCGCGTCGGTTCCCAGCACATCGGAGAGAAGCAGCTCGTTGCCGTCCCAGTCGGTATTCAGCGGCTCGTCAAAGGAAACCTCCCCCTTCCGTCCCGCATTTTTGCGCAGATACATCAAAATCTCGTTTTCTATACAGCGGCTGGCATAGGTCGCCAGCTTGATATTTTTATTGGGGTTATAGGTTTCCACCGCCTTAATCAGACCGATTGCTCCAATGGAAATCAAATCCTCGATGTTGATTTTTGTATTTTCAAAGCGACGGGCAATGTACACCACCAGACGCAGATTGTGCTCAATCAGCTCCTGCCGGGCCTCCGTGTCCTCAATGCGCGATAAAAGCTCCGTCTCCCGTTCCCGGGTCAGGGGCGGGGGCAGTGTGTCGCTGCCGCCGATGTAGTGGACGGGCGTCCGGGGCAGCAGCCCCAAGCGGCGGAGCAGCCTTTTGATTGTTTCCAGCCAATGCGGCATGTTCTCGGTCCTCCCTTTCATCTTTATCGGCACGGTTTATATCCCTCCAGCTCGCCCCAGAGGGCGTCACAGCCATCTCCCACCGAAGTGGGTGACAGAGCCAGCAGCAGCCGTTCCTGCCGTTTTCCGTTGACGCTGGCCCAGTCCAGACGGACCGCCAGCAATAGGCCGCTTTCCACGCCCACCGCGCTGTATGGCAGCAGGCGGAACCGCGCGATATCTGCTCCGGCATTCGCCAGCCGCTCCATCGTCTGGGCGGGGGCGCGTAGGGCGTGGGGCGTCAGCAGCGGGCCCAGTTCCGGTGGCCAGAGGGACTTCAGCTTTTCCGCCGAGGCCACCAGCACCGGCCTTCCCGTTACGGGGTCCCGAAGTGTGTTCCCGGTATCGCACAGGGCCGTCAGCGCGGCGCGGGTGCCGCAAAAGGCCACCGTCACCGGGACAAGAAATCCCCCTGCCCCGCTGCGGCGGGCACTGGCCCGGAAAACCACCGCCAGCACCAAATAGGCCGCCGCCGCCGAAATCAACAGGACCCTTGTGTCCACATTCGTATAGAAAATCCCGTTTTCCATGGGCATACCCCGGCCGGCAGCCAATCCCAGTGCCAGCACACACCCGGCAAACCCGCAGGACACCAGAAACAGCAGAAGCGTCAGCCGCAAAAAGCGTGGCTCTCCGCCATAGGCCGCCAGCGCCATCAGCACTCCCGCGGCAATTTTCACCGGCGGAACGGTCAGCCAGCCCATCCCCGGCAGAAACACTGCCGCTGCATAAGCGCCCCCCAGCAGCGCCGCCAGAAAAAACCGGAGTCTTCGCAGTCTGGCGCCCGCCAATTGGGCGGCGGAATATACCAGCAGATAGTCCGCCAGCGCGTTCAGCGCGAACACGCTGTCTATGTACACCACCGTCATCTCTCGCCAATCCCTCCCCGCATCACGTGGCTGTATATCCCCCATTATAGGACAGCCGGTGCAAAAATCAGGTCGCAATCAAAGTAAAATTCAGGCTTGACAACGGAAAAAATATAAGGTTGCCGCCGAGGAAAATTCCGCGAAAAAAGGCGCGGAACAAATCGTTCCGCGCTTTTTCATCGGATATTCGGGTCAATTTGACCGTTTTCTTTTAAAAGCAGGCAATTTCACAGGCCAGCTTCCCTGTCCGTTTTCTTTGACTTCCGGTCGGAGCGAATCAACCCTCTTCCGCGATTTTCCGGCCCATAAGGGTCCCCATCACGGAGGCCATCATCAGCCCCCGGGTCCAGCCGGAGGAATCCCCCAGACAGTGCAGCCCCGTCAGGCTGGTATTGAAGTCGGTGTCCATCTTCACCCGGTTGGAATAGAATTTCAGCTCAGGAGAGTACAGCAGCGTCTCCGTGGAGGCAAAGCCGGGAACCACATGGTCCATGGCCTGAATAAAACCGATGATGTTCACCATGGAGCGGTAGGGCATGGCGGCGGTGATATCCCCCGCCACGGCGTCCGGCAGCGTGGGACGGATATTGGACTGGGCAAGCTCCTTGGGCCAGGTACGCTTGCCGTCCAGAATGTCACCGAAGCGCTGGACCATAATGTGTCCGTCGCCCAGCATATTGGTCAGCTCGCCCACCTTCTGGGCATAGGCAATAGGCTGGTTGAAGGGAACGCTGAAATTGTGGGAGCAGAGAATGGCCAGATTCGTGTTGTCCGTTTTCAGGTTCTTATAGCTGTGGCCGTTCACCACCGCCAGATTATTATCGTAATTCTCCTGAGAGACAAAACCGCCGGGATTCTGGCAGAAGGTGCGAACCTTGTTCTTGAAGGGCCGGGGATAGCCCACCAGCTTGGACTCGTACAGCACCCGGTTCACCATCTCCATGACCTCGTTGCGAACCTCTACCCGCACACCGATGTCCACCGTGCCGGGCGCATGAGCAATATTGTGCTCGGCGCACAGACGCTCCAGCCAGTCTGCACCACGGCGGCCGGTGGCCACTACGGTGTGCTTCGCCAAAATCTCCTGCTCCGTCTTCCCGTTGGAAATGGAAACACCCTTGCACACGTCATTCTCCAGAATGATGTTGGAGCACTCATACCCGAACAGGATTTCCACCCCATGCTCCTGCAAATACCGCTCAATGGCGAAATACAGGCTCTGGGCCTTCTCCGTGCCAAGGTGCCGGATGGGACAGTCCACCAGCTTCAGCCCCGCCTGAATGGCGTGCTTGCGGATTTCCTTGCGCTCAAGGTCGTTGCCAAGGCCCTCAATATGCTCGTCCGCGCCAAAATCCAGATAAATCTTATCAGTATAGTTGATTGTCTCCTGCGCCAGATCCTCGCCCACCAGCGTGGGCAGGTCGCCGCCCACCTCGTAGGAGAGAGACAGCTTTCCGTCGGAAAAGGCTCCCGCACCGGAAAACCCGGTGGTAATGTGGCAATAGGGCTTGCAGTTCACACAATACCCCGTTTTGTCCTTGGGACAGTGGCGCTTTTCCACGCTCTGGCCCTTCTCCACCATCACAATTTTCTGTTTACTGCCCTTTTTGAGCATCTCCAGCGCAGTAAAAATACCGGCTGGGCCCGCACCCACAATCACAACGTCTGCGTTCATCGTTTCTCTCCTTATTTTCCTGGCTGGCGTTTACTTTCCTGAAAGCTCCACCGCGTGACGCACCAAAGACAACGGCGGCACGGGGCGGGGCAGCTTCATTTGAAATACGGCCTGGGGTGTTTTGATCTCCTGAACCGTCAAGCCGCCCGAATCCCTCAGCTCCGGCACGGTCATGGCAAAAGGCCGACAGTCCGGCCCCACCACCTCCACCTGCTCCCCGCAGGTCAGCTTGTTGCGCAGGGACAAAGTGGCATTTCCCGCTTCGTCGCAGTGAGTGACAAGGGCCTGCACCTGCCACTCCCGGATGTACCGGGAGTCGGCCACGTACTGCCCCGGCTGCCCATAGAAAAAGCCGGTGGAATAGCGGCGGTGGCTGACGTGGTCCACCTCGTCCCGCCACACGGGGTCTATCGGCTCCCCTGCGCCCACCGCGTCCAGACAGCGGCGGTACGCCCCGGTGACAATCGCCGCGTAATAGGCTGACTTTGCGCGGCCCTCAATTTTCAGGCTGTCAACTCCGGCGGCGCACAGGTCGTCCAGATGGTCAATCATGCACATGTCCCGGGAGTTCATGATATAGGTCCCCTGCTCATCCTCAAATACCGGGAAATATTCGCCGGGGCGCTTTTCCTCCATCAGTGCATACTGATACCGGCAGGGCTGGGCGCAGGAGCCTCGGTTGGAGTCCCGCCCGGTCATATAGTTGCTCAAAAGGCACCGGCCCGAATAGCTCACGCACATGGCCCCGTGAACAAAGCACTCCACCTCAAGGGCGCTGGGCGTTTTGGTCCGAATTTCCCGGACCTCCTCCAAGCTCAGCTCCCGGGCCAGAATCACCCGGTTTGCGCCCAGATCGTGCCACGCCCGGGCGCTTTCATAGTTTGCAATGCCCGCCTGCGTGGAGACGTGCCGCTGGCACTGGGGAGCATATTTTCCCGCCAAAGCAAACACGCCCATATCCGCTGCAATCAGCGCATCCACCCCGGCGCTCTGGAGCGTTTCCAGATGCGCCGGGAGACTGGCAACTTCATCATTGCGGGGCACGGTGTTCACTGTACAGTGAACCTTCACACCCCGGCTGTGGGCGTATTCCACCGCGTCGGCAAGCTCTCCGTCGGAAAAGTTCCCTGCAAAGGAGCGCATCCCAAAGCTGGTACCCGCCAGATACACCGCGTCTGCCCCGTAGGCCACGGCCATTTTCAGCCGCTCCATATCCCCCGCGGGGCAAAGCAGCTCCGGAAGCTTAATTTCCGACATACTGATCGCTGTTGATAAACTGGTTGTGCTCCTGAAGCGTGGCGGAGAAGAAGTGCGTTCTGTCCTTGCCCAGCGCGTAGAAGTAATAACCGGTGGTTTCGGGGCTCAGCGCCGCCTGCAGCGATTTCAGGCCCGGATTTGCGATGGGCGTAGGCGGCAGGCCCGCGTATTTGTACAGATTGTACGGAGAATCCACTTTTTTGTCGTCGTTGGTAATGATGCCCTCATGGTCCGGGATGGCATACAGCAGCGACGCGTCCACTTGCAGCATTTTGTAGGTTCCGTGACTTCCGGTGTCCGCCAGCCGGTTGTAAATGACGGAGGCAATGGTGGCCTGATCGCCGCCCGCTGTCTCCTTTTCAATCAGGGATGCAATGGTGACAATCTCCTTGAGGCTGTAACCGGAGGCCTCCACCTGTGCCATCATATCCTCGTCCATTTTTGCAGAGAAGTTGGAAATCAGGCGGCGCAGGGCGTTTTCTGGCTTTTCGTTCACGTAGAAATCATAGGTATCCGGGAACAGAAATCCCTCCAGCCGGGAAAGCTCCTTAGAGGTGTTGTCGATAAAATCATAATTGAACGTGCCGTTCTGGGCGGCCTCGGTGAGGGCCGCTTCCGTGTTGACATTATTTTTCGCCAGCAGTGCAATAATCTGCCGGACGGTATATCCCTCGGGGATGGTGACGCGGACAGTGTCCGTGTTCATGCCGCCGGAGGAGTTGTGCATGGCGTTAATCAGCGCCATGTAATCCATTTCGGTGCTCAGCTCGTAGCTGCCGATGCCGATTTTTTCATTGGCGTCGGCAAAGCCGCCGAAGAGCCGGAAAAACCACTTGTATTGGATGAGCCCCGCGTCCTTAAGCTTGTTGGAGACGCTTCTCAGGTTGTCGTCTGCCGTGATTTCGACAGTGGTGGTGATATCCGGCTTACTGAACGCGCAAAAGTCGTTTACCAGCAGCCAGCCAAGGCCCGCCACCAGTACAGAGGTCAGCAGCACAAACAGCGCATATTTCCAGCCGCTGAGAAACCGGCGGCGGCGGCGACGGCGGCGGGGACCTTCTCCCCGCTCTCCATGATCGGAAGACGGACGGCCCCCCTCCCGGCGAACCTGCTTCGAATCCCAGCTTGCGGTTTCCTGATTGTTATATTCGGACATAACCTGTCATACCTCCCGTGATTTTGCCGCATTTAAAAAATTTTAGTGGCCAAGTCTCCCTTTTGCAAACCCGTGCATAGACTATCACAAAGACTTTTAAGTGAGGTGACAAATCCATGTGCTTTAACTCGGGGAATGGCAACAACTCCTGCTGGTGGCTCATCATCATCGTTCTTCTCTTCTGCTGCTGCGGGAACGGATTCAATGGAAACAGTTGCGGAAACAACAACTGCGGCTGCAACGACAACTGCTGCTGATCCACCTCCAAGGGCAGACGGGACGCGTTGCGTCCCGTTTTGCCAATGCGTAAGGTGGACAAGCTTTACAGATAGCTCTCCATTCTGCTCCACACCTCTTCGTGAATCTCCTCCGCAGAGCGGATCTTTCCGTCTCTGGCGCAGTTTACCACCGTCCAGTCAAGGTCCCGGGCAATCTGCCGGGCACTCTCCCGGCATTCCCGCAGATATGCGTCGTCCTGCTCGTGGATATCCGCCCTGACCCCGGTGCTGCGCTCCCTTTGACGGAGCATCTGTTCCGAAAGTTCCGTGGGCAAATCCAGATAGAGCACCAGATCGGGCTTTGGAAGCCCCATACGGCAATACTCCAAATCAAACAGCCAGTTTAAAAAGTCCGTCCGCTCGGCGGGCGGAAGCTTGGACGCCTGATGCACCGCGTTGGACGTGGTATAGCGGTTGGCAAGAATCAGACCTCCGGCCTCGTAGGTCGCGCCCCAGTCCTGCTTATAGGAGGCGTACCGATCCACCGCATACAGCGTGGAAGCAGCGTAGGCGCTGACATCTCCGGGATTTTTCCCAAGCGCCCCGTCCAGATACAGTCTGGCAGGCTCGGCAAATGGGTTTCCGTATCGGGGAAAGTCAATTTCCAAAAAGGGAACGCCCATTTTCCTCAGTCTTTCTCCCAGCAGCTTGGCCTGCGTGGCTTTGCCGGACCCGTCGGTCCCCTCGAACACAATCAGCTTTCCGCTCATTTCCGCCGTCTCCTCTCTGTGCGCACATGAACCAGAAACAGAGGCAGCTTCATCATGCGCCCAAGGCGGCGAGGCTCTTTGCATAGTCTGTAAAACCACTCCAGCCCGTGGCGGGACCAAAATTCCGGAGCACGCTCCACCCGGCCCGCAAATACGTCCAGACTTCCTCCCAGCCCGCACAGTAGGCGCGCTCCGGTGGCCTCTCCGTTTTTCGCCATCCACAGCTCCTGCTTCGGAGCGCCAAGGCACACGAACACACAGTCCGCGCCGCTGCGGCGGATACCCTCAACCACGGGAGCATCCTCTTTAAAATAGCCGTCGTGGGTCCCGGCAATCCTCAGTCCGGGATAGCGGGCGGCAAGACGGGTTCCCGCCTCCTCCGCAACCCCCGGCTTCGCCCCCAGCAGGTAAAGGGACTTTCCCTCCTCTGCCAGTTTCCCCACTAGACGCTCCGCAAATTCAATTCCCGGCGTTTTTTCCTTCAGGGGAGTCCCCAGCATCGCCGCACCCTTAATGACACCGATGCCGTCCGGCAAAACCAGGGCCGCGCCGTTCACGACGCTTAGGGCCTCCGGGTCCTCCCGGCAAAGCTCTATGATTTCGGGGTTGGGAGTGGCAACATAATGCACTCCCTCCGTATTCAAAAGGCGCTGCCCCTCTGCCACGGCCTCCGCCATGGTCACATTGTCAAAGCCCACGCCCAGCACATCAATCCGCATGGAAACACCTCGTACATTTTTCACACTCATACAGCTTAGTATTATATCATATCCGGGGACCTTTGTCCAACGCAAAAATTCCTGAATTTGTCCGCGCTGCCCCCTGGAACGGCGGGCAAAACGCACCTTACCGCAGAAAAAAAGAGCGGACGCAGCGTCCGCTCTTTTCCTGTTTCAATCAGGCGTCAATGCCCCGGGAGGTCAGGTATTTCTTGACCATCAGCGCCACTTTGAAGGTGATGGCGTCGTCAAATTCCCGCAGGTCCAGACCCGTGAGTTTTTTGATTTTCTCCAGCCGGTACACCAGCGTGTTGCGGTGGACAAACAGCTTTCTGGCGGTTTCGGAGACGTTGAGGTTGTTCTCAAAGAACTTATGGATGGTGAACAGCGTCTCCTTATCCAGCGCGTCGATGGGGTTCTTCTTGAACACTTCCTGCAAGAACATCTCGCACAGTGTGGTGGGAAGCTGATAAATCAAACGGCCGATGCCGAGGTTTTCATAATTGATGACGTATTTCTCCGTGTCAAACACCTTGCCAACCTCAATGGCGATCTGCGCCTCCTTATAGGACTTGGCCAAATCACGCAGATGGGTCGCCACGGTGCCGATACCCACCACAGCGGCGGGCTCGCCGCTCACCTGAAGCGCCTCCTCAATGGAGGCCGCAATCTTGTTCAGCTCGCGGACGCCGGCCCCCTCGGGAAGCTGGCAGATCAAAACCACGTTCCCCTCGCCCACGGAGAGAACAAAATCGTTCTGCCGGTCAGGATACAGGGTCTGAATCGCGTCCGTGGGGACGGACTCGGTCTTTTTCAGGGAGCGAATGACAAACACGCCCCGGGCCACGTCGCTGGAAACCCGTAGCTCCTTGGCACGCATATAAATGTCGCCCAGCATGATGTTGTCGGTGATAATATCCTTGATAAACGAGCCACGGTCGTGCTTTTCCTCGTAATAGGACTTGGCGGAATTCAGCGCCACAGCGGCAAGGGCACAGACTGTTTTGCTGATCTCGTTGTCGCCAAAGGCAAACGCGGCATAGTCAAACTGCGCCCCCCAGCCGTTCAGCGCTTTGAACGTCTTTCCGGAGGAAACCACCATACTCCCCCCTGCGGTATTGATCGCGGGGACAAACTCCGCCCACCGCTGCCCGATCATGGAAAGCTCGCTGCACGCGATGACGATTCCCTCTCCGTCGATCACGCCCACCGTCCGGTCCGCGTTCTCCTTGAGCTGCAGGACTACATTCTGAAAAATTCTTCCCGACATTGCCGGCCCTCCTAGCGCACATTCTGCGTTTTTCTTTGTGCATTCTGTCAATGCCCATATTATATCGACATTTTTGTGAAAATGCAAGACTTTTTTTCTTTTTTCAACAAAATTTTAGACGGCTTTTTGTGTGATATTCAGCTTTCAAACGATTCCTTTTCCGCCATTTTGTAACATCTGCCGCTCCCCTTCCGTCAAGAGCCGAAAGCCGCCGGGCTCAAGCGCTGCGTCCAGAGGCAATTTGCCCATGGACAGCCGTTTGAGATACAGCACGGGCTTTCCCCGGAACGCCAGCATCCGCTTTACCTGATGAAATTTTCCCTCCCGGAGCGTCACAAGGCACTCGCTCGTCTCCCCTACTGACAGAATTTCAAGCCCCGCAGGCAGGCAGGCAAGGCCGTCCTCCAGCGTCATGCCCGACTCGAACGCCCGGCAGTCCACTTCCTCCAGCCGCCCAGCCGTTCTTGCGTAATACACCTTGTCCACATGATATTTCGGGGAGAGAATCCGGTGGGCGGTCTGCCCGTCATTTGTCAGCAGAAGCAGTCCCTCCGTATCCTTGTCCAGCCGTCCCACCGGAAACAGCCCCAGCTTTTGCAGCTCGGTTGGCAGAAGGTCCAGAACGGTCCGGCCTCGCCCGTCCTCCGTTGCGGAGAGAACGCCCGCAGGCTTGTTCAGCATCACCCATGTGTATCGGGACAGCATAACAGGCTCTCCGTCCACTGACAGAACCGCAGTCTCCGGGGCGTACTTTGCCTCCGGTGAGGGCGCGGGAGCGCCGTCGGCCAAAATCCGCCCCTGCTTCACCAGCAGCTTTACCTCCCGCCGGGACCATTTTCCCGTGCCGGAAAGCAGCTTGTCCAGTCTCTGCATTTCCACGGCTCACTCCCCCTTTCCGTTGCGATTGTCCTTAATTTTAGCATATCCCGGCGGCGAATGGAATAAGGAAATGACGTAAGGGTAGGAAAGTTTGTCCAACGTGTCATGGTTTTGCGCGCTGCAGCTTGCGGCGTGCGGGGAGAAAGGAATGGTTGTTTATGTTCATCTGGACGGCGCATCTGCGAAAGAAACGGGTGCTTGCGGCAGCGGTGCTGCTGGCCGCGCTGGCAATTCTGCTGGTGGTGCTCGGCGGTATTTTCCGCAGTCCGGCGGAGGACGGCGCCGCGCGGCTGGACACGGAGGAGGCTCGCATCGGCTATTTGAAGGAGCTGGGCTGGGAGGTTTCCCCCGACCCGGTATCCACCCTGCAAATCCGCATTCCTGACCCCCTGACGGAGGATTATGAAGACTATAACGATCTTCAAAGGGAGCAGGGCTTTGATTTGGCGGAGTTGAAGGGACAACAGGTCACCCGCTATACATACAGCGTTCTGAACTATCCGGGGCATCCTGATGGCGTGCAGGTAAATCTGTATCTCTGCGAGGGGCTTCCGGCGGCAGGGGACATCATTGTCACCGGGGCAAACGGCTTTCAGGCGGGTCTGAACTTTCCTGAATAAGCGCACTTTAAATTTCCCGCTCCGGGCCAAAAAAATTCAACATGCCGCCGCCCGCCGTAGTTTTACGGCGGGCGGCAGTATTTTCAAAGAGGGTGCGCGTTTAATTCTTGGTATGAATGGCTCGCTTTTCCACGTTCAGCGCCGCCTCGCGCATCGTCTCCGTGACGGTGGGATGACTGTGAATCGTGGAAATCAGCTCCTCCACCGTGGCCTCCAGCCGAATGGCCAGCGCGCCTTCGGCGATGAGGTCCGTGGCCCGGGGCCCAATGATGTGCATGCCCAAAACCTCGCCGTATTTTTCGTCGGCAATAATTTTCACCAGACCCTCGCCTCCATTGAGAATCAGGGCCTTGCCGTTGGCACTCATGGGGAATTTCCCCACCTTGTAAGCAATACCCTTTGCCTTGCACTGCTCCTCGGTGAGGCCCACTCCGGCGGCCTCCGGCTCCATATACACACAGGTGGGGTTGGTCTTCTCGTCGTACACCGCAGCCACACCGCAGATATTTTCCGCGGCCACCTCGCCCATGGCGGAGGCGGTGTGGGCAAGCTGGGCGTAGCCCATCACGCAGTCACCAATGGCATATACGCCGGGGACGTTGGTCTCCATCTTTTCATTGACGACAATGCGGCCCCGGTCGTTGTTCAGCCCAGCGGCCTCCAGATTCAAAGACGCAGTATTGGCGCGGCGGCCGATGGCCACCAAAACCTTCTCTGCCTCAAAGCTGACTGTTTCTCCCGCCTTATTTTTGCAGACGACCTTTGCGCCCACAGAGGATGCTTCCACGGCCTGCACGGGGCACTCCAAATGGAACTCCATGCCCATCTTCTTCATGTGGGCCACGCCAATTTCCGTAAGGTCGCTATCCAGCATGGGCAGCATGTGATCCAGCGCTTCTACCACCGTAATTTTCGTGCCAAAGGCGGAGTAGGCGCAGGCCAGTTCCAGTCCGATCACGCCGCCGCCGATGACCACCATGCTCTCTGGCAGCTTTTCAAGACTCAATGCGCCGGTGGAGTCGATGCAGTTGGGATTCTCTTTCAGTCCGGGGATGGGCGGCGCGAAGTTGACGGAGCCGGTGGCCACGATGATGGCATCGGCAGTCATGGTTTCGGAAGACCCGTCGGATTTTTTCACCAGCAGGGTCTTGGGTGCGGTAAAGACAACCTCGCCGTCAAGCTTTGTCACCTTGTTCAGCTTCAAAAGGCCCGCAACACCGGACGTCAGCTTTTTGGAAATATCGTTTTTGTGAGAAATCAACTGAGGGAAATCAACTGTAACGCTATCTACCTTTACGCCAATTTCCGCACCCTGCTCCTTAATCTGGGAGATCAGCTCTGCACTGTGAAGCAGGCATTTGGTGGGGATACAGCCAATGTTCAGGCAGGTGCCGCCCAAATGCTCCCGCTCAATGAGCGTAACCTTGGCGCCCAGCTGCGCCGCCCGGATGGCGGCAACATAGCCGCCAGGACCGCCGCCCACCACCAGAACGGTCTTCGCACCACCAGTCGGTGCGGCTGCCGCCGGAGTGGATGCGGGTGCGGCTGCGGCGGGTTCCGCTGCGGGTGCTGAGGACGCCTGGGCCGCTCCGCCCGCGGTGGCAACCGCCTCTCCCGGCTGGCCGATGTAGGCCACCACGGTCTTGCACGCCACCGTCTCGCCCTCGCCCACCAGAATTTTCAGCAGCGTGCCGTCGGTGTCGCACTCCACGTCGTTGGTCAGCTTGTCGGTGGCCACGGAGTACAGGATGTCCCCCGATTTTACGGCTTCACCCTCTTTTTTCTTCCACTCCTCGATGGTGCCCTCGGTCATCGTCAGGCCCATTTTCGGCATCAGAACTTCAGTTGCCATAGTAAATGTCCTTCTTTCTTCAATCAGGCAGGGGGCCCGGCCTTAGCCAGGCCCCCAAAATACTTCTCCTCGCTGCGGAAAACCAACTTAATTATCTTTGTCAGGACATGCGCCTGACAAAGATACACAATCCCAGCCGCCTTGGGCGGCGTTCACCAGTGACCGGCGTCACTGGTGTGGAGGAATCTAAAGGGGGGCCGAAGTCTCCTCTTTACACCAGAAGCATATACGGGTTTTCCAGCAGCTCGCACAGGCGCTGGAGGAACTTGGAGGCCATCACGCCATCCACCACCCGGTGGTCGGCGGTGAGGCACAGGTTCATCATAGGACGAATCACGATTTCGCCATCCCGTACCACAGGGGTGTCCACCATATCGCACACACCCAGAATCGCAAGCTCGGGCTGGTTGATAATAGGTGAGAAATTGGTAATTCCATAAGGCCCCAACGAGGAAATGGTGAACGTTCCGCCGGTCATATCCTCCATGGAGAGCTTTCCCTCCCGCGTGGCGGCAATCAGGCCCTCCGTTTCCTGCGCGATTTCCGCCAGAGATTTGGCCTCGGCGTTCTTTACGTTGGGGACGATCAGTCCCGTGCCCTTGGCCACGGCAAGGCCGATATTCACATGGGTGTGGTGGGTCAGCAGATTGTCCCCAAAGCTGGAGTTGATATCCGGGAACTCCGTCAGCGCCTTGGCGGCCACCTTCATCAGAATGTGGTTGTAGGTCAGCTTGATTCCCCGCTCCTTCAGGCCGTCCTTCAGCTTGGCGCGCAGGTCTTTCATGGCGGTGGCGTCCACGGGGTGGGTATAGGTCACCCGGGGAGAGGTCAGCCAGGAGGCGGTCATGTTGGCGGCGATGCTGCGGCGCAGCGGGTCCACTTTTTGGGGGGCTTCGTCGTTGCTGCCCTGCACGCCCGCAGGCACGCTCCGCGTCTCGGCGACAGCCTTTCCGGCAGCGGCCAACACGTCGGCCTTCATCACCCTGCCGTCGGCGTTCAGGCCGGTCAGATCCACGCCCAGCTCCGCAGCAAGCTTCGCAGCCATGGGGCTGGTCTTGGGACCCGCGGTGAAGGATTCCACATCCCGTGCCACCACGGTTCCCTTGGGGCCGGTGGCGGAAATCCGGGACAGGTCATAGCCTTTTTCTTTTGCCAGCTTCCGGGCATAGGGCATTGCCAGAACAAAATCGCCGGGAGCGCGCTCCGCAGTCTGCGTGGAAACCTGCGGAGCTGGAGATGTCGCAGCAGGCGCGGCGGGTGCCGCAGCGGCAGCCGGGATTGCAGAAGCTGCGGGTGCACCGGGAATCGCCTCGCCTTCCGCGCCAATCCATGCGATGACGGTTTTGCATTCCACCGTTTCTCCCTCGCCAAAGAGAATCTTCAAAAGGGTTCCGGTGGTGTCGGCTTCCACGTCGTTGGTCAGCTTATCCGTAGCCACGGAAAACAGGATGTCGCCCGCCCGAACGGCCTCGCCTTCCTTTTTCTTCCACTCTTCAATGGTGCCCTCGGTCATGGTCAGACCCATTTTAGGCATCAATACTTCAGTTGCCATATTTGAAAATCTCCTTTATCAGGCATTAAAACATGCCCTTGATGCCCTTGTACAGGTCCTCCGGATACACGCGCACCATCTTCTCCAGCGTGGGGGCGAAGGGAATGGGGCAGAACGGAGCGCCGTACCGCAGGATGGGAGCGTCCAGATATTCCATGGCCTCCTCGGCTACGGTGGCGGAGATCTCCGCGCCGAAGCCGCCCTGCTTCACCGCCTCGTGAACCACGCACAGCCGGTGGGTCTTCTTCACAGAATTCAGCACCGTCTCCTTATCCCAGGGGGACAGGGTGATCAGGTCAATCACCTCGGCCTTAATGCCGTCCTTCGCCAAGAGGTCTGCCGCGCCCCGGGCATTTTTCATGCCGATGGAGTAAGATACGATGGTCACGTCACTGCCCTCCCGCTCCACGCGGGCCTTGCCCAGCGTATAGGGCACCTGATCGGCAAGCTCGGGCAGCTTGCCCTTCTCCTTATAGAGAATCTTGTTCTCAAAATAGATGACAGGATCGTCGCTCTCAATGGCGGCAATCAGCACCATCTTTGCGTCATAGGGGTTGGAGGGGGCCACCACCTTGATGCCGGGAATGTGGGGGAACCACGCCTCCACGCACTGGGAATGCTGGGCCGCGCCCTGAAAGGTCATGCCATCCGGTGCACGGAGCACCAGAGGTACCTTTGCCTGACCACCGAACATATAGCGCGCCTTGGCCATCTGGTTGAACACCTCGTCCATGGCAACACCGATGAAGTCGGCAAAGTGCATATCCACCACGGGACGGGCCCCGGCCAAAGCCGCGCCCACGCCGCCGCCGATGATGAACGTCTCGGAGATAGGCGTATCAATAATCCGACCAGGGAATTTCTCAGGCAGGCCCTTGAACTGACCGAAGATGCCGCCCTGACGGGCGAGGTCCTCGCCCATCACAAAGATTTTGTCATCCTTTTCCATAGTCTCGGCCATCGCTTCACAGGTGGCCTGAGAAAACGTTAATTCACGCATTGTCGTCATCCTCCTCAGTTCTTAGTCCACGTAGACGTACTTCATAAATTCACTGGAATCGGGATACTCGGACTCCATGGCGAATTTCTTGGCCGCCTTGATCTTTTCCACGCAGTCCGCGTCTACGGCGTCGCACTCCTCGGCGGTCATCACCTTCAGCTTCTCAGCTTTCTTACGGAACATCTGGAGAGGATCGGTGTCGTGGAAGATTTTCTGGGTTTCCTCTCTCGTGCGGTACAGCTCGGGGTCGCCCACGAAATGTCCCTCAATGCGGTAGGTCTTGGCCTCGATGAAGGTGGGGCCCTCCCCTCTCCGGGCGCGGGCAACGGCCTCTACGGCGGCATCATACACGGCAAAAACATCCTGTCCGTCCACAATCACGCCGGGGATATGATAGCCCGCCGCGCGGTCGGAAATGTTTTCAAGGTTGCAGGTAGTGCGATAGGGCGTGGTGGAGGCCCAGCAGTTCATCTCATTGATAAAGATAATGGGCAGCTTCCACGCGGAGGCCACGTTCATGGCCTCGTGAAAAGTCCCGCGGTTGGAGGCGCCGTCGCCAAAGAACACCACAGAAACCTTGTCGTTTTTCAAAACTGTTTTGTTGGCCAGCGCCGCGCCGGTGGCAAGGTTGTACCCGCCGCCCACGACGCCGTTGGCCCCCAGCATGCCGACGGAGAAATCCGCGATGTGCATGGAGCCGCCACGGCCCTCGCACAAGCCCGTTTTCTTGCCAAAAATCTCGGCCATCATCCGGTTGACATCGGCACCCTTGGCGATGCAGTGGCCATGGCCCCGGTGGGTGGACTCGATGGAGTCGTCATTCCGCAGCGCGGCGCACACCCCGGTGGCGATGGCCTCCTCGCCGATATACAGATGCACAAAGCCGGGAATCTCGCCGGCCAGAGAGTCATGCTTAATACTCTCCTCAAAATGGCGGATGGTGGACATTGTCTCATAAAATTTCCTGGCCTGGTCCTGGGTATATGCTGCCTTTGCGGCTTTTGTTGTTGCCATAGGAAAAACTCCCTTCTGCCGACAGTTGTCGGTTTTTTGTCGAAATTATAGATTTAACCAATTGATTTTGACCAAACTGTCAAATTTTTCACGCAAATGATTCTGAAAAAGCGTGGCAACAGACCACTGCAGCCACGCTTTCCCAATGAACGCAACTTAAAATCTTTCGATTTTTATCAGAGAACAGGTGTTTACTTCGTGAAGGCACCAATCAGCTCGGGGGTCAGCTTATCGGCAAACTCATCGTACAAAGGCGCAGAAGCAGTCTTAAACTCCTCAACAGCTTCGGGAGTCAATTCTGTTACAGTGATGCCTGCGGCCTTCCACTTTTCCAGAATCTTCTGATCCTCTTCCCGCTCAAGCTTGCGCTGATTCTGTGCGGCCTTCTGCCCGCACTCGTCAACGATGGCCTTCAGCTCGGGAGACAGAGAATCGTACAGCTCGCCGTTCATGGTGAAGAAAATGCAGTCATACACGCCGGTCCAATAGGTAACATTGTTTTGAACCTCGGCGATGGAGGCACCATCAGCGGTAGGCAGCGGGTTCTCCTGACCGTCATAGGTCTTGGTCTGCAAGCCGGTGTAAACCTCGGACCAGTTGGCGTTGGCCCAGTTGGCGCCCCACTTGCCATAGGCGGCACTCAGCAGCTCGGAACCGGCCACGCGGAGCTTCAGGCCCTTCATGTCGGCAAGAGATGCGATAGGGCGGACGCTGTTGGTGGGATGACGGAAGCCGTTTTCGCCGATGCCCAGCAGGTGCAGGCCCATGCTCTCAACGACCTCGCCCAGTGCTTTTCCGCCGTCGCCGTCCAGCTTCGCGTCCACATCCTCGAAGGAGTCGAACAGGAAGGGCAGGGAGACAACGTTCAGCCGCTGGTCAAACGCGGAATAAATCAGGTTGGAGTGAGCGGACAACTCGGTGGTGCCGTCGATGGCGGCCTGAATGCCCTCGGACTGATTACCGGCAGTCAACTGGTCGGCGGCATAGACCTGCACGGTGATGGCGCCACCTGTGGCATCGGACACCATCTGGCCAAAGTCGCGGCCCATATCCGCCCAAACGGTGTTCTCCGTGGCGGAGCAGGCAAACTTCCATGTCGCCTTTTCAAAGGTGGCGTCACCGCCAGCGGCGGAGCCTGAACCCGTGCCGGAAGAGGCGGGCTTGTCGCCGCCGCAGCCGACCAGCAGCGTCGCGGTCATGGCCAGCGCCATGGCCAGTGCAAGAAACTTTTTCATAATGTTCCTCCTCAAATTTTGATGGCAGGTCAAGTTGCGTATCTGAAATCACTCTTGTGACGGCAGATCCTTTCAATCAGGTCGCAGCGCCCAGGAACACGGTGGAGAAGAAAGGCACATAGGTGACTATCAGCAGCGTGATCACACAGGCAACGATCATGGGCCACACAGCCTTGGACATGGACACAATGGTCACTCTCGTCTTGTCCTTGATATTCTTCAGCTTGTCGCTGATTCCGATGGCCACGAACAGGTTCACACCCACGGGCGGAGTTACCTGACCGATGGCCATGTTCACGGTGGACAGCACGCCGAAATGAATGGGGTCGATGCCCAGCTTCACCGCCACGGGATACATGATGGGGATGAAGATATACATGGCGGAGTTTGCGTCCACGAAGCAGCCTGCAATCAGGAAAATCACGTTGACAATCAGCAGGAACACGTACTTGTTTCCCGAGATATCCAGAAGCAGCGTCTGGGCCGCGCCGGCGATGCCGTGGACCGTGCAGATATAGGAGAAGAGCGTGGCGCCGCCGATGATGAGCATGATGCTGCCGGTGGTCTTGCCGGAGTCTACCAGCAGGTCATACAGGTCGCGCCACTTCACCTCGCGGTAAATGAACACGCCGACAATCAAGCCGTACACCACAGAGACGGCGGCGGCCTCGGTCGGTGTGAAAATACCGCCGTAGATACCACCCAGAATAATCACAGGCATCAAAAAGCCCCAGAACGCGGAGCGGAAAGACTTCCAGCGGGCGCTCCAGGAGGCCTTTTCACGGGAGGCCTGCAAGCCCTTCACGCGGACCTCGATCATGATGATGACCACCAGAGCAAAGCCCATCAGAATGCCGGGGAGAATGCCGCCCATGAACATATCGCCAACGGATACGCCGGTGATAGAGGCATACACCACGAAGGAGATGGAGGGCGGAATGACAATGGCGATGGACGAAGCCGACGCCATCAGGGACGCGGAGAAGGGCGCGGAGAAGCCGCCCCGGTTTATCATGGCGGGAATCAGAATAATACCCAGCGCCGCCACGGTGGCAGGCCCGGAACCGGAAATCGCACCGAAGAAGCAGGCCACAATGACGCACACAATGGCAATGCCGCCGCGGCGATGGCCGATGCAGTCGTCAATAAACTCTACCAGGCGGGTGGAAATTCCGGCCTTTGCCATGATGTTGCCGGAGAGGACGAAAAACGGAATCGCCAAAAGCAGAAACTTTGCCATGCCATTGTAAACATTGGTGGGGACCACGGAGAGCTTATCCCCGGCGTAAACCATCGCCAGAACAGAGGAAAGGCCCAGACCCACGCTGATGGGTATGTTCAAAAACAGCATGATGAAGAAGGTGCCGAATAAAATCAGGTTGATCATCAGACGTTTCCTCCCTCATCCCCGGTTTTTACACAGTCCGCTTTGTTGTTCATCACATCGATAAAGAACTCAATGGTATGCAGAATCAAAAACACGCAGCCGATGGGCAGGAAAATTGTGAATACCCACTCGGGCCAGCCCAGTGAGAAGGTGCGCTTTCCATTGGCCAGCTGAACCGCCACCTTGTCAAAGCCCGTCTTCATCAGCACCAGATAGAACGCGATGTTTGCCACCGTAATAATAGAGACAAAGATTTTTTTGCTCCGGTTTTTCAGCAGATCAAAAATCAGGGAGAGGCTGATCAGGCTGCCCTCTCTGGCGCAGAGCGCGCAACCCAGCATGATCAGAAGAACAAACAGATTGATGACCATTTCCTCGGTCCAGGCAAACTGGCTGTCCGTCATTTTCCGCACCACCACGTTTGCAAAGGTGATGGCCGTGATGAACGCCAGACCCACGCAGAGAATCAGCTTCTCAACCGTGGCGACGACATCCATGATTTTTTTGTAGACATTCATTCGATTAATCCCTCCTGTTAATACCGCGGTCCTTCCTTCGGAGACTTTTCCTGCCGCCTTCAAAGTATCAGCTATGCGCTCAGGCGGCGGTGCAAAGGTTCTCCTTCGTCGGGTGCCGCTCCACAGAAAATTTTAGTTTCTGCTAATGTGGACAAATTTATCAAAGACACACAAAAACGCAATTTTAAAAAGCTACCGTTCCGTTCAGTATTCCAACTTTTGCACAAAGTAAAAAGGGCATTTATCATAAATCGCGCCGTTTATAAAAAGACACGGAATTTTATTGGCTTTTTTCAGCCGTCGTGCTATACTCAAGGTCGGCCCTGCCCGTGAAATTGGGGTGGACCATTCAACGCTTTGCTGCAAAGGAGTCCTGCGCCATGCCGCTGCGCCAGATCACATTCAGCGCCAACGCCGGGGTCGCCCTGCGTCTGGGCGGCATCCGTCTTTGGGTGGACGCTGTGCACGAGGAGCCCGTCTCCGGCTTTTCCGTCCTCTCCCCCGCGCTTCAATCCGCCGTGACGGCCCATCCGGACTTTCAACAGCCCAACCTGATTTTTTGCACTCACTGCCACCCGGACCACTTTTCCCGCCGCCTGTTGGCGCAGGCCATGAAACGTTGGCCCCTTGCGGAGGTAATTCTGCCGGAGCGGCAGTTTGAGCGTCAAATCCTGCTTTCTCAGCCCCATGAAAGGCTGGTTCTTCCGGAGCTGTCCATCCGGTTCGTCCGCCTGCCCCACGAGGGGAAGGAATACGCCGCGGTGGCGCATTACGGCTGTCTTTTAGACCATGATGGCTTCCGGATTCTGATTGCGGGAGACTGCGCTGTGGCCAGCCCCGTCCTGCGGGAATTCCTGCTGGAAACCGGGCCTGTGGACCTGGCGCTTTTGAACTTTCCCTGGATAACGCTGAGCAAGGGACGGAAGTTCATTGAGCAGTTCATCCGCCCCCGTCATCTGGCGGTATATCACCTCCCCTTTGAGCAGGACGACATTTACACCTACCGCCGCGCGGCTATCCGGGCCGCGGAGCAGGTCCTGGCAGAGGATGTGCGGCTATTTCTCAATCCGCTTCAACAGGAACGCTTTTGATACGCTTCGGGAACGCGCTTTGCGCGTTCCTTTTTTGCTTTAAATCAACATGGTCAACGGCTTTTCCAAAAAACTTCTCATGGCGCGCAGGAGGTCTGCCGCCGCCCCACCGCTCAGTATTGTGGGGTCATAGGTCAGGTGGATGCGCACGGTTTCGTCCGCGGTCACATCCCCCACCGCCAAAACGGCGCTGCCACCGGGACGCAGCGCGGGCATCGCACCCTCCACGCCGCTTTCCACCGGATGCAGGGGCACTCCCAGCCGGGTCGCCGCCCGCTCCGCGAATATGGGAAAGGTCAGCACACCGCCCAGTGTATTCAGCGCCGCCAGCAATTCCCTCACGTCCGCCGTGGCATAATACCCGGCAGTCGATTCCGGAACAGTCCCTGCCGGAGGCTTTCCCTCCGACCTTGCAGCGGCCTCCACATCCCGCCGGACAATTCTCCCGCTGGGGCCGGTGCCTTTCAGCGTTTCCAGCGCCACACCCAGCTCCCGCGCACCTTTGCGGGCATAGGGCGACGCGCGGAGCCTTGTTTTCTCAGCCATACGCGCCCTCCCTCAGCGTCCCAGCGTCTTTTTCACGCCGGCCACGATATCCTCGGGATGGGGAAATTGGGCATCCTCCAGCACGGGGGAAAACGGAGAGACGACGTTCATCCCCGCCACGCGGCCCACGGGGGAATCCAGTTCGTCGAACAGTTCTTCCGTAATCTGCGCGGACAACTCTGCGCCCACGCCGCCACGCTTCACACCCTCCTCTACAACCACAGCGTTGTGGGTTTTGCATATGGAGGTACGAACCGCCTCCCAGTCCAGCGGAACCAGCGTCCGAAGGTCCAGGACCTCTGCGTCGATTCCCGCCGCCGCCAGAGTCTCGGCGGCCTCCAGCGCAAACAGCACCTGACGGGACCATGTGAGGATGGTGACATCCTTCCCCGGGCGCTTGATATCGGCCTTTCCCAGCGGAATGAGGTACTCACCGTCGGGAATCTCTTCCTTTCTGGCGTAAAGCAGCTTGTGCTCCAAAAATACCACCGGATCATCGTCCCGGATGGCGGCCTTCAGCAGTCCCTTGGCATCCGCCGCCGTGGAGGGGCAGACCACCTTCAGTCCGGGAATGTGGGTGAACAGCGCCTCCAGACATTGTGAGTGCTGTCCGGCGTTTCGCCGTCCCGCGCCCATGGGCGCCCGGAACACCACTGGGATTTTCACCTGCCCGCCGGTCATATAACGCAGCTTTGCCGCCTGATTCATCACCGGGTCGAGACACACGGAAATAAAGTCGTTGTACATCCACTCCACCACCGGCCGCAGCCCGCGCATGGCCGCACCCACCGCGATGCCAGTAAAGCCGGACTCGCTGATGGGTGTGTCGATCACCCGGTCGGGACCGAACTCGTCCCGGAAGCCTGCGGTGATAGCAAACACGTTGCCCATAACGCCCACGTCCTCGCCCAGAAGAATCACGTTTTTGTCCCGGGCCATCTCCTCATGAAGCGCCTGGCCGATGGCCTTGCTCACCGTGAGCTTCATCGCAGCACGCTCCTTTCGTTGTCGGAGGAATACACGTTGTCAATCACCGCCGACGGGTCCGGGTCAGGAGAATTTTTTGCAAACTGATAAGCGCGTTCGATTTCTTCCGCAACGCCCCGGTCGATGTCGGCAAGCTCCGTCTCCTCGGCGCCCAGCTTCAAAAGCCGCATGCGTGCATTGTTAAGAGGATCCTTGGACTTCCCCTCCGTCAAATATTCCTTGGGCCGGTACGCGGCGGGATCTCCGCAGTAATGGCCCTGATATCGGTATACCATTGTCTCCACTAGAGAGGGGCCGCCGCCGGAACGGGCGCGTTCCACCGCTTCGGCGGCGGCATGGAAAACCGTCTCTACATCCGTGCCGTCTACAGTAACGCCGGGAATATCGTAGGCCCCTGCACGAACGGAAAGACGCTCGGTATTGGTAATGCGGTGAATCTCCGTAGAGACGCCGTATTGGTTGTTTTCAAGCAGAAACACCATGGGCAGCTTCCACACGGCGGCCATATTCAGCGTCTCGTGAAAGGTTCCCTGATTGGAAGCCCCGTCCCCGAAAAACGCCATGGTCACTCCGTCGTCGCCCTTGATTTTCGACGCCAGAGCGCTGCCCGCCGCCAGCGGGATGCCCGCGCCCACAATGCCGTTGGCCCCCAGAATGCCAAGGCTTACGTCCACGATGTGCATGGACCCACCCCGGCCCCGGCAATAGCCGGTTTCCTTGCCGAACAGCTCCGCCATGGCGAGATCCGCCCGTGCGCCCTTTGCAAGGCAGTGTCCGTGTCCCCGATGGGTGGAGGTGATATAATCCGAGGCCCGCAGGGCAAGGCATGCACCCACGCCGCTGGCCTCCTGCCCCATATACAGATGAATGTTGCCCGCCAGTTCACTGCGGGCAAAGCAGTCGGCGGCCCTCGTTTCAAACGCCCGAATTAAAGCCATTCTCCGATAGGCCTCGCGATACCAGTCCGCTCCGCAAACCGTTTCCTTCGCTTTCAAGGAACCGCCCCCTTTTTATTCCGCGCGGAACATCGTATCCAGAATTTCCTCTTTTTGAATCCCGCCAAACAGCTCCGTCAGCGGGAAGCGGTCCAGCACCGCCGCCACGTCCTCTCTCCGGAAGGCGCAGCCCTTTAATGCTTCCGTCAGCTCGTCCAGAGGACTGACGGAGAGAAAGTCGCCGTAAAATACAATTTCCGTAATCAGGCCTTTCTCCACTGCAATTCTAGGCTCCAGCGTCCCGCCATCAAACCGGCGCTTGTCGGTAAAATCGTATCTGGGAGAGCGTCCGAAATTCCACTCCCAGGTGTCGTACTTTTCCCGTTTCAGCTTCTCCACGGCAACCAGCTCCTCTTCCGTGAGGGAATCCGCCGTGAGGCCGCCGCCCGCCAGCGCCGTCTTGAGGTAATTCCAGAAATCCGCCATGTCCATAGGTTCTGCCAAAAACTCCCGGATATTCCCGATACGGCTTTTGACCGATTTTGCACCCTTGGACTGGAACTTCGCCGGGTCCGCGTTCAGTGCGCCGGCCACCATGCCGGGATTCGCGTCAAACAGTAATGTCCCGTGGTGCAGAATGCGTCCCTTCAGCAACCGTTGGGCAGTGCCCGACACCTTTCGTCCCTCCACCAGAATGTCGTTCCGGCCCGAGGCCTCCGCATTCAGGCCAAGGCCCTTCAGCGCCGCCACCACAGGCTTTGTAAACCGCTCCATGGCCAGCTCCTCGGCATTTCCTGCGTCGGTGATAAAGGAATAGTTCAGGTTCCCCAGATCGTGATACACCGCGCCGCCGCCAGTGGTACGGCGAACCACATGGATGCCGTGTTCCTCCACAAAGGTGCGGTTAATCTCCGCCTCGGCATTTTGGTTCTGGCCAATGACAATGGTGTTGTCATTCTGCCACAAAAGCAGATAATCTCCCGATCTTCTGCGGGCCAGCGCAGTCTCCTCAAACGCCAGATTATAATAGGGATTCTGCGATCCCGTCTCCATGTACTTTGTCAGACTGCAAATGATCAATTCACGCTCCTTGTCACAATTCGGTCTTACCAATCACCGGCTGACGGTAAAACGGTATGTTGGTCTTACCACTCGGGTTATAAGACCAACATACCATTCAACTTCTTCATAGTCAAGTTTAGACTGGGCAAACGCCGTCCAAATCTTTCCTCATTTTATTAGTGTAATTGCACAAAAATTTGTTTTTATTAGTCCCGCTCTGGGTATTTTTGCAAAAATTCATCCACAATTCCAAGATGAAGCGTCATCTCCCGCTTCGCCAGCTCCGGATCCCGCGCCTTCACCGCCTCGTAAATAGCATGGTGGGAATCCTGTGTGCGCTGCTGATAATCAGGCAGGCCAAAGAACCGCCGCCGCACGTCCGCAAGCAGACTGCCCACCAAATGGATGGTGGCAGCCAGCATCACGTTGTGGCTGGCCTCGGCCAGTGCGTCGTGAAACGCCACATCGTTCATATAGTTATCGGGTTCGGCATCCAGATTGCAGACTGCCTCACGAATAGTGGCCATATCCTCCTCTGTGGCCCGCTGGCAGGCCAGCTCCACAATCGCGACCTCGTTGATACGCCGGAACTCGTTAAAATCCTGCCGGATATCCGGCTGGTTGGACAGGCGGACAAAGGACATGGCCTTTTGGATATAGTCCGCATCCCGCACCACAACCTTGCGGTTTCCCCGGTTTTCAATAGCGCCTAAAAACTCCAAAATGGCAAAGCACTCCCGCAGGGAGCCTCGCCCAACGCCCAGCGTCTCCGCCAGATCACGCTCCGAGGGCAGTTCCTCCCCCACACGAATATGGCCGCTGTCAATCGCGGCGAGCAGCGCCTTCATTACAAGCTCCGGAATTTTGGGCGGTGCGTATTGAATCTTTTCCAACTGCATTGCTGTGCCTCCTTGTTTGGTAATACCATGCTACCATCGTCTTTTTTTGCCGTCAATAAACTACGCATAGAAAAAAAGGGTCTTTTTTTGGAATAACTGCCAAAAATCAGTCATAGAACTCCAAAAAGCGCCGTACACGCGGACGGCGCTTTTCGGAAGAATCATTATAATTGATGTGCGTCCCCGTGCCGCGCCGCATAAATCACGGGGGCCAGCAGCGCCGCCGCGATCAGCGCGGCAGTGATCACGGTGGAGGTGGAGGTAATCATCACCCCGGCAATGACCAGCAGCCCCGCTGCCATCCAGACGCGGGCGGCAAACAGATGAACCGCCCGCCACGCAGTGTCGCTGTGCTCCGTAGCGGAAAACCGCAGGGCAATCCGTGCATCTCTGGGGCAGTCCCACATGTGACCACCCAAAATCAGCAACAGCAGCCCCAGAATGCAGGGGGTTACAAACGGCAGCGCCAGGTCGCCGCCGGAGGACTGCAACATCATGCCGCTGCAAAACAGGACGGAAATCAAAGGAAAGCCCCACCTGCCCACCAGGCGTACATAGGGCTTGGGAATCGTCATGCGCTTTTGATTTGCCATGAGCTGCCCGTGGGCAATCAGGTTCATCAGGCACATAAAGCCCGGCAGGCCAAAGGCAACCACCCAGCGTGGAATGGAGTCGTCCTTATCGCCGCTTCCCACCAGTCCACTGGACACAATCTCCGGAATGCTGCTCCACAGGCGGGCGCCCAAAATCATGGGCAAAGCGCAGGCAATCAGCGTCACAGTCAGCAGCGCCGCCGCCTTCTCTTTTGAAATCTGCTTACCAAGAAGTTTCGCTGCGGCAATCTCCGCCTCCCGCTCCATGGCGGACTGCCTGTTCTTTTTTGATTTTTGACTGCTCATGGTAAAAACGATCCTCCTTCAGGCCCTCCTGGGCACAATCTGCAACGGGGGAATCATATCACACCTCCGGCGGCTTGTAAAGCAAGCCGCTACCTTGGGGAGCGGTTTTTTCTTCTTTTTCCAAGGGAGGTTTCCATGGCGGCAAGCCCCGGTTTCCCTCCCGGAATCCTGCCGGGTCCGTCAATCCTCCCGAGCCGGGGTCTGCCCACTTTCCTCCGCTGGGAACACTGCGGACCTATCAGGCTCCCTCGCGGGCAAGGCCTTTCCGGCCCCCCATGGAATCTGCGCCAGAATCACTGCCGTCAGCATCAATCCACAGCCAAAATACTCCCGTCCGTTCATGCGGTCGCCCAACAGCAGCGCCCCCGCCAACACGGCAAAAACGGCCTCAAGGCTCAGCAGCAGCGACACCACCGTGGGGTTCGAGTCCCGCTGGGCCAGAATTTGCAGCGTATAGGCCACGCCGCTGGAGAAAACACCCACATACAAAATAGGCCATACGCACGCTTGCAGCGCCTCCCATGAGGGCTGCTCCGCAGCCAGCATGCCCACTGCAGAAAAAACAGCCGCCACCAAAAATTGCGCGCAGGACAGTTCCACGCCATCCACCTTTTCGGTAAAATGGTCTATCATGAGAATGTGGGCGGAGAAGCAGAGGGAGCACAGGAACATGAAAAAGTCCCCCTCGGCGATGGCAAAGCCCTCCCGGATACACAGGAAGTAAAGCCCCACCACGGCCAGCGCCACGCTGGCCCAGACTTCCTTCCCCACCCTTTTCTTTAGAAAAATCCCCAGAATGGGAACAATCACGATATACAGCGCCGTGATAAATCCCGCCTTGCCGGAGGTGGTGGTTTCAAGACCCTTCTGCTGAAGATTGTTCCCCAGTGTCAGCGCCGCCCCGCAGCAAAGGCCGCTGAGCAGCAGCTCCCTGCGGTAATGGGGCCGGGGCTTGGCCTGTTCGCCAAAGTCCCGCTTTCGCCGGGCACGGAACAGGACCGCCAGTCCCAGCGTGAACACAAAGGCAACAAAAAACCTTGCGGCGTTAAAGGTGAAGGGCTGCACAAACTCCGTGCTGACGCTTTGGGCGACAAAAGCCGTTCCCCATATGAAGGCCGCCAGAATCGGAAATACGTTTTGGCGAATGAATGTGGTTTTTTGCATGGCTCTTGCTCCCATCCTTTAAAAATGATAAAATACCCGTATTATGCCAAGAAGGGCGGAGTCTCTCCGCCCAAAAGAATCGTAAAACCCAATTATTTTAACATCAGGAAGAAAAAATGGCAAGTCTTCCCCGAAATATTCTCCGGATGAAGCCGCAAGGCCCGCCCGGAAGCTGCCAAAAAGCCTTGCGGCTTTGACCGGAAAGAGAGGATCGCATATGTTTTTATTTGATATGGACGGTACGCTGATTGACTCCAACAGCATTTGGAAGGATGTGGACCGGGAATTTCTGGCCCGGCGCGGCCTGCCCTATACTCACGCATTTTACGAAGGCGTGGCCCACACCATCATGCCCAAGGCGGCTATCTTCACCAAGGCCCACTGCCATCTCCCCGAGTCCCCCGAGGAAATCATCAAAGAGTGGATGGAGCTTGCCGGAAGTCTCTATGAGCGCGTGTCCGTCAAGCCCGGCGTCCGGGCGTATTTGCGCCAATGCAAGGCGGAAGGACGACGGATGGCGGTGGTCACCAGCAGCGTACCCACCCATTGCCGCACGGCGCTGGGGCACCTGGAGCTGGATAAGTATTTCGAGCGCATTGTGCTGGCCCATGATCTGGGCCTTGAAAAGAAAGACCCAGACGTCTGGCTCCATGCCGCCGAAGCCTGCGGCGTAGAGCCGCAGGAATGCACCGTGTTCGACGACAGCATCGCCGCCTGCAAGGGCGCCCGCGCCGCCAAAATGCGGGTAGTTGGCGTTTACGACGGCTATTTCGCAAAGGACGAAGCGGAAATGCGTGGCTTTTGCGACGTGTATATCAAAAGCTTTGAAGAGCTGCTCTGGCCTCTAAAAAAATAAGCGGGCGAATCTTCCCAGCACAAACGGGCACGCGGGCGGCACGGGAGTTTCCGTGCCGCCCGTTTCAGTGTCCGAGCGCTGCTCATCGGTCTGTATGGGGGCTCCCGGTCATGTTTAAGCGGGTCACCCCCGCCCGCAAAAGGCGGCCGGAGACGGCCGCGGAAGGCTTATGCTCTGCGCCAGAGAAGCTTGCACTCGGAAAACTCCGCCGCCAGCTCCCCCTTGTCGTGGAGATAGGAGAGATAAGAGCGGACGGTGCTCCCCACCAGCACGTATTGGTTGAAATCCATGGTCAACTGATAGTGCTGGAAAATTTTCTGCAAGAGCTCCTCAAAGCAAAGCGGCTCCCCGCACAGCTCCAGAATCAGTCCGCAGATTTCCAGCACCTTGGCCCGGTTCAGCTCTGCCAGCGGGCGGATGTCCTCCGCTGGCTCGGCGTGGGCAGGGATGAAGAGACTGCCCTCCAGCGTCCCCAGCAAATCCAGGGTTTGAAGATATCCCGCCACATCGTAGATGAAATTGACATGGTACTTCTCCAGAATGTTCGCGCCAAAGAGGCAGTCCGCCAAAAACCACACGCCATCCTCCGTCTGAAAGCCGCACATGTCGAAAAAATGGCCGGGCAGCGGCAGCATGGTAAGCCCGTCCGGCAGAGTTTCCGCGGTCAGGGTCCGGCAGTCGCTGGGCTGGGCCAGCAAAAACTTATTGCGCAACTCCCGACAGGGATAGCCGCCGTACAAAAACGACGGCTCCAAAATCGGATATGTGGTGATAGCCGCATCAATCCCCGGTGCGTAAGCCGGAACGCCCAGCCGGGCTTGCAGCAGGTTGTTGCCGCCGTTGTGGTCGGCATTTGCGTGGGTATTGAGGATGCACCCCAGTGTCCAGCCTTGCGCTTCCAGAATCTTTTGGATTTTCCGTCCCGCGTCCTTGTCTCCTCCGCTGTCAATCAGCACCGCGTCACCGTCGTCTGGCTTCCAGATTCCCATTTTGGCAGGGCTTTGGATATAGTACGTGTGGGGGGCCGCCTGAATCAATTCATACATGGAAATCCCTCCTCTTTGCATCAAACACACTTTGCGTATCCGGATAATACCGTCTGCTCAGCAGCTGAATCAACAATTCCTCCCCGGCCGAAACGCACGCCGCCGCACACAGCACCGCCCAAAGCACTTCCGTATGCTCCCCAAACGGCAGCAGATAGGGCGCGCAGAACAGCGCCGCCCCGGTGAGCTTGTTCAGCCGCGTGTGATACGCGGCAAAGCGGCGGTATTTGTAAAAGCCAACGCCATAGGCCCCGCACCGCAGCACGGCCGCCGCCAACACCGGCCAAAGGCCCCAGTTCGGGCAGCGCTCCCTCAAAACCGGAAAAAGAACGATGAGCGCCGCCGCCAGAAACACGGCATCCGCGATGCTGTCCAGCACGGCCCCTTCCCGGGTCACGGTGCCGGTTCTGCGGGCTACCGGGCCATCCAGCATGTCCGTGACGCCTGCCATCGTATACAGAACATAAAATACCGGAGACAGGGGCGCGGCCCAGACCAGAGGAAAGGACAGCAGGATGCGGCCCGCCGTCAGAACGTTTGCGGGGCTTTTCATCAATGAATTCACGCGGAAATTCCCCACGGCTTCCCCTCCCGCCCTTTTTCCATCAGGATAGCACTTCGACCCAGAAGCGTCAACAAAAACGGGATTTTTATCCCTTCGCCTACGTGCCCAGTCTGTGTTGAGCAAGCGCGAAATATGAAACCCACGGTTGACCACGGCCCGGTTTTGTCCTAGAATAGATTCTGAGATTATAGAAAACTGGTGAACATATGACTGATTTCAATAAGCGTTTTATTGCCGCCCGGAAAGCTTTTATCTCCCGGGATCTTCGGCGGCTGAACCCCATGCAGCGGCAGGCCGCCATGACCACTGAGGGGCCTTTGCTTCTGCTGGCGGGGGCCGGGTCCGGCAAGACCACCGTTCTTATCCAGCGGGTGTACAACCTGCTGACCTATGGCCGGGGTGGGGACTGCGATGAGGTTTCCGAGGATCTCACGGAGGAGGATCTCGCGTTTTTGGAGAACCTTTCCGACGACCCAGAGCCGGAGGAGCGGCGGCGGGCCGTACGTCTTTGTGCAGTGGACCCGCCCCGTCCTTGGGAGATCATCGCCATCACCTTCACCAACAAGGCGGCGGGCGAGTTGAAAAACCGGCTGGCGGACCGGCTGGGGCCGGAGGCAAACGACATCTGGGCGTCCACCTTCCACTCCGCCTGCGTGCGCATCCTGCGGCGGGACATTGAGCGCATCGGCTTTCAGAAGGACTTCACCATTTATGACACCGACGACTCTAAGCGTGTCCTCAAGGACATTCTCAAAGAACTGGGCTACGACGAAAAGGCCTTTCCCCCCAGAGACTTACTGGGCATCATCAGCAAGTCCCGGGACCGTTTCGAGACGCCGAAGGAATTTGCAGAGCAGTATCAGAACTCCGGCGACTGGAAAATGACCCGCATTGCCAAGGTCTACGCCAAATACGTTGAAAAGCTCCGTTCCGCCAACGCGCTGGACTTTGACGACATTATTTTCCACACCGTGACCCTGCTTCAAAAGGACAAAGAGGTGCGGGAGTATTACCAGCGCAAATTCCGCTACGTGCTGGTGGACGAATATCAGGATACCAACCATTTGCAGTATCTTCTCACCTCTTTGCTGGCGGGCGGACGGAAAAACCTCTGCGTGGTGGGCGACGATGACCAGTCCATTTATCGCTTCCGGGGCGCGAACATCGAGAACATCCTGAATTTTGAGCAGCAGTACAAAAACGCCCGCACCATCCGTCTGGAGCAGAATTACCGCTCCACCCAGAACATTCTGGACGCGGCCAACGCCGTTATCAAAAACAACTGCGGACGCAAGGGAAAAACACTCTGGACGGACAACGGCAGCGGCGACAAGGTGGTAATCCGCACCAGTTACAGTGAGGCGGATGAGGCAAATTTCGTGGTGGGCGACATCATGATGCAGGTGAACCGCGGGCGGAAATTTTCCGAGTGCGCGGTGCTCTACCGCATGAACGCCCAGTCCAACGCGCTGGAATACGCACTGCGCCGCAACGGAATGCCATACAAGGTAGTGGGCGGTACCAAGTTCTACGACCGGGCGGAAGTGAAGGACATGCTGGCCTACCTCTGCGTGCTGAACAATCCGCTGGACGACCTGCGACTTCGCCGCATCGTCAACGTCCCAGTGCGCGGCATCGGTAATACCAGCATGGATAAAGCCTCTACCGTTGCGGCCCAGCAAGGAATTTCCCTTTACGAGGTAATGCGCAACGCGGACCTGTTTCCCGAGCTGAAAGCCCCCGCTCCCAAGCTCCTGAAATTTGCGGATTTAGTGGATGGGCTGAGAAAGCTGGGCAGCACCCTTGCCCTGCCGGAGTTTTACGATGCGGTGTGCGACCAGACTGGCTATGTCCGGGCCCTGGAGGAGAAAAACGACATGGAGAGCCGCGGCAGGCTGGAAAACGTGCAGGAGTTGAAATCCAGTATCGCGGCCTTCCTGGATGGAAGTCCCGAGGACCCCACCCTGTCGGGCTTTTTGAATGAAATCGCACTGTACACCGATCTGGACTCCATGGACGGCAGCGACGACTGCGTAACCCTTATGACCATCCACGCCGCAAAGGGCCTGGAATTTCCCAGCGTCTACGTGGTCGGCATGGAGGACGGCATCTTCCCCGGGATGAACGCCCTGTTCGATCAGGATGAACTAGAGGAGGAGCGGCGGCTCTGCTATGTGGCCATGACCCGGGCCAAGGAGCGGCTGACCCTGACCAACGCCCGTCAGCGGATGCTGTATGGCCGTACCAGCGCCAACCGCGCCTCCCAGTTTTTGGACGAGCTGCCGGAGGAAACCTATGAGTGGTTCGGAAAGCCGGAAGCACGAACTGCTTCTTTGGAAAGCGGCGGGAGCTGGGACAATTTTGGAGGCTCCTCCGATGGTTTTGGTGACAGCTTTGGCAGCAGTTTTTCCGGGCACGGGGGCAACGCTTCCAGTGGGTCTGGCGGCAGCTCCGGACGCGCGGGAGGTTTTTCCGGGCGGTCCGACAGCTTTGGCAGTGCTTCCCACAAAAACGGTGGCATCCGCACCTACCGCGACGGCAGCACACCTCCCCCGTCCGCGCCGAAAAGAGCGGCGGCCCCGTCAGAGCCTTTGATGGCAGTGGCACAGGGCGACACCGTGGAACACACCGCCTTTGGCAAAGGCGCGGTGCTGTCCGTTCGTCCCATGGGTGGTGACGCGCTGGTGGAAGTGGACTTTGAGGAAAAAGGCGTAAAAAAGCTGATGCTGAAATCCGCAGGTGCGCATATGAAAAAGCTCTGATCTGGTGAATCTGATTTAATTTTCCGAACGACAAAGAGGCCCTCCGGCGCAATGCGCCGGAGGGCCGTTCTTTTTTATCAAGGGCTTCACTAAAGCTTACGCCGCGAGAACTTCTCTCACCGAGCGTGCGTAAAAACGACCGCTTGCGGAGTATGCGCTGAAACTTTCCTCTTTGGCAGATACTTCGGCGCAACGTGCAGTCCCAAAACACAATTGTGAAAACGACCTGACAGGTTTATTTCACGCTTAGACGCTTAGACGCTTCACCGTCTCCTCCTCCGGCGTGATGTGCACTGTCTCGCAGGTGGTGTAAATCACCATGCCGGGCCTTGCCCCGGCAGGCTTTTTCACGTTTTTCACCTGTGTGAAATCCACAGGCACATTGCCGCTCTCCCGGGCCTGAGAGTACCACGCGGCAAGCATTGCCGCCTCCACGATACTCTCCCGATCCGGCTCTGCGCCGTCCGTGCGGAGAATGACGTGAGATCCATGAATTTTCTGTGTGTGAAGCCAGATATCCCGCCGATCCGCGTCGTGGGTCAGCCTGTCGTTTTGCCGGTTATTGCGGCCAACCAGCACCCGAAGCCCTGCCGTAGTGCGAAATTCCCGAGGCTTTGCGGGACGCTGAATGCCCCGCTTTTCCTTTCCCTTCTGGCGTAGAAAGCCCGCATCCTTCAGCTCCGCACGGATGTCGTTGAAATCCTGCTCCGTCTCTGCCTCCGCGATTTCCTCCAGCACGCTTTCGAGATACGCCGCGTCATGCCGCGCAATTTCCATTTGCTCTTTCAGGTATCTTTCGGCGGTTTTTGCCTTGGCATACCGCTTAAAATACTTTGCCGCGTTCTCCTGGGGCGTCAGCAGCGGGTCCAGCAAAATCTCGATCTCCCGATCCTCATCGTAGTAGTTTTCGCAAACTAGCTTCCGCTGTCCCTTCTCCATGCGATAGAGATTGGCAGTGATCAGCTCACCGCTCAGGCGTAGCGCGTCCCGGTCCTGCGTTGCAGCGTAATCTTTTTCCTGCATGGCAAGCTTTCGCCGCAGACGGTCCCGGGCATTGGTGGCGGCCCGAACCAGGTCGGCCCCCCGCTGGCGAATCCGCTCCTGCCTCTCCCGGGACTCATAAAAATCATCCAGCAGGTCGGAAAAGGTGGAATAGATGCGGCTTTCCGCCGCCGGACCGTATTGATCAATGGGAAAGCAGGAAAATTCCAGCGGTTTCCCGTCTCTCCAGACGGAAAACGGTGTAAATACATTTTCCTTAACATCGCTTTGAAATTCAACAATCTTCTCCCAAAACCGACGCTTTCCGATAGCATCCAGAGAAAACAGACGGCTGTCTGTCTCTCCTATCGTACGAAACGCCAGTTCCCGTGCAAGCAGCGGAGAAATACCAAAGTATCCGTCCAATAAAAACTCATCCAGCCGCCGCTCTGGGTTGGCTGCGGCCAGAAGAGAAAAGAAGTCGTCCTCCTCCGCCTCCAGCAGGCTTGTCTTCTCCATCGCAGGCGGATACTGATAAAAAAGCCCCGGCAGCACGGGCCGCCGGACGGACATGTCCGCGTCCACCCGGCGCAGACACTCCACAATCCGCCCCTCCCCGTCCAGCAGAATCACGTTGGAGTTACGGCCCATGGCCTCCAGCACCAGTGTCCGCTTTCCCGGCCGTCCGAAATCGTCGGTCACGTCCATCTCAAGCTCCACCAGCCGTTCCAGTCCCGGCTGGGTCAGCGCGGCGATCCGCCCCCCCACCAGATGCTTGCGCAGAAGCATGCAGAACATGGGCGGCTCCGTCGGGTTGTCTCGAAGTCGGCCGGTAATCTGGATGCGGGGATTGTTTCCGGCGGTAAGCAGCAGCCGCAGGCCGCCCCGCAGCAGCAAAACCACCTGATCCTTTGCGGGCTGCTGCACCTTGTCCACCCGCACGCCCAAAAGCTGACCCCGCAGCTCCTCCGCCACTGCCCGCAGACAGACCGCGTCCAGCGCCATATCAGATCTCCCCTTCCATCATCAGGCCAAACAGTTCGCTGACCCGGTCCCTCTGCCCAGACAGGTACAGCCAGCCCAGCAGCGCCTCCAGCGCCGTGGCCTCCGCATATTGGGCGCGGCTGGCGTGGCTGGGGACGGTGTGCACGTTGGCGTTGCGCCCCCGGCGAAACACCCCGGCCTCCTCCTCCGTCAGAACGGGCAGAATCTTTTCCGCCCGCGCCGCCTGAGACTCCGCCCGGACAATCGCCACGGTGGCACGATGCATCCCCTTGGCGGTGGCCTTTCCCCCAGCGCACAGCCAGGAGCGGACCAGCAGCTCAAACACCGCGTCCCCCACGTGGGCAAGGGCGATGCTGCTGACGGTCTGAAGCCGCCCTGTGGTCATGCGAATTTCAAAATGATTTTCCATTTGCTCTCCTTAACGTAAAAAAGATTTGCAATTGTGCAAATCCCCGTCTGTTTTCTGAATGATGCTACCACAGATGGAGAAAAAATTCAAGTCCCGCACCCCACAGCGTAGCGCCTGTCCCTTGGGCAGCAGGGTATGGACTGCGGAATCTGCTTTCTTCTCCGCAAAAAAACCGGAAAAAACCGTCTGGGCAAGCACTTCGGTTTTAGCGTTTTTTGTACGTAAAGAAAAAACGCAGGAGCAGCCTTCCGCCGCTCCTGCGCTTTTCATTTTAATATCATGTAACTCAGTTGGGAATAAACTGCAAATTGCAGTCCACGTTGCCAGCAAGGCCCGCCACACAACCCTTGCTGGTAAACTGCCAGTAGTCGGGCCGATAATAGAGTTGGGGATACAGCGCCGTGGATTCATTGGATTTATACTCCGGATACCAGACGGGGTAGCCGGACAGCACAGACAGATCGAATTTGTTGTAAGCTACATAGCTGCTGGTGTAGACCATAGCCCGATAGCCTGCGGCTTCAATCGTTTCGCTGAATGCCTTGGCGCAAGCGGTGGCCATCGCCGCGCTGGTTCCATACACCCGGTAGGTGCTGTCGTGCATCTCCCAGTCGTAGGCCACCGGGCCGGTAAGGCTCCGTCCGCCAAGAAGGCTGATGATATAATTAGCCTCTTCCACTGCCTCCGCCACCGTGATGGCCTGAGAGAAGAAGTAAACGCCGGTATCAATGCCCGCCGCCATGGCCCCGTCGATATTCCGCTCGTAAAACGCGTCCTTGTTCAGCGTGCCGGAGCCGGTGCCCCGGAAGCCAATCCGGACGAAAGCAAATTCTACGCCGTCGTTTCTGGCAGCGTTCCAGTCAATGTTGTTGCCCGAAATCGCGCGGTTTTGATAGGCGGAAACGTCGATACCGAAGCGGGTGGTAAAGTCCGTTCCGCTATACACCAGCCGTCCCGCGTCGTTCCAATAAAAGCTTCCCTGCCCAAAGGGATTCACCGGAACGCCGGGATAATTGGGGATCTTCTTACCGCTGCGATCGGTGATGTAATTCCAGTTCAGGTCCGGGACATTCTCCTCCGGCGTGGTGGTGCCGGGGACTTCTACCGGCGTGGTGGCATACTGGTCCACCGGAGCGCTGCCCAAATTGCGGACAGTTCCGCTCAAGGTCACGTCCTGAAGCACCACGCCGCCGGTCACGCCGGGGGCGATAATCAGGTCGCCCTTGATGCTCATGTTTTGCAGCGTGGCGCCGTCGGCGGCGTTCACCATGAGGGTCCCCGAAGAGTCGGAAGAGTAATCCCCGCTTTTTTGAATGAGGGTGTCAATCATATTGTTCAGCAGATTCACCAGCTCCGCCCGGGTGATCGGCTCCGTGGGGCGGAAATGGTTGTCCGCCCCCACGTCGGTGATGTAGCCCCGCTCCGCCATGGCGCTGAGATATCCTGTGGCGTAAATTTCAATATCTCCCGCGTCCGCATAGGGCAGCGCTGTCTGGGACTCGGTCAGCTGAAAGGCCCGCCCCACCATGGTGATGGCCTGCTGGCGGGTAATATTGGCGGTGAGCCGCGCGGCACCGTCAGTTCCCAGATACACGCCTGCCGCGTGAAGCCGCAGAATTGCGTCCTCCCAATAGGCTCCGGCGGTATCGCTGAATGCCCCTGCGGGGGAGCAGGCCTGATACTGTAAAAAGCGGTTCAGAATCCCCGCGAACGCACCCCGGGTAATGGGGTCGTCCGGGTGAAACGAGCCGTCCTCATATCCATTGAGCACACCGTACCGCTCACTCCATTTCTCAATGGCGCTCTGCGCCCAGTGGCCGGCTGCATCCGGAAACCCGGCTGCGGCCATGGGCTGCGTCAGCAGGGCGGCGGACAGCGCCAGCGCGGCAGCAGCGCGGTAAACACGAAATTTCGCCATAGACTCTCCCTTCACACTCGTCGAAATTTGTCGAATCAAATTTTAAAAAATGAGCTTTGGACCGGTGCGTACCGGCTCAAAGCCGTTTTTGCTTTTATTATGATAGAAAGCGGGCGCGGCACAGATGGTAAAACCCGCTCTTTCCACCTAAATTGAGGCAAGCTTGGCAAATCCTCATTCCCATGGGACATCCAGATATTGCCTGTCCCCCGGATATTATAACAAAAACTGTTTGCTTTGGTCAATCCAAAATTTTATGTAAACTTTTCCAGCCTCATCAAGTTTTTTATGAAGACTTACAATACAAAAAAGGGGGTCCGCCCGCGGGCGGACCCCCTTTCACAGGCTTTGGGTCGGTTATCGGACCTCCACCGCCCGGACGTATCCGGAATTGTCCGTATAGACCGTGGAAGTGGTAGCAAAGGCACGGGCCTCGTCCTGCGTAATCCACTGTCTGGTGGTTCTGTTGTAGTACAGGGCGTCGGAGGGAACGGTATAGCTTCGTCCACCCAGAATGACAGAGGTAAGACTGCTCCAGGCACTGTTGGCAATATTTTCAAACCTGGTCAAATTCAATATCTTGCTTACAGAGCCGTCTTTCCCAAGCTCTACGCCCACAAAGGTGCCGCTGGTAATGCCGCCGGAGATGTTCGAGATGTGGGTACCGTCGGGTCCAACGATCTCAATATACGTCCTCACAACGTTGCCGTCACTATCCAGATCTTCTCCATACTGCGCAATTCCATAGACATAGTCGCTGCCTGTGACGTTGGTCAGCACCAGCAGGTCCACGCGCCCGGCCCAGTTGGTTCGGGCATACAGCACGCCGGAGGACGGAATGCGGGAGCTTGAAAGCTGACTCAGGCTAATGGCCTTTATCCCATTCAGTGTGGACTGATAGATCGTCACATTTTCCGCCAGCAGCGCGCTGCCCAGCTTCTTTGCGGACACGTCCAGATCGCCGGTAGTACCACCGGACAGATAGGTCAGTCCGATTTGTCCCTTGTTGGTAGAGCTCACCGCGGCCAGCTGGCCCTTCAGACGACTCACTTCGCTGTCCTTCAGGGATACTTTCCCGGTGATGGTCAACCCGCACAGGAGGTTGACCGTAGCAGAACTGGAGGACACCTCCTGCACAATGCCCATGGCATTGCCGGAAGCTCCGGAGGTTCCCACTTCCACCGCGCCCGCCACCTGATTATCCTCGGTGAGCAGCAGCGTAATGACCTGACCCAGCTTCAGCTTGGACATGGTGTCTGCTGCGGTGGGCAGAACGGAGAACTCCGTCCCCATCAGTGTAATCTTACTGGGGTTTGTGACATTGGGCGAAGCATTTTCGTACACGCCCGTAATGCGGGTGTCACACACCCGGATAGAGTTCTCCGCAGGGTTGTAAACGGCCACGTCGTAGGGGCGCATATCGCTGGCCGTGGCGGAGGACCCATTTTTGTAGATGGAATAGCGGGTACTGCCATTGGCAAGGCCACTGAATCCCGCCGTGGACCCCTTTTCATAGACCACCACTGCGGCGGAGGATGCAGCGCTGACTCCCACGAAGATATACTCCACGCCGCCGCTGCCGCCGATATACAGCGTCACGGACGTGCCGGAGTGCAGCATTGTGTAGCCCGTTTCCCAGGTCTTCTGCTCTCCGTTCACCACCATGGCCGTATCGCCGTTGATGGTAAAGCTCTCGCCGGAGGCGGTGGTGAGCTTTACCGCGGTGCCGGAGGCAAAAATCACGGTGCGGCTGGAACCGGCAATCTCCGGAACAAAGGTCATGACCTTCCCTGCCTTGTTCAGGAGGAGCATTCCCTTCATGCCGTTCAATGCGCCGGTGGACACCTTACCTCCCGCGATGGAGTAGGACGTGGAGTTGCCCAGCCGCATAGCGGTGTCGCTGCCGTCAGGTGCGGTGGCGCTGGAGGTGGTGAGCATTCCCTCCACAGAGCTGGCAGCGATGGATGCTCCGTAGGACCCGCCGCCTTTCGCGTCACTGCGCAGAAGATTCACAAAGAGCCGCGCTGCCGCCCCCCGCGTAAGGGGGTTGGAAGCGACGGTGCTCAATCCGTCGGTAAGCCCCACAGTGGAGGCTGAGGCCATGTAGCCGTCCGGCCAGATGCCGCCCATGTCGGCGTCGGTATAGCCCAGCAGCCGCATCAGAATGGTGACGGCCTGCCCCACAGTGACCACCCGCTCAGGGTGGAATTTTCCGTCCATAAAGCCCTTGATGATGGAATTGTCCACCTTGTCCTCTCCGGTGGCGCCCCGGCTTGCGTCGGATGCCAGATTGATGTAGGGCGCGGCCCAGTGAGAGGGCTTCACATCCGGAAACACCGTGACGGTGCGATAGCGGCTGAGCTGGCTCTCTCCGTCCTTGATCACAAAGGTAGCCATTTTGCAAAACTGGGCCCGGGTCACCTGCCCCTCCGGGTTGAAGGTTCCACCACCGTATCCGTCCATGGCGCCCAGCAGTCGCAGGCATTCCGCCGCCACGGCGGTGGTGTGGTCACTGATATCGTTGAAGCTCGTCGTCGCAGACGCGGCGGCAGGCAGCGTTAACAGCGACACAGTCATGCACGCCGCCAGCAATAGGGATAAGATTCGTCTCTTCATTCTGGTTCTCCTTCTTTATTCCGCCCGCAGCGCTTCCACGGGCTGGAGCTTGGAGGCCTTGGCCGCCGGATAAATGCCGAATAGAATGCCCAGCGCCACAGACAGGGCAAACGCTCCCACAGTGATGTTCACCGAGGGCCAGATATCCATTTGCATCAGCAGCTTTCCTGCAATCCGGCTTCCCAGCGTACCGATCAGAATGCCGATGATGCCGCCGATGCCGCAGATCATGGCCGCCTCGATCAAAAATTGGGTGACGATGGACTGGCGCTCCGCGCCGATGGCCCTGCGAATGCCGATTTCCCTTGTCCGCTCGGTGACGGTGACCAGCATGATATTCATAATGCCGATGCCGCCCACCAGCAGACTAATGGCGGCAATTCCGCCCATCACCAAGCTCATCATCATGGCATATTCGTTGCTGCTCTGCTGCCACTGGTTTTCACTCTGGACCTGATACCAGCCCTTTTCATTATTCTGGCCCATCAGTCCCGTCATGAATCCAATGATGCGGGAGGTAGCCTCCACCGCATCGTCGGCGCTTTTCGCCTTCACGGAGAATTCATCCATCCGGGCGCTGGGCTGCAAGGTCCGGCTGACGCTATAGGGGAACACCATGATATTGTCCATGGACCAGCGGCTGTCCGGGTCCTTTTCCTTATAAACGCCCACCACGGTATAGGGCAGGCCGTTGACCTGCATCTCTTTTCCCACCGGGTCCACGTAATTGAAAAAGGTCTGTGCCGCCCGCGCCCCCAGGACGCAGACCTGCTTATACTCCTGAATATCAAGCAACGACAGGTCGCGGCCCTTTTGCAGCTCGAAATTGTTGCAAATCGAATACTGATCGCTGCCAAAGTAAAGCGTGGGGGGCATTTCAGTGTTCTGGCTGCCGCCCCCTCCGCCGCTGCTGGACACCGACACGCCGCCGCCCATATAGCTCATTCCGCCGTCTCCGCCCATTTTACTGCTGTTTTTGGTCCCGTAGACCACGGTGGCTGAAAACTGGCTGTTGGGCGTCACTCCATCCACGCTGTCGTTAAGCTGTAAACAGAAATCATACAGGTCCTGAAACACATCCTGCCCGTTGTTATAGTTGGCATAGACGGTGATCTTGTTGGTGCCCATGGCCGCCATCATTTCCATGCTCTTCTTGTTGGACCCGTTGATGACCGATACAATGGTCATGACGGAGGCGATTCCGATGATGATGCCAAGCATCGTCAGCGCGGACCGGCCCTTGTTTCCCAAAATGGATTTCAGCGCCATTTTCAGCGCCTGCCCAATTTTCATAGCCAATCCACCTCCTGGGGCCGGTCTTCAATCTTCTTTCCGTCGGCCAGACGCACCACCCGGCGGGCCGTGGCGGCAATGCCGTTGTCGTGGGTAATGAGGATGACGGTGCTGCCGTCCTTGTTAAGCTGCTGAAGAAATTTCAGCACTTCGCTTCCCGTGTGGGAATCCAGCGCGCCGGTAGGTTCGTCGGCCATTACGATGGGCGGCTTGGTGGAGATGGCACGGGCAATGGCCACCCGCTGCTGCTGGCCGCCGGACATCTCCGAGGGCTTATGCTTTGTGCGGTCCGCAAGGCCCACCTTCTCCAGCGCCTCCATGGCAAGCACCCGGCGCTTTTCCAGTCCAATACCCTGATAAATCAGGGGCAGCTCCACATTTTCCAGCACGCTGAGATTCTGCACCAGATTGTACTGCTGGAAAATAAAGCCGATTTGCTTATTGCGAATGTGGCTGAGCTCCTTATCGCTGAGTTCCCTTACGTTCACTCCGTCCAGCAGATAGTCTCCTCTGGTGGGAATATCAAGACAGCCCAGCACGTTCATCATGGTGGACTTTCCCGAGCCGGACTGGCCCACGATGGCCACAAACTCTCCCCGCTCAATGTCAAGGGAAATGCCGTCCAGCGCACGAACCTCGCTCTCCAGACCCTCCGCGTAGATTTTATAAATTTCTTTTAATTCGATTAGCATGGGCCTTACCATCCATAGGAGTTTTCCATCTGGGTGGTGGTGAACACGACGGTGCCCTCTTCCACGCCGGACTTAATCTCCACGTTATAGTTGTCGGAAATGCCGATTTCCACCGGCACAGGATAGTACCCCTCGGGCACCCCATCCACGGGAACCGCCAGCTCCACGGCGTTCTCCGGGGCCTTAGACGCCTTAATGAAAACCACATAGCCGGAGGTCCCGTCCGTAAACTGCGCGTTTTTCACGCTCTGGATGGGCAGCGTCAGGCAGTTGTCGTTCTGGCTGGCCACCAGCGTATAGGTGACGTTGCTGCCGCTCATGAGTGAACCGTCAAGGTTGTCCACGGAAACCACCATGGGATAGGCCGCCACGCCGTTTTCCACCTTGCTGTTAAGACTGACGGATTCCACCATTCCCATAAAGGGGGTTCCCCACTGGTCCAGATCCACCGACATTCCTGCCTTTACATAACTGATATTCCGCTCGTCCACTGTGGCGTCAATTAGAATGGTCGTGGTGTCGGCGATGGAGATAACCGTGGTATTTGCGGCAACCTCCGCTCCGGTGGTAAGGGCAAGCCCCATCACCGTTCCGTCGATGGGCGCCACGGCGCTGCAATTGTCCAGATTCTCCTCCGCGGTTTCCAGCGTCTTCTGCGCGTCCGTCAGGCTCTGCTCCAGAGAAAACAGCTCGTTCTCGCTGTTTTCTCCGTCAATCTGCACCAGCACCTTCCCGGGAGTCACATCCAGATAGTCCAGCAGTGCGGTAGAAACAATTGTTCCGTTAACAGTGGTTTTCAGATCAATGACACGGTTGTATTCCAGTGTGCCAGCCTCATAGGGGTACACGCTTTCGCCCCCCGCCGTCATCACGGCGGAGGCAACCATATCTCCGGTCAGCGTGCCGGGATTCTTAATGGAAAATTCCACCTCGAACAGCCGGGCGCCCTCCGGAGAAATCCGATCCACCATATGTACTGCGGAGACGGTGCCAGTAACATTCCCCATCAGCGAGGGAATGGACACGTCGGCGGTCTGCCCCACCCGGATGTCGCCCTCATAGGCATAGCTGTAATACTGCTGGAGCTTCATGGTTCGGTCGTCCACCAGCGTGGCTACCTTCGTGCCTTTGCTGATATCCTCGCCCACGTTCAGCTTCACGATATCCTTCAGCTTCCCGGCAAAGGGCGGGGTCAGATTCAAGCCCGCAATATCCTTCTGCATAGCATTGAGCTGCTTCTGATAGCCGTCCACATCCTTCCGGGCCTTCTCCACAGCGGTACGGGCAGTTTCGGAATCTATCACAAAGAGAGGCGTTCCCGCCGTGACCTGCTGGCCCTCGGTGACGAAAACCTCCTGCACCGTGCCAGAGGTGGTCAGGGTGATGGTTTTGCTCTCCTTGGCTTTGGTAATACCGCTTCCCTGCACAGTGGAGGTGATGGAATTGTACATCACCGTATCCTCCACCACCTCTGCCGCCGCCTGTGTGCCGCCGCCCAAAACTTTTGACAGCGCAATTACCACAACCAACGTCACGCCGCCGATGATTCCCCAGCGGATTAGCTTCTTTTTCTGCTTTGGCGTCATAGGCGGGCGCTTAGGCTTCTCCTTACCCGCTGAAACCTCGCCTACGGGTGCGCCTTCAACCCTGGATCCCGAGGTTTCAACCTCTTCCGGTGCGCCCTCCCCGTTTTTTATCGGATCTTTCACTTCTGCCATTTGCCGTTCCTTTCCCACAGAGCCGCCTGTGACAAAAAATAACTGTATCAATCAGGTTAATACAGTATGACGTGCAAATCAACAACAAAACAGTTACAGTTCAGGTGCCTGGCTGTTTTCAAGACTGATCCGCCGCCCGCAGTTTCTTACATTATTTATATGACGCAGGGCCAATCAAAAAAGTTTCCAAAAAACTTCGTTTTTCACAGCTTTTGATTTTCTATGGGAAAAAGCCCCGCCGATCAACGGCGGGGCTCTTCGAGCAAAAATTTTGCGGGAATCAGGCCACTGCGGCCTGATCCTTTCGGGCCGACAACCGCTGGAAAGCAACAATCCCAGCCATAATCGCGAAGCCCGTAACATCCGTCACGGTTCCGGGGATCATCATTCCCAGACCGCCAAGGATAAGCAAAATGCGGAGCACCCAGTTGATCTTCTTGTACAGGTATCCGCCAAGACCCGCCGCCACGCCAAACATTCCCAGCAGGGCGGTAATGGTAATAATGACCATGTCGTACCACTGTGCGTCGATTCCAAGCATTACAGGACTAAATGCAAAGATATACGGCACAATGAACGCCGAAATTGCCAGCCGTGTGGCGTTCACGCCGGTCTTCATGGGACTGGCCTTCGCAATCGCCGCGCCGGCATAAGCCGCCAGGGCCACAGGAGGCGTGATGTCCGCCACGATACCGAAGTAGAACACGAAGAAGTGAGCCACCATGATGGGGAAGCCCATCTGCACCAGAATCGGCGCACAGGTGGAGGCCATGATGCAATAGTTCGCCGTGGTGGGGACGCCCATGCCCAGAATGATGCAGGCGATCATGGTCAGGAACAGGGCGATCAAAGGAATCCCCATGGACGCAGCCAAAATGCCGCCCAGCAGCTTGGACGCAAGACCGGTGACGGTAATGCAGCCGGCGATCATACCTGCCATGGCGCAGGCCACAGCCACGGTAATCACGTTTTTGCCGCCGTTTTCCAGCGCGTCGATAATCTTGGTGAGGTTCAGCCGCTCATCCTTATTGATAAAGCCCACTACGATAGCGATCAGGATGGCCACGGCGGCGGAGAACTGCATGGTATAGGTGTTGGTGGATACCAGCACCACCAGAATAATCAGCGGCAGCAACAGGTACATTTTTTTCATCAATCCGCCGATTTTGGGCAGCTCGCTCTTGGGAATTCCCTTCAGGCCAAGGCGCTTTGCCTCCAAATGGACGGCGATGTAAATGCCGGCAAAGTACAAAAACGCGGGAAGAATTGCCCGCAGGGCAACCTGGGCATAGCTTACGCCGATGTACTCCGCCATCAAAAATGCGGCTGCACCCATGATGGGAGGCATAATCTGTCCGCCGGTGGAGGCCGCAGCTTCCACCGCGCCGGCAAATTCCGGCTGATAGCCGGTCTTTTTCATCATGGGAATGGTAACGGAGCCAGTGGTAACTGTGTTGCCCACGGAGGAGCCGGACACCATGCCGCACAAAGCGGAGGAAATGACCGCCACCTTGGCAGGGCCGCCGGACGCAGCGCCGCAGAGAGAGTTTGCAACCTGAATAAAGAAGTTCGCGATGCCCGTCCGCTCCAAGAATGCGCCGAAGATGATAAACACCACGATATACTTGGCACAGACGTTAATGGGCGTGGACATAATGCCGGAGGAGGTATAGAACAGGGTGTAAATGACCCGACGAATGACCATAAAGCCCGTCGCGTTGGGCGTTTGGAACATATTATAAAAAGTGTAGATCAGAAGGAGGCTCAATACAATTAGGATGGGCAGGCCAACACTTCGGCGGCACAGCTCCATCAGAGCCACAATTGCAACCAGACCCAGCACAATCATGTACGGCTCGATTCTGGCGGAAAGCTTGATAATCTGCACGGCGTTGGCTGCATAGTAGAAGAACGGCAAGGAGCCACACAACATTAAAATCACATCGTACCATGGCAGGCTGTTGACTTTCACGTTGCCCTTCTTCGCGGGATAGGTCAGATAACCCATAATGGCAATCAGACCCACAAATATGGTCAGCCGCTTTTCCGGCATGGCATTGCTGAACAAGGTCACCCAAATACTGTATACCGAGAATGCCACCATCAGCCAGCGGATCACCTGTTTGGGCATGCCCTCCCAGACCCGGACGTTGGATTCACGGTCATACTTTTTCATAACGGCTTCAACATCCGCCGCGGTGCCCACATCCACATTCTGTGCGATGTTCATGGCAGAGGTACCCTCTAAAGGACGCTCCTGATTTTCGTCCCCGGATTTGTCTTTAAATAAACTCATACCTTCTCCTTAACTCATGAGGTAAATACAGAAAGCGACCGCGGCGGGCGGATACCCGCCGCGGCCACTTGCATCTAAATGCTGATTTCCGATGTTTACTTCGTGGGAACGGTAATGCCCTTCTCGGCGAAATACTTGGCAGCGCCGGGATGATAGGGGACGGAGGTCACGGAAGCGGCAAACTCCACGTTCAGCTCGGTGCCCTTGGCATGCTGGGCGGAGATGGCGTCCAGATTCTCAAAGATGGTGGAGACAAACTCATAGATGGCCTGCTCGCTGACGTCGTCGCGGGCGACGACCACGGCGCCGACGGCCACGGTCTTGGTATCCACGTCCAGCCCCTCATAGGTGCCGGCGGGAATGGTGAACTCCGTGTAATAGGGAGAGGTTTCCAGAAGCTTTGCAATGTGCGCATCATCCAGGCTCACCAGATACACGCTCTTGGCGGTGGCCAGAGAGGTGATGGCGGTGGTGGGAGCACCGGCCACGACGAAGGCCGCGTCCAGCTTGCCGTCCTGCAGCGCGTCGGCACTGTCGCCGAAGCCCTGATAGGTGGGGTTGATGTCCTGCTCGGTCAGATCATAGGCGCCCAGAAGATCGATGGCGTTGTAGTACACGCCGGATCCGGCAGCACCGATGGAGACGTTCTTGCCTTTCAGGTCGGCAACCGTCTTGATGTCGGGGTTGGTAGTGACAATCTGCACCTGCTCCATGTAGAGGTTAGCCACGGTGGAGATGTCGGAAACAGCGCCGGTTTCGGCAAACAGATTGGTGCCCGCATACGCATAGGACATGACGTCGGACTGGGCAAAGCCCAACTGAGCCGCGCCGTCCTGCAGGTTCTCAATGTTGTTCTGAGAGCCGCCGGACTCGATGGCAGTCACGCTCATGCCGGTATTGCTGGTGACATACTGGCTCAGCACGCCGCCAAAGGCATAGTATGTACCCTGAGAACCACCGGTGGAGAAGATCAGCGAGTCGGTGGAACCGGCGGCCGCGCCGGAGGAAGCGGCTCCGCTGCCGGATGCCGCCGGAGGAGTGGTTCCCCCGTTGTTTCCGCAGCCTGAGAGGACAGAGGCCATCATCAAAGTGGCCAGGAGGAGAGACATCAGTTTTTTCATCGCAATACTCCTTTTCTTTCATTCAATCTGCTAGGGACTTGTTACATTGTAGCTTAATTATTGGAAAGTTTCAACATAGTTTTGGGCGATTTGTGCAAATTTTTTTCAAAACTATGAATTTTTCCTTGCAAAATGCCAAATTTATTCTTGCATGACTACAAATAAAATGCAGTCAAAATTTTTCCGGTATCCCTTTTCTTTATAAAAAATTTATAAAAAATTCATAAAAATTAAAGAATATGTGTAAAAATGATGAAAATAAATGCAGGACGGGTCGCGAAAAATTTTTTTCGCGACCCGTCCAATTTCTTCAAAACGGCAGGAATCTCATTTGTGCATTTTGACAGTTTTTCCCGTTATCGGATGGTCAAAAGCAGCTGTCCGCCTTTCACAGTCTCTCCCTCGGCCACCTGAACGGCTTCCACCGTGCCCGCCATGCGGGCAGTGATGGCGGTTTCCATCTTCATCGCCTCGATGGTGATAAGTGTCTGGTTCACCTCCACAGTGTCCCCTACCTTCACCTGCACCTTGCTCACCGCGCCGGGAATCGACGCGCCCACCTGGCTCTTGTCCTCCGGGTCAGCCATGGGAACCTTGACGATGTTTTTCTGCGCCTCCGCATCAGGAACCTGCACATCCCGGCGGATGCCGTTCAGCTCAAAGCTGACGGTGCGCATCCCCTCGGCGTCCACCTCGCCAAGGCCCAGATACTTAATCATCAGGGTCTTGCCGTCGGCAATGTTCACCTTATGCGTCTCCCCCACGGCCAGACCGTGGAAAAACACATGGCTGCCCAGACGGGTAACGTAGCCGTATTCCTTCTGGTCCCGCTTATAGTCCCGATAAACCTTGGGATACAGGCAGTAGGAAATCACGGACCGGTCAGCGGGCTCGGGGTCAAATTCTAGCATTTCCTTCCGCACCGCTTCAAAATCCACCGGCTTCAAAAGCTCGCCGGGGCGGCAGGTGATTGCCTTCTTCCCTTTCAGGACCACCTTTTGCAAATCTTTGGGGAAGCCCCACGCGGGCTGGCCCATCATGCCGGAGAAATAGCTCACCGCACTGTCGGGGAAAGCCAGGTTCGCGCCCTTTTCGACGATATTTTCCGCCGTCAGGCCGTTCTGGGTCATAAAGATAGCCAGATCGCCCACCATCTTGCTGGAGGGAGTCACCTTCACGATGTCTCCCAGAATGTCGTTGACCTTCCGGTAGTTCTCCTTCACGTCCCGGAACCGGTCCCCCAGTCCCAGAGATTCCACCTGCGGCTTGAGGTTGGTATACTGTCCGCCGGGAATTTCATAGCGGTAAATATCCGTGGCGGGGCATCTGATATCGGCCTCGAAGGAATCGTACCGGGTGCGCACGTCCTCCCAATAGTCCGTCAAGTACTGGAGCCGCTCCAAATCCATGCCAGTGTCCCGCTCGGTGCCCTGGAGCGCGGCAACCACCGCGTTCAGGGAGGGCTGGCTGGTCAGCGAGCTCATGGAGGAGATGGCAAGGTCCGCCACGTCCACCCCGGCCTCTGCCGCCATCAGCACCGCTGCCACCTGATTGCCGGAGGTGTTGTGGGTGTGAAGCTGAATAGGAATGCCGATCTCCTGCTTCAGCTCGGAAACCAGCTTTTTGGCGGCGTAGGGCTTCAGCAGGCCCGCCATGTCTTTAATGGCCAGCATGTGCGCGCCCCGCTTTTCAAGCTCCTTTGCCAAATGAATATAATACTTTAAGGTATACTTGTCCCGGGCCGGGTCCAGAATGTCCCCGGTGTAGCACACGGCAGCCTGACAGAGCTTCCCCTGTTTCAGCACCTCATCCATGGCCACTTCCATACCGGGAGTCCAGTTCAGGGAATCGAATACCCGGAACACGTCCACGCCGTTGATGGCGGCCTGCCGCACAAACTCCCGGATGACGTTGTCGGGATAGTTGGTATAGCCCACGGCGTTGGCGCCCCGCAGCAGCATTTGCAGCAGCAGGTTGGGCGCCTTTTCCCGGATCATGTTCAGCCGCTCCCAAGGGGATTCATGGAGGAACCGGTAGGCCACGTCAAAGGTGGCGCCGCCCCAGCACTCCAGAGAAAACGCGTCTGCCTCGATTTCAGAGGTAGCCTCCATGCTCTTCACGATGTCCCGCGTCCGTACGCGGGTGGCAAGCAGTGACTGGTGCGCATCCCGGGTGGTGGTGTCGCAGACCAGAAGCTTTTTCTGCTCCAACACCCACTTGGCAACAGCTTCGGGGCCTTTGGCGTCCAGCATTTGCTTTAAGCCGTCGGGCCGCTCCCCGGTGACGGGCGGATACCGGGGATCTTCATAGAGCTTCTGGGGGCCCTGCTCCTTCACCACGATGTTGGCAATGTATTTCAGCATCTTGGTGGCCCGATCCTGCCCCTCGTCCAGCTCGAACAGGCTGGGGGTTTCGTCGATATACTTGGTGTGGCAGCCGCCTGCCCGGAATACCTCGTCGTGGAGGATGTTCAGAATAAAGGCGAGGTTTGTTTTCACGCCCCGGACATGCACCTCCCGCACGGCGCGGATGGCCTTGCGGCACACGCCCTCAAAGGTGGAGTCCCATGTGGTGACCTTCACCAGCAGGGAATCATAGTAAGGAGAGATCACCGCGCCGGCATAGGCGTTTCCGTCCAGCCGCACGCCAAAGCCACCGCCGGAGCGGTAGGCCGTGATTTTTCCGGTATCGGGGGCAAAGCCGTTGGCCGGGTCCTCGGTGGTGACGCGGCACTGAATGGCGTATCCGTTCCTGTGCACGTCGGACTGCTTTTTGATTCCGATGCGGGGGTCGCTGAGGGGGCAGCCCTGCGCAATCAGAATCTGAGAGCGCACAAGGTCCACGCCGGTGACCATTTCGGTGACGGTGTGCTCCACCTGAATACGGGGGTTCATCTCAATAAAGTAGTGATGGCCCTCTTTGTCCACCAGGAATTCCAGCGTTCCAGCGTTGGTATAGCCCACCTGCTTGGCGATTTTCACGGCGTCGTCATACAGCGCCCGGCGCACCTCCTCTGATACGGAGAACGCGGGGGTGAACTCCACCACCTTTTGATACCGCCGCTGGAGCGAGCAGTCCCGCTCGTAGAGATGAACCACGTTTCCGTGCTCGTCACCCAGCACCTGAATCTCAATGTGCTTGGGCTGAACCAGAAACTTTTCCATGAAAATGTCGTCGTTGCCAAAGGCCTTTTTCGCCTCAGACTTCACGAGGTCGTAGTTAACGCCCACTTCCTCCACGGTGTCGCACCGGCGCATACCACGCCCACCGCCGCCGGCGGCGGCCTTGAGAATCACCGGGAAGCCAAACTCCATGGCAAGCTTCTGTGCGGCCTGCCGGTCAGCAATCGGGTCCTTGGTTCCAGGTGTGGTGGGCACGCCGCACTCGATAGCCAGCGCCTTGGCGGACAGCTTGTCGCCCATCATGTCCAGCAGCTTGGAATTGGGTCCGATAAACTTGATGCCCGCTTCCTCGCAGGCCCGGGCAAAATCGCCGTTCTCGCTCAAAAAGCCATAGCCGGGATGGATGGCGTCCGCCCCGTGCTTTTTTGCAAGCTCAATGATGCGGGGAATGTCCAGATACGCCCCCAGAGGGCTTTCGTTCTCCCCGATGAGATAGGATTCGTCCGCCGCTGTGCGGAACAGGCCATACATATCCTCGTTGGAATAAATGGCAATGGTCTGCAAGCCCAGATCGTGGCATGCGCGGAACACGCGCATGGCAATTTCACCGCGGTTGGCCACCAGCACCTTTTTAAATTCTCTGCCCATGGTTCTCCTTCCTTTCCCCGCACACCTCAGGTGCGGGACGGCTCTTTCCCTTTTCGGAAACGCCGCAAACCGCTGCGCATCCGCAAGTTTTTATTTGATTCAGTATACTACCCCGCAAAGCCCTGCCGCAACGAAAATCCGGTGGTTTCTTTCATTTCGGAAAACGCCACAGCTTTTGCGTAAATTTTTCTTCCGTTTCCGGCAGTTTCTACAAAGCGCTCCACTCTCCCTGATTTTCCAGAACGCCGCGTCCGGTTTTCGGACGCGGCGTTCTTCTCAATTTCCTTACTTGGCAGCTCTGCTGTCCACCAATTCCTTTAGCTGTGCGGTAAACGCCTCCAGCGACATCACGCCAAGGTCGCCGTCGGACCGGTGACGGACCGCCACCTGACCGCTTTCGGCCTCCTTGTCGCCCACCACCAGCATAAAGGGGTCCTTCTCCAATTGGGCCTCGCGGATTTTCTTGCCGATCTTTTCGTTCCGCAGATCTACCTCCACCCGGAAGCCCTGTGCCTCCAGCGAGGCGGCCACCTGCTTTGCGTATTCGTCCGCGCGCTGGGTGATGGTGAGAATCTTCACCTGCACGGGGCTGAGCCAGGTGGGGAACGCACCGGCAAAGTGCTCGGTGATGATGCCGATGAACCGCTCCACGGAACCCAGCACCACCCGGTGAATCATAACGGGGCAGTGCTTCTGCCCATCCTCGCCCACGTATTCCAGGTTGAACCGGCCCGGGAGCTGATAGTCTAATTGAATGGTGCCGCACTGCCAAGTCCGGCCCAGAGAGTCCTGAATGTGGAAGTCCAGCTTCGGTCCATAGAATGCGCCGTCACCCTCATTCACAACATAGGTCTTGCCGATGCTGGTAATGGCGTCCGCCAAAGCCGCCGTCGCCACGTCCCAATCCTCATTCGTTCCGATGTGATCCTCAGGCATGGTGCTCAGTTCGATTTTATAAGGCAGCTGGAACAGGCTGTACACCTCGTCGAACAGCTGCGCAATCCGCACTACTTCGTCCTTGATCTGATTCTTCGCCAGCATGATGTGTGCGTCGTCCTGCGTGAAGCAGCGGACGCGGAACATACCGTGGAGCGCACCGGACAGCTCATGGCGATGGACCACGCCCATCTCCGCGAACCGCAGGGGCAGCTCCCTATAGGAGTGGGGCTCCATGTCGTACACCAGAATGCTTCCGGGGCAGTTCATGGGCTTGATGGCAAAGTCCTCTTCGTCGATGACGGTGGTGTACATGTTGTCTTTATAGTGATCCCAGTGGCCGGAAGTCTCCCACAGGGACCGCTTCATGATCTGGGGCGTGGAAATTTCCACGTAGTCCCACTTCTTATGCACCTCGCGCCAGTAGCTGGCGAGGGTATTCTTCAGCACCATGCCCTTGGGCAGGTAGAAGGGGAACCCGGGAGCCTCGTCCCGGAAGGCGAACAGGCCCAGCTCCTTGCCAAGCTTGCGGTGATCCCGGCGCTTGGCCTCCTCAATGCGCTCCAGATACGCGTCCAGCTCTTCCTTTTTTGGGAAAGCGATGCCGTAAATCCGCTGGAGGGTCTGGCGGTTGGAGTCACCCCGCCAATAGGCGGCGTTGCAGGCGGTAAGCTTGATGGCGTTGCCCTTGATGCGGCCCGTAGAGTCCAGATGGGGGCCGGCGCACAGATCGATGAACTCGCCCTGCTTGTAGAAGGAAATCACCGCATCCTCCGGCAGGTCGTTGATCAACTCCACCTTATAAGGCTCGCCCTTTTCCTCCATGAACTTGATGGCGTCAGCCCGGGGCATCTCAGAGCGCTCCAGCTTCAGCTTTTCCTTGCAGATTTTCCGCATTTCAGCCTCAATCTGCTCCATCATTTCGGGGGTGAAGGGGACGGGAGAATCCAAATCGTAGTAAAAGCCCTCGTCGATGGAGGGGCCGATGGCCAACTTCACCTCGGGATACAGGCGCTTCACCGCCTGCGCCATTACGTGGGAGCAGGTGTGCCAATAGGTTTTTCGGTAGGCCGGGTCTTCAAAGGTAAACTGCTTCTCGTTTGCTTCAGACATTTCAATTCCTCCTCAAATTGGGGCCGGGGCGGCACGCAGACGCACCGCCGGAGATTTTTGACGACAAAAAATCTCACCCCTGAAAAATCAGGGGTGAGATACGAATTCGTATTCCACGGTTCCACCCTGCTTGCGTTTAAAAGAACGCCGCTCGTGTCCTCTGTAACGGGAGGTCCCGTCCCGTTCTACTAGGGTTTCCCCTTTCGGCGGGCGGCTCCAAGGCGGTGTCGCTTCGGTTCCGGCAAGGGCCGCTTACAGCAAGCACGGCCCCTCTCTGGTGTCTTTCCCGAACGATGTCCTTTTCCAAGCCTTTTGGTATGATTATTGCTAATATATCACCTGAAATTGCGTCTGTCAAGCCGCCGTGTGTTAATTTTTTATGACGGACAGCACCGTCAGCCGGTTTCCGTCCACGGAGAATTTCACCTCCGCCCCGGCAAAGCCAAAGCCGTACACCCGCCCCGGATCGTCCTGATAGGCGGGCCGGGGATCCTCCGCCAAAACGCCCAGCAGCGCGGCCCGGCTCTCCTCGGGAAGAAGTTTCAGCGCCTCCGGCGGGCACTCCACCGTCAGCCGCCGTTCCGGGGCGGAGGGGGCAAAGCCGCCTGTGGCCTCCGGGTGGGCGTCCACATAGGGGAGATAGGGCTTGATGTCCAAAATCGGCGTACCATCCATCAAATCGGCTCCCGCCACCCGGAGAACGAAACCGTCAGCTCCGCTCTCCTCAATGCCCAGCAGCTTCACGCACGAAAGACCGATGGGGTTGGGGCGAAAGGGCGACCGGGTGGCAAACACGCCCATCCGGGCATTTCCCCCCAGTCGCGGCGGGCGCACCGTGGGCGACCAGCCCTCCCGCACAGCCTCTGAAAACTGCCAGATCAGCCACAGGTGGGAAAAGCCCTCCAGCCCCCGCAGCGCGTCCGGATTGCGGTACTCCGGGAGAAATACCACGCGGCTCTCCAACTCCTCCACCAGCCCGCTTTGGCGGGGAACACCAAATTTTGTTTGAAAATCGCTGTGGATCCGGGCGATAAATTTCACGGAAAAGCCGTCTGCCATCAAACCACTTCCCTTTCCTTCGTAAATATCCTGTTGTATTAAGTATAGCGGACTCGCGCCGCTTTTGCAACGCCTACCGGCGGCTCCGCCAGCTTAAAAGCCGCCCCGTCTCAATGGCAGCAAGCGCCCGGACGCCGTCGAAGTCCACATAGGGGTTGTAAATCGCCTCCAGTGCATCGTGCGTGACCTTGGCGTCCCGCAGAGCGGAGACAGCCTCTTCCCGCAGGGAGGCGGACATCCGCCGCAGCAGACGCTCTCTTCCCCGCTCCTCCGTCCGGGTCAGCGCATCCAGACGAATACGGCGGAAGGGGTTTCCCTCGTACTCCATTCCGGGCCGGGAGGTGACAAAGCCAAGCCCCAGACCGGGAATCAGCAAATGCTCCAGCCGTTCCGGCTCCTCGGGGGACGGACAGGCAATTGTGTCCCAACCCCGGTCTGTTGCGGTCTTATGCAGCCGCTCCAAAAGCGGTCCCGCCAGCTCCCAGCGGTCTGCCAGCTCATAGATTTTAGGACACAGCGTCTCCACGCTGTCAAACCGCCACACGATTCCCCGGGACGTAATTCCGCCCAAAAAGCGCCAATCCGTCTTGCCGGATTGGTCTCCCTTTTTCCGCAGCTCCCGGGCAATAATCCCGTCCAACCGCCGGTTTGCCCTCCGAAGGTCAAAACATCGTCCGGCGTCCGTCACCGTTTCCAGCTCCACCTCCCGCGCTGCCTTCAAACAGCGGTAAGCTCCGGCAACGGAGGCCTTGTTTTTCCGGTTCAGCGCCACGATTTCATCCCGGGCGGCCTTTGCGGCCGTCAGGTCGTAAAACCGGCCCAAATCCACAATCCGTTCTACCGCCGCCGCATAACGCGGCTCCATGGCGTGGGGCGGCGTGCCGTCCACTGCCGCACAGCCCATGTCGGGCAGGTAAATTCCGTCCATCGAGTCCGGGTCGCCGCTGCACAGCAGATATTCCACCCGCTCCCCGGCTTCCTCCATGGCCTTTCCCAGAGTTCTTAAAAATGTGGATTTTCCAACGCCGGGTCCCCCTTTTAAAATCATCAGGTCATATGTATCTTCTCCGACCAAGCGGTCAAACAGGTTTTGAAATCCGGCTCCGCCATTGGCGCCGAGAAAAAAATTGGTTACAGTAGCCATATTGTCTCCTCCAAATCTGTTCTCATCCACAGATTATGCGGAAACAGCCTGACCCGACACAAAATCAATTCTCTTCCTGGCCAGAGGCAAATTCATTTAAAAAAAGATAAAAAAATCCCGGCTTCGCCCACGCGGCAAAATTAGAAAAGCCATGCCGCTGTCCGGTAACCCCTTCTGCCCAAAAGATAAAGAAAGCTACGTCCGTTTGCCGGTCTGGGCTTTTCTTCCCCGTTGAAACGGCCAGCTTCCATAAAAACGGACGCGCGGCGATAGAATCGCCGCGCGTCCGGAGAGCTTTTCTTATAAAAACAGTGCGCTTTCCGCCGGGCGGGTATAGTTCTCCTCCAGCATGGCCTTGTGAGACAAAAATGCCGGATCTTCGAAATATTTCGCGTCCAGCGGACACTTTGACACACAGGCCTGACACTTGATGCATGTCCCCGGAACGTTGGCCACGTTTTTCGGGTCAATGGCTCCCATGGGGCAGACAGCGGCGCACACGCCGCACTGAGAGCACTTCTTCATATCCGTCACAGGCTTTGCTTTCAGGAACTTAGTCGGCTGACCGTCGGTTCCCAGCGGCGTGTAATAGGGCGCGGCGGGGTCACCGGGCACCTGTACCGGGGCGGGCGTCTCCGTCAATAACAAAAGCTTTTCTGCAACTTTTTTGCCGAAGTCCTCTGCCTGATCCAAATCCTGCGCATTGGGCCGACCGTGGGCCAGCCCGGTCGCAAAGGCATGCTGCCCCACAAAAGCGGCGGCGGACACGGTGTGGAAACCGTGGGCCTCCAATTCCGCGCACAGCTCGGCCAGCGCGTTGTCAAAGCTCCGGTTGCCAAATAGCACCACCGGCACGGCCAGCGCACCGTTGCCCGTCAGCTTGTTCTGGAAATAGGGCAGGATCTTGTTGGGAACGCGTCCCGCATAGGTGGGCGTGGCCACAATTACCAAGTCTCCCGGCGTAAAGGAAACTTCCTTTCCACGCGTCATAGGCAGGGAAATATTCGTCACCGTCACCGGTTTTCCCAGCTTATACGCCGCCCCTTTGGCCACAGCCATCGCCACCTTTTCGGTGGAGCCTGTGGCACTGAAATAAACCACCCGTACTCTCTGGATCGCCATATCCGTTTCCCCCTTGTTCTGTTTTCAAACCGCCCTCAAAGCGAAAAGTCCTCTTCCCTCAGCCGCGCCGTCTCCAAAGCGGCAGGCCGGGGCGGAACCCTTTTCAGCGGGTCGTACCGAAAGCTGCGGCAGCTGCCCTCCACGGGGACGATTCCCCGCTTTACGCAGGCCACATCCCGCTCATTGATCTGCGCGCCCCGCAGGCAATAAGCACACCGGGGATCGATATCTTTGCGAAACAGCACGAAAGTCACCTCACTTTACAGCCCTCAAAGAGCCTCAATTTTAATCCCTTCGTCCTCCACCGTAGCACGAATCTGAGACACGGGATGCTCGTAGCTGTCGATCATCCTCGCCGCCATGGGGTCCTCCAGCTCTTTCTGGATGGTGCGGCGCAGATTCCGCGCGCCATAGGTGATGGAATAGGATTTGCGGGTGAGATATGCCAGCAGCTCGTCGCCATACGTCAGCGTCACGCCCTTCTCCTTCAAGGAAGCGGTCAGCTCCTCCAGCATGATGCGGGCGATGGACTGGAAATTCTCCTCGCTGAGGCGGTTGAAGCAGATTACCTCGTCCACCCGGTTGATAAACTCGGGGCGGAGGAACTGCTCCAGTCCCTTCATGGCCTTGGCCCTGTCCTGCTGCCCGGCGGTGCGGTCAAAGCCCACCGTTCCCTCCTTGGTGGCGCTGCCCGCGTTGGAGGTCATGACGATAACGGTATTTTCAAAGTTGACCTTCCGCCCGTGGGCGTCGGTGATTTCTCCGTCGTCCAAAATTTGCAGCAGGATGTTCAGCACATCGGGATGGGCCTTTTCAATTTCGTCGAAGAGAACCACGGCATAGGGCTTCCGGCGAATTTTCTCCGTCAGCTGGCCCGCCTCGTCATAGCCCACATAGCCGGGTGGAGACCCCACAATGCGGGAGACGGAATGCTTTTCCATAAACTCGGACATGTCCAGCCGAATCAGAGAATCCGGTGTGTTGAACAAATCCGTAGCCAACTGCTTCACCAGCTCCGTTTTACCCACGCCGGTGGGGCCGACGAAAATGAAGCTGACGGGCTTGCGCTTGGGGCTGATGCCCACGCGGTTCCGCCGCACGGCGGCAGTGACTGCCTCTACAGCCTCGTCCTGCCCCACGATGTGGGTTTTCAGGCGGCTGGAAAGCTGGCTCAGGCGCTGGAACTCCTGCTCCCGAATGCGGGAGGCGGGAATTTTCGTCCACAGCTCAATGACGTGGGCCAGATTTTCCATGGCCAGCTGCGGGTCCCCCTTGTCCAAAAGAACTTGCAGCTCCGTTCCAAGCTTGGCCTGCTTGCTTTTCAAAAGGGCCATCCGGGCGTAGTCCGGCTCGGCCCCCTCCTCGGCGGCCAGCTCTTCCAGCATGGCAGTTTCCTTTTCATAATCGTCCAGCTCCCGCTGAATTTCCATGCGGCGGGAGATGTCCGGGTCTTTCAGATTCAGGTCGGAGCAGGCCTCGTCGATGAGGTCGATGGCCTTGTCCGGCAAAAAGCGGTCGGTAATGTACCGCTCGGAGAGCAGCACCGCCTGACGCAGAATCCCGTCGGAGAGCTTCACGCCGTGGAACGTCTCGTACTTGGGGGCCAGTCCCTTCAAAATCTGAATGGAATCCTCCAAAGACGGCTCGCTCACCGTTACAGGCTGAAAGCGCCGTTCCAGCGCGGTGTCTTTTTCAATGGACTTGCGATATTCGGTGAAGGTGGTGGCACCGATGACCTGGATCTCGCCCCGGGACAGGGCGGGCTTCAGAATATTGGCGGCGTTCATGCTGCCTTCTGCATCCCCCGCACCCACGATGGTGTGGACCTCGTCAATCATGAGGATAATGTTGCCCAGCCGCTTCACCTCGTCAATGAGGCCCTTCATCCGGGACTCGAACTGGCCCCGGAACTGGGTCCCCGCCACCAGCGCGGTCAAATCCAGAAGATAAACCTCCTTCTCCCGCAGCTTGAAGGGCACCTTCCCATCCGCGATGCGCTGGGAAAGCCCCTCGGCAATGGCGGTTTTGCCAACGCCCGGTTCGCCGATCAGGCAGGGGTTGTTTTTCTGTCGGCGATTGAGAATCTGGATCACCCGCTCGATCTCCTGCTCCCGCCCGATGACAGGATCCAGCTTGCCGGACTTGGCACGCTCCGTCAGGTTCAGGCAGTAGCTCTCCAGAAATTTGCGCTTTTTATCGCCCTTGTGCTCCCGGTCCCGGTCCGCCCGGGCGGAGCCGCCGGAGGGCTGCTCGTCGTTTCGGGAGGACTCGCCGTTGTTAAACAGCCGGTTCAAAAACGGGAAGGTTGCGGTTTTCCCCTCTTCCTCCTCGGGTTCGGCCGTTTCGCCCTTGGGCAGGTCCTCCACGTTCTCCACGCCGTCAAAGGCCTGAAGCATCTCGTTGTTCAGGGTTTCCAGATCGTCGTCGGAAATCCCCATCCGCTTCATCATATCATCCACCTGCGGCAGCCCCAAGTCCTTGGCGCAGCGCAGGCACAGGCCCTCGTTCACCGTGTTGTCCCCGTCCAGGCGAGAGATGAACACCACGGCCACATTTTTTTTGCATCTTGAGCAAAGTTTCGGTTGCATTGTATACCTCCAGAATTACAGTGGGCGTCCGGAACGCCGTGCCGGCCGCGCCGGGGTGGGGGAAACCGGGAAACTTTAATAGAAAAGCAGGTCCAGCGGACCGTTGGAAACAAAAAAGCGCAATAGATAGGTTTGGTTCACCGTCTCCGCGTCAAAGGAAATGCGGGTGCTGCGCAGCAGCCAGACAATCAGGAAAATCAGCAGCGCCCCCTGAAGAAGACCGATGAGCGCGCCGCCCAGCCCGTTGATAAAATGGATGCCCGGCAGCTTCGTCGCCACATCCAGCGCCTTTGCCACCAAATGGAGCAGCAACAGCAGCGCCACGAAGGACAGGGCGAAGATGAGCATGTATACGAAGGATTCCGTCACACTGTCCGCCACTGCCATGGCCAGCGAGACGCCGGTTTCCCGAACCTTTTCCGCCGCCTTATCCGACAGGGACTTTGTCAGCGTGTCGTCCCAGCCCATCAGTCGCAGCAGCTCCCCCGCCTGTATGCGAAGCAGGGAGCTGTCCTCCCCGCCGCTTCCGGCGGCAGACGACCCGCTGCCGGTGCTCTGTGTGGGAAGCTCTGGCTGCACCGGGGTCACTTCTTCCGCCTGAGAGGATACGCCGCCGCTCATGGCGTCGTCCACCCTTTTTGAAATGGTGGACTCAATCACAGGCCGAAGCAGATCCACAGCCATGGGCGTCAGCTCCCGGGCCGCAAAGGTGGCTCCCGTCAAAGCGAGAATCACGATTACCAGCCCCACCACAGAGCGAAACAGGCCTCGCCACGCGCCGTAAATCAAAAAGCCCAGCAGCAAAGCCGCGAGAATACAGTCTATTATAACAGCAGTTTTCAACTTTGCCTACCTCTCCACTCGTAAATAATTTGTGAACCGTGCTGAAATATCGACCAAAACTGCACGTTCATGGCAAAAAGCGCACCGCACGCTCCGCCGCCAGCAACAGCGCCGAGCCGTCGTCGCCCATCAGCGCCTCCCGGGCGTAATCCGTACCGTTAAGAGATGCATATTGCTCAAGCTGCGGCGTGTAAATCACCAGCTTGTCGGCGTACAGCACCGCGATGTACCGCCCGGCGGCAGAAACACTCAAAATTTCGTCGCTGACGTTCAGCGATGCAAGCTCCTGTCCGTCTGACCCCACCGTTACAAGGCGGCCCACGCTGCCGGATTGGTAGCGGTTCAGAAGCAGCACCGCATAGCCCTCCCCATGGAGGTCATACTCCCTCAGATAAGCACCTCCATAAGAATAGGAGGCGGAAAGCGCCTGCGCGTCGGCGCTGAAATACACTCCGTCGTCGCACACCAGCGCCAGACTTCGGCTCACCGTCCCCATGTCATAGCACATACCCTCTCCCACGGTCCAGGACCCAACAGGGTCCTGTGCCGTCAGGTCATAGAGCACAACGCCCGAGGCGAAGGCTCCGCCGGACTGGCCCAGCGTCACAGCCGCCAGATACTTTCCGTCGTCGGTGGCATAAGCCCCGGAGATGAAGCGCTCCGACGACCTGAATTCAAACAGCTCGTTTCCCGCCGTGTCATAGACGACGACGGAAGCCTTGAAGCTTTGCTTTTTGGCGGTCACTGCCAGCTCTCCGCTCTGATTCAGCGCGGCGGCAATGTACGGCTCCGTCTCGCCCGCGGTAAGCTGATAAACCAGCCCGGTCTTATCCAATACGTACAGCTCCGTGCCCCCCACGTCATAGGCCACGGCCCGGTCCCCCGCCGCGCTCAGCGCTGGGGCTTCCATTTTCACCGACGCGGACCAGATGGTCTTTCCATTCCCGTCCACCAGGGAAAGGGCCGTGTCGGACAGAACCGCGAGGGTATTCCCCAGCTTTGCATAGCGGTTTTTGTGGGACGCGTCATAGGTATAGCCCGTGGAACCGTCCCCTTCGCTTTTGCCATAGGCAACATAGCGCCGCAGAACGTCCAGCCCCGTGCCGTCTCTCCATGCCGCGGCCAGCACCACGCCCAGCACCGCCACAAGCAGCAAAAAAAACGCCAGAACGCCCCGCAGGCGGTGCCTGGGCGGGCGGTCCTCCTCGTCGTCATCATTCCAGATGTCGTTCCGTTTATCAGCCATTGAGCCGCTCATCCCCATACCAAAGTTTTGTCAGGTACAGTCCGCCCGGCGGGACGGTAGGCCCCGCCGCGCTGCGGTCCCGGCTTTTAAGAATGGCCGGGATATCCTCCGGGGCAAATTTTCCCTCCGCCGCATAAAGCACCGTCCCCGTAATGGCACGCACCATATTATACAAAAACCCGTCGGCGCAGACCTTTAATTCCAAAAGGTCCCCGCTGCGGGATACGTCGCAGTAGTAAATCGTGCGGACGGTGGACTTTGTCTCCGTCCCCACACTGCGCACCGCCGCAAAATCGTGTGTCCCCACGAACATGCCGGCAGCGCGGCCTAAAAATTCCTCGTCCAGCCGTTTGGGATAAAAATATGCCCGATTTACATAAAACGGGTTCTTAAAGGTAGAATTGTAAATACGGTAAGTATATTCCTTTTTGATGCAGGAACCGATGGCGTTAAAGTCCATATCCACTTCCATCGCCTCCCGCACGGCGATGTCCTGCGGCGTGTGGGTGTTCACGGCAAAGGGGAGCCGGTCCGTTGGAATGCGGCTTTCCGTGCGGAAATTGGCCACATACCGCTCGGCGTGAACCCCCGCGTCGGTGCGTCCGCAGCCGGTGAGGTGCACCGGACCGCCGCAAACCTCCGCCAGCGCCTTTTCCAGCGTCCCGCAGACGGAGACGGCATTTTTCTGCACCTGCCACCCGTGGTAGGCGGCCCCGTTATACATCAGCTTCAGCGCAATATTTCGCATAACCTCTCCTCCTCAGCTTTTAAGCGGCCTGCGCTCCGCATATCCCTTCCCGCTCACGAAACGGCCGGGGGCATGAGCCGGGAGGTCACTTCTCCCTGCTCGTGGGCAATGCGGGCGGTTTCCAGTTGGAATTCGTAGAAGCGCCCATCTTCCCCTGTGCAGGAAAAGGTCAGGAGTATCCGGTCCCCGTTGCGGCACACCAGCGCGTTGTCCCACGCTTGCGGGCCATACAGATTCCACCCCGTCTCATCCTCCACGGCGGGCAGTGTCTTTTCCAACTTACCGTTACAATACAGCCGAAAGGTCGGCTCCCTTACAGCCACGCTTTCAGCCCCATCCAGCACAGAAAGGCGGCACTCCGGGTTGATCCGTATCAGGCCCACCCCCGGCGTGGGAAGAGATTTGCGCACATAGGTCATGCCGCCCTCTTTTAAATCCGCGCGCAGCGTCGTGGTCATAAACAGCGTATTGGGATACTCCCCCAGCCGCTCCCGGGAAAAGACGCCGTCGGCCTCCATCTCTACCGTCAGGGATATGGGCGCATTCTCTCCGCTCTGCCTGCTGGGAAGTCCCAGCGTCACAGGCGCGGTATAGGCCCCGTCAGCGCTTTTCTCCAGCGGGACGGAAACCGTTTCCTCTCCCGCTTCAATCAGCAACTTCACCGCCGCGTCCATTTGGTCCTCCCACAACCGCAAAGACACCTCTGCCGTGGCCGTCCCCTTCGTCTCGTCCGTCCCGGCAGGTGTCAGTTCAAACGCTTGCGTCAGGTGGGCGGAATTCTCCTGCGCGGTGGCTGAGGGCACTTCCTCCTGTGGGGCGGAAATCGCCGCTGGGGCGCTATCACGCAAAGCCCGCAAGCGGATGCCCTGCAAAAGGACGAGGCCCGCCAGCGCGGCGCACAGCGCAAGCGCCAGCCCCAGCATCCAGAGGGTCAGCTTTTTTTCTCTCATGGGCGGCCTCTCCTTTCTTCATTTCGGCTCTCCCTGGGTTTGTTCCACAAGGCACCGGATTGTCTTAAAACCCAATCCGGCCCAGCACAATCACACCTGCCGTCACCGCGCCACCCAAGAGCAACGCCCAAACATCCCGCGCGGCGTATTTCAGGGGGTTCAGCTTCGTCCGTCCCTCCCCGCCGTGATAACAGCGGCACTCCATCGCCACCGCCAGTTCGTCCGCGCGGCGAAAAGCGCTGATAAACAGCGGCACCAGAATCGGAATCAGGGCCTTGGCCTTGTGAAACAGGTTTCCGCTTTCAAAGTCTGCACCCCGAGCCTTCTGGGCAGACATAATTTTGTCCGTCTCCTCAATCAGCGTAGGAATAAAGCGCAGGGCAATGGACATCATCATCGCCAGCTCATGAACCGGCACCTTTACCTTTTTCAATCCGCCCATCAGCCGCTCCAGCCCGTCCGTCAGGCGGATGGGACTGGTGGTGTAGGTCAAAAGAAACGTCCCCATAATCAGCAGCATGATGCGCAGCACCATCCGCACCGCCATGGCAAGTCCCTCCCGGGAGACGTGAAGCACGCCAAACCGGAACAGATCGTCGCCCGGGGTAAAAAACAGATTTAAAATGCCGGTGAACAGAATGATGAACAGCACCGGCTTCAAGCCCCGCACCAGCGCCCGGGCACCTACCCGGGAAACGCGGGCACAGCCCACAAACACGAGAATCATGATTCCGTAGGTCAGCACAGAGTCCGCGGCAAATAGGCCCACGATATAAAAAAGCGTCAAAAGCAGCTTGGTTCTGGGGTCCAGCCGGTGGGCCACGGTGTTTCCCGGGAAATACTGCCCGAGCGTGATATCCTTCAGCATCCCTTCGCCCCCTTTCGCAGGGCCAAAAGCTGCTTCTCCAAGTCCTCCACGGTGTAAACCGCAGGGTCCACCGCAAGGCCACGGGCCTTCAATGCCATAGCCACCCTAGTGATCTGGGGCACGTCCAGTCCGGCAGAGAGCAACTCGTCCGCCCGGCCAAAGACTTCCTTCGGCGTTCCCTCCATCAGCACCCGGGCGGATTTTAAAACCAGCACCCGGTCCGCCGTGCGGGCGACCTCGTCCATGCTGTGGCTCACCATGATGACCGTGCCGTTTTTGTTCCGGTGATAGTCCCGGATGTTGGCCAGCAGATTTTCCCGCCCGGCAGGGTCCAGCCCCGCCGTAGGTTCGTCCAGAATCAGCACCCTCGGCTCCATGGCCAGCACGCCCGCCAGCGCCACCCGTCGCTTCTGTCCGCCGGAAAGCTCAAAGGGGGACTTTTCCAACTGGTCGTCCCGGATGCCCACCAGCCGCGCGGCCTCCCGCACACAGCGGTCCAGCGCGTCCCCGGTCCTGCCCATGTTTGCGGGACCGAATGCGATGTCCTTATAAACCGTCTCCTCAAACAACTGATACTCCGGATACTGAAACACCAGTCCCACCCGGAACCGCACGTCCCGGATTTTCTTCGGCTGGGCCCAGATGTCCTTCCCCTCCAGCAAAATCTGCCCGGAGGTGGGCCGCAGAAGCCCGTTGAGGTGCTGGATCAGGGTGGACTTTCCCGAGCCGGTGTGCCCGATGACGCCCAGAAATTCGCCGTCCGCCACGTCAAAGCTCATATTTTCCACGGCGCTTCGCTCAAAGGGCGTGCCAATCCCATAGGTATGGGTCAGATTGATGACCTTTAAAATCGGTTCCAATGCTCTGTTCCTTCCTGTCCTGTTTATCGCAGCGCCGCCGCCACCGCGTCCGCGCATTCCTCCACGGTGATCGCGTCCAGCGGCAGATTCAACCCGTCCTGCCGCAGCCGATCCAGCAGGTCCACGGTATCCGGTGCGGTCAGCCCAACATTTCTCAGCTCCGCCACCCGGGCAAAAATTTCCCGGGGTGGGCCGTCCATGACAAGCTCTCCCTCGTTCATCACCACCACCCTGTCCGCATCCTCCGCCTCGTTCATGTGGTGCGTGATGAGCACCACGGTGATGCCCTTTTCCCGGTTCAGCCGATGAGCGGTAGCGATCACCTCCCGCCGACCCGTGGGGTCCAGCATGGCCGTGGCCTCATCCAAAACGATACAGTCCGGCTCCATGGCGATGACCCCCGCGATGGCAATGCGCTGCTTCTGCCCGCCGGAAAGAAGATGGGGCGCGTGCTGGGCAAAGTCTGCCATACCCACGGCGCCCAAAGCCTCGTCCACGCGACTGCGGATTTCAGCCGTTGGAACGCCCAGATTTTCTGGGGCGAACGCCACGTCCTCCTCCACCACGTTGGACACGAGCTGGTTGTCCGGGTTTTGAAACACCATCCCCACCCGGCGTCGGATATCCAGCAGCCGATCCTCATCGGCGGTGTCCATCCCCTCCACCAGCACCCGCCCCGCAGAGGGCAGGAGGATGGCGTTGAAGGTCTTGGCCAGCGTGGATTTTCCGGAGCCGTTGTGCCCCAGAATCACCACGAAAGAGCCCTTTTCAATGTTCAGGTCCACGCCCCGCAGGGCCTGCATTGCCTGCTCCCCCTCCTCCACCGCGGGATAGAGGTATTGAAGCCGCTCCGTCTCAAGAATCGTAGACATTATTTCTACTTCCAATCCTTATTCGCTGCACCAGCGCCCGGTGGCGCCGCAGGGAAGATACAGCCCAGTTCTGGTCACGGGAAGACCCAGCTCATCCCATGCGCACTTGCCGCCATATTTTTCCTTCACCAGAATGCCCAATAAATACCCCAGCACCGATGGGGCAAGCCCCGTGGTATAGGAGTTAATCAGCACGAACAACGGCTTGTCCGACAGCGCCCCGGCGCACAGCTTTACAAACTCGTACAGGTTTTCCTCCAGCTTCCAAACCTCGCCGCCGGGACCCCGGCCGTAGCTGGGGGGGTCCATGATAATGGCGTCATAGGTTTTTCCCCGCCGGATTTCCCGCTCCACAAACTTGGCACAGTCGTCCACAATCCAGCGGATGGGCGCGTCCGCAAGGCCGGAGAGCCGGGCATTTTCCTTCGCCCATGCCACCATTCCCTTCGCCGCGTCCACATGGCACACCTCGGCCCCCGCCTTGGCGCAGGCCACCGTGGCCCCGCCGGTATAGGCAAACAGGTTCAAAACCCGGATGGGCCGCCCCGCATTTTTAATTTTTTCCATGGCAAAGTCCCAGTTCACCGCCTGCTCCGGAAACAGGCCCGTGTGCTTAAAGTTCATGGGCTTCACCTGAAAGGTCAACTCCCCGTAATGCACCTGCCAGCTCTCCGGAAGCTTCTCCTTTTCCCAATGCCCGCCGCCGGTCTGGGAGCGGAGATACCGCCCGTCGGCCTTTTTCCAGCCGGGATAGGCGCGATCCGTCTCCCAGATGGCCTGGGGGTCCGGGCGCACCAAGAGCTGCCTGTCCCAGCGCTCCAGCTTTTCGCCGCCGCCGCAGTCCAGCAATTCATAATCCCGCCAGCTCTCCGCAATCCACATGGTGGTTCCTCCGTTTTTTCCTTTAGTACTCAATCGTTTTATTATACTTCAAAAAGCGCCGCCCCGTCAATCAAGGATTTCACCCCGGCGCAGCCAGCTTTGGCGCTTTGGATGCAGGAAAAGGGCCTTGACTTTTCAAAAAATCATGTTAAAATTATCTCCAATATATACTGTAATATATAAAAGGCAGTGACGGAGAGGACGAAAACGTGGACCTTTCAGAGAGCCGGCGGCTGGTGCGAGCCGGTGGGAAACCGTTTTCAGTGTCTATGGCTCCCGAGCCGAAAGGGCGAACCCGCAGAGGGACAGGTCTTTCCGTGTCGCCGCGTTAAGGCAGAGGGCTTGCTTGAGCCTGTGAGAGGCGCGTTTTACGGCGCGCAATTTGAGTGGTACCGCGGAAGTGAGTGGCTTTCGTCTCAAAGGATGCTTTGAGGCGGGGGTCTTTTTCTTTTGCCCAGAGCGTCACACTGAAAGGAGTTCAACAGTATGAGCAAGCAGAACATCGAAACCGTCTGCGTCCAGGGGGGCTACACTCCCGGCAACGGCGAGCCCCGGCAAATTCCCATCGTCCAGTCCACCACCTTTAAATATGCCACCTCCGAGGACATGGGCAAGCTTTTTGATCTGGAAGCCAATGGCTATTTTTATTCCCGCCTGCAAAACCCCACCAACGATTATGTGGCGGCCAAAATCGCCGCGCTGGAGGGCGGCTCGGCCGCAATGCTCACCTCCTCCGGTCAGGCGGCCAATTTCTACGCCCTGTTCAACATCGCCTCCTGCGGGGACCATATCGTTTCCTCTTCCAGCATTTACGGCGGCACCTTCAACCTCATTTCCGTCACCATGGCGAAAATGGGCGTGGAATGCACCTTTGTCTCCCCTGACTGCACGGAGGAGGAGTTGAATGCCGCCTTTCAGCCCAACACCAAGTGCGTGTTCGGAGAAACCATTGCAAACCCGGCCCTGACGGTGCTGGACATCGAAAAATTTGCGCTGGCGGCCCACAGCCACGGAGTTCCCCTGATTGTGGACAATACCTTCCCCACCCCCATTAACTGCCGTCCCTTTGAGTGGGGCGCAGATATCGTGACCCACTCCACCACCAAGTATATGGATGGACACGGCGCAGCCGTGGGCGGGGCTATTGTGGACTCCGGCAAGTTCGACTGGCTGGCCCACGCCGAGAAATTCCCCGGCCTGTGCACCCCGGACGAGAGCTACCACGGCATCACCTATGCCGAGAAGTTCGGCATTGGAGGTGCGTTTATCACCAAATGCACCGCCCAGCTCATGCGGGATTTGGGCTCCATCCAGTCTCCTCAGCATGCATTTTATTTGAATTTGGGCCTTGAAAGCCTCCACGTCCGCATGGCACGCCACTGTGAGAACGGGCAGGCTGTGGCGGAATATCTGGTGAAGCACTCCAAGGTTGCTTCCGTCAGCTATTGCGGCCTATCTGATGACAAGTACCATACCTTGGCAGAAAAATATCTGCCCCACGGCTCTTGCGGCGTGGTTTCTTTCGAGCTGAAGGGCGGACGCGCCGCCGCCGGGGAATTTATGAAGCATTTGAAGCTTGCCGCCATCGAAACCCATGTGGCGGACGCCCGCACCTGCTGTCTCAACCCCGCCAGCTCCACTCACCGCCAGATGACCGACGCGCAGCTTCAGGCGGCTGGCGTTCCCGCCGGACTTGTGCGGATCAGCTGCGGCCTTGAGAGTAAAGAAGACCTGATCGGAGATATCGCACAGGCGCTGGAGCAGGTGGACGCGTAAGCACTCCCCCGCTTTGAAAGGAGACACCGCTTTGCCTATTAAAATACCCAACGAATTGCCCGCCACCAGTACGCTGACGCGGGAAAACATTTTTGTCATGACGGAAAAACGCGCCATCACGCAGGATATCCGCCCCCTGCAACTTCTCTTGCTGAATCTGATGCCCAACAAGGTGGCGACGGAAACGCAGTTGGCCCGTGTTTTGGGCAATACGCCGCTCCAGATTGAGTTGGAACTGATTGCCCCGTCGGGCCATGTGCCCAAAAACACGCCGCAGGAGCATATGCTGTCCTTTTACAAGACCTTTGACGAGGTGCGGGACCGGGACTTCGACGGCCTGGTTATCACCGGCGCACCTGTTGAAAACAAGCCCTTTGAAGAGGTGAACTACTGGCCGGAGCTGTGCGAAATCATGGAGTGGAGCAAGGAGCACGTTCATTCCACGCTCCACATCTGCTGGGGCGCGCAGGCGGGGCTTTATTATCACTACGGAATCCCCAAGCGCCCTCTGCCGGAAAAGCTTTTCGGCGTGTTCCCCCACACCGTGGAGGAGCAGGGCTTCATCCTTTTCCGGGGCTTTGACGATGTGTTCTGGGTCCCCCACTCCCGCCATACCACCGTGGACCGGGCCGATATCGAGGCGGTGCCCGCGCTGAAAATTCTGGCCTCGTCGCCGGAGGCGGGAATCTACGCTGTGAAAACCGATGGGGGCCGTCAGATTTTCCTGATGGGCCACGCGGAGTACGACCGGGACACCCTGAAAAACGAATACGACCGGGACGTGTCCACAGGCTCCTCCATCCATCTTCCCAAACACTATTTTCCCAACGACGACCCGACTCAATTCCCGGTGGTCACGTGGCGTTCCTGCGCCAATCTGCTGTACACCAACTGGCTGAATTACAACGTGTACCAGACCGTGCCCTACGACATCCGGGACATCCGGCTGGGCAAGCGGACGCAGGAAAACGAAATCTGATGTATTTTCCCCTACCGTACACGCCGCCCGAGAAGTTGAGCTTATTTTGCCGCCCAGCGGCAAAACTCTGTGAGGCTTGAAAAGACCAAACCGCCCCGCCGATAAACGGCGGGGCGGTTTTTTTATTTCACAACCACGTTTTCTTCGCCCAGCGTCTCCTTTGCCTCCTGCAACAGCGCCCGGTGGAGCAGCACCTGCGTACCAAACACCTTCCGGGTGTCCGCCATCACCAGCTTTACCGGCGTGCTGCCGGGGAACATCTGAAACACCAGCTTCATGTGGTGCAGCTCCGGGCTGTCCTTTCCAGAGAATTTCAGGTAGAGGACCCCGCCCTCGGCCACCTTTCCCTCCCTGCGCTCCGGCACCGGGTCCGGCGGCAACGCGCCGCCACTCAGCGGGGCCACGGAATCGCACATGAGCTGCGGAGCCTTTTCATCCCGAACGGAGAGCCGCCCCCGCACCACCACCGCCTGATTTTCCTGCAAGCAGGGACCGCAGCTTTCCAAGGTCCGTGCAAAGCACAAAAGCTCAATGGCGGCAGTGTCGTCCTCCACCGTGACATAGGCCATGAGAGAGTTATTTTTCGTAGTTTTCGTCTTGCTGGAAGTCACCACCCCTGCGATACACACCCGCTGCCCATCCGCAAAGCGGGTGGGTCCGCCCTCCTGCGAAAAATCGTCCAGAATCGCGGCGACGGAGGGGGCCCGGAGTCGCTTCACCTCGTCCCGGTACTGGTCCATGGGGTGTCCGGAGAGGTAAAGGCCGGTCGTCTCCTTCTCCATGTTCATCAGCTCCTGCCGGGTAAACTCCGGAATATCAGGCAGGTGCATTTCCTTTACAGGTTTTGGTTTATCATCATTCCCTGCCGCCATGGAAAAGAAATCAATCTGCCCCTCCACATTCTGGCGGCTGGCGCTGGCCACGGAGTCCATCACCGTTTCATAAACCTTGAGCAATTGGGAGCGCCTTGCATCAAACCCGTCGAACGCACCGGAGCGGATGAGATTTTCCACCGCTCGTTTGTTCATGTCGCTTCCGTTCATCCGTCCGCAGAAATCGCTGAGAGAGGTAAAAGGCCGCTCCTCCCGCTCCCGCATAACAGCCTGAATAAAGCCCCGCCCGATATTTTTCACGGCAGCCAGGCCAAAGCGGATTCCCTCTTCCTCCACAGTGAACGTATCACAGGGCCGATTGATATCCGGGGGCAGAAGCTTAATGCCCCAGTCCCGGCATTCGGTGATATAGCCTGCGATTTTGGCAGAGTTGTCCAGCACGCTTGTGAGCAGGGCCGCCATATACTCCTTGGTAAAGTGCCGCTTGAAGTACGCCGTCTGATAGGCCACCACTGCATAGGACACGGAATGGGCCTTGTTAAAGGCGTAGTTCGCAAAGTCGTAGATATCCTGATAAATCGCCTCTGCCGCGGCCTCCGGAATCCCGTTTGCCACGCAGCCGGAAATATTCCGCTCCTTTTCGCCGTGGATAAACGCGTCCTTTTCCCGGGCTATCTGGGCGGCTTTTTTCTTGGAAATCGCCCGGCGCACCATGTCCGCCTGCCCCAGAGAATATCCCGCCAGACGGCGGAAAATCTCAATCACCTGCTCCTGATAGAGAATGCAGCCGTAGGTAATGGAGAGAATCGGTTCCAGGGACGGATGAAGATAGGAAATCAGCTTGGGATTCTGCGCACAGGCGATAAATTTCGGGATGGAGTCCATGGGACCGGGCCGATACAGGGCGATGATGGAGGAAATGTCCTCCATATTGTGGGGCTTCAGACCCACGCACACGCCGGTCATCCCGGCGGATTCCATCTGGAATACACCGATGGTCTTCCCCTGCCCCAGCATTTCATAGGTGGCCGCGTCGTCCTCCGGGATATCTTCCAACCGAAAGCCCGGCCGCTCTGACTGCACCATTTTCACCGCGTCGTCCAACACCGTCAGGTTCCGCAGGCCCAGAAAGTCCATTTTGAGAAGGCCCAGCTCCTCCAGCGTGGTCATAATGTACTGGCAGACCACCGCGTCGTCGTTTTTCGCAAGAGGGACGTATTCGTACACGGGCCGCTTTGTGATCACCACGCCCGCCGCATGGGTAGAGGCGTTGCGGGGCATTCCCTCCAGCTTTTTCGCCGTGTCAATGAGGGTTTTCACGTTGTCGTCGCCCTCGTACAGGTCGCTGAGGGGCTTTGAAAGCCGCAGCGCATCCTTGAGGGTGATGTGCAGCGTAAAAGGCACTTGCTTGGCGATGTTGTCCACCTCGGCATAGGGCATGCCAAGCACCCGCCCCACGTCCCGGATCACGCCCCGTGCCGCCATGGTACCGAAGGTGACGATCTGGGCCACGTGGTCGTCGCCGTACTTCCGGCGGACGTAGTCCACCACCTCGCCCCGGCGCACATCGCCGAAGTCCATGTCGATATCCGGCATGCTGACCCGCTCCGGGTTCAAAAACCGCTCGAAATACAGGCCGAAGCGCATGGGCTCCACGTCCGTGATGCCAAGGCAGTAGCTCACAAGACTTCCGGCGGCACTGCCGCGCCCCGGCCCCACGGGGATTCCAACCTCCCGAGCATAGCGCACAAAGTCGGAGACGATGAGGAAATAGTCCGTAAATCCCATCTTCTCAATCATTTCCAGCTCGTAGTCGAGTTGCTCCCGGAACTCGGGGTGCTCTCCGCCGTACCGCTGGGCAAAGCCCGTGTCGCACAGCTCCTTGATGTAAGTATACGCGTCATAGCCCTCCGGAAGATGAAATTCCGGGAGCTGATATTTCCCGAATTCAAATTCCAGATTGCACCGCTCGGCGATTTTCCCGGTATTGTCCACCGCGTCCTCATATCCCTCAAACAGGGCACGCATCTCCTCCTCGGACCGGAGATAGAAATTCCGCGGCTCATAGCGCATCCGGTTCTCATCGGACAAAAGCTTTCCCGTCTGGATGCACAGCAGCACATCGTGAGCCTCCGCGTCCTCTTTGCGGAGATAGTGTGCGTCGTTGGTGCAGACCATGGGCAGGCCCGTCTCCCTATGAAGCTTCAAAATCCCCCGGTTTACCGTCTGCTGGTCGGGAATGCCGTGATCCTGAATCTCCAGATAAAAGCGGTCCGGCCCGAAAAGCTCCGCCATTTCCAGCGCCACGGCTTTGGCGGTTTCATATTCTCCGTTGCGAATCCGCCGGGGAATTTCCCCTGCAAGGCAGGCAGACAGGGCAATCAGGCCCCCGTGATGCTCCCGCAGCAGTTCCAGATCCACCCGGGGCTTGATGTAAAACCCCTCGGTCCACGCCATGGACACCATGTAGGACAGGTTGCGATACCCCTCCTCGTTTTCGCACAACAGCACCAGATGGCGGCTCTCGGCGTCAAACTCGTGCTGCTTTTGAAGCCGGGTCCGGCCTCTGGGCGCCACGTAAACCTCGCAGCCGATGATGGGCTTGATGCCCGCGTCCTTACAGGATCGGTAAAAGTCAATCGCACCGTACATCACCCCGTGGTCCGTGATGGCGCAGGCGGACTGGCCCATCTCCTTCAGAACGCCCGGCAGCTCCTTGATGCGGCAGGCCCCGTCCAGCAGGCTGAACTCCGTATGAACATGTAAATGGGCAAAGGACATAGGTCGCTCCTGTTCTTTCCTATCAGCTTTTCCGGCAGCAGGGCCGTGCCCGCCCGCCAAAATCGTATCTTATTTTCGGCACGTTCGGCTCAGTCTGCCGTCCGCTCCGCAAGCATTGTTTCAAGAATCTCCACCGCCGTGACAATCATGTTGTCGCAGTGGGCAGTAACACCCAGACGCAGGGCGGCGGGATTTTTCTCGTCAGGCTGGGGATGCGCCGCCAGCAGGTCGGCGCAGCAGGTCAGTCCGAAAACCTCCTCAAACCGGCGGCGAAACTCCTTCACGGCGGCATAGGTCCGCTTTTTTCCCTCTGCGTCCGCGCCGTTCGTATGGGGCGTGAGCCATCCCAGCACCAGTACGCCGCCGCTGACCGCGCCGCACAACTCCCCGCGGCTGCCGCCCACGCCGCCGCCAAACCCGCCCCCTGCGGCGGCAATCACCGTCTCCGGAACATCCAGCAAGTCCTCAAACGCCAGCGCCACCGCCTGCGCGCAGTTATAGCCCGCTTTATGATATTGAAAAGCCGCCTCACACCGATCCATTGTAAAAGCTCCCCTTTATCCTGTGTTATCGGGCTTTTGACACCCGACGCTCCAATTCCTCGTAAAACCGCCCCAGATGAATGCCGTCCACCAGCGCGTGATGGGCCAACATCGTCACGGGCAGGCTCGTCCGCCCGTCTTCCTCCGTCCATTTCCCCCAGGAAATCCGCACGTTGCTGTACGCGGGGCTGGGCACCGGCATAACCATGTCCGTATAGCGGAGCCAGGGCACGCAGGAGACAAAAAAGAACTCCTCGTGGTCCTGCTCCTCAGCAATGGTTCCGCCGTATTTCGCCGTCTCCAGTGCCGAGCGGCCCGTCTCTAGAAACTCCTCAAAGGGCAGCGCCGTATCCAGCGTGCAATAGGCATAGGCCCCGTCGGACTTTGCCACAGTGCAGGAGCAGCGGCAGCTTTCATATTCCACCACCTGTCCCTCTTCAATCCGCCGCCGGAGCTCCGGCACGGCGTTGGCCGCCGCCATCACCTCATAGGTCAGCGAGAGGAAAAAAGGTGTGCCGTCCGTCCGGATTCTTTCCACAAGGGCAGTGATATCCACCTGGCAGGTCACTCCCACATAGGGGTCCGCCATGGCTGAAAAATAGGCAAACTGCTCCCTCCGGGGATCCCCGGTCATATCCACGATACGCTTATCCATCTTGTTCTCCTCTGTTGTTAAGGCCGCCGTCAACACAGCGGGCCGTCTCGATTACTTAGGCGGCTCGCCCCGCAGCTCCCTCGCCAGCCCCGTCAGCTTACGCAGACGGTGGTTCAGGCAGGATTTTGTCACGGGCGGGTCTAAGCTGTCCGCCAGCTCCGAAAGGCTCAGCTCCGGCTTTTCCAGCCGGGCCATTGCCGTATCGCGTAGCTTGTCCGGAAGCTGCTCCAGCAGTCCCGCGTCCATCAGGCGTCGGATGGCCTCCGCCTGCTCCAGCGCAGCGTCCACCGCCTTGTCAAGATTTGCATTGTCGCAGTTGATACGGCGGTTCACGCTGTTGCGCAGGTCCTTTTCCATTTTCGCGCTCATCACGTTCATGGCCGCCACCGGCGCGCCGATCAGCGTCAAAAAGTCCTCGATTTGGTCGCTCTGCTTGAAATAGGTGATGTAGCTCCCGTTCCGGCTCAGGCTCTTGGGTGGAAAGCCGTTGTCCCTCAGAAGCGCTTCCAGTTCCCGGCTCACCTGCAAATGAGAGGTTGCCAGCTCCAGATGATACCGCTTCAGCGGATCCGTGACGCTCCCCCCTGCGAAAAATACGCCCCGCAGAAACGAGGCCCGGCAGCACTCCTCCTCCAGCAGACCGAAATTGATGTGCAGCACCATGTTCTGCTCCGGGGAAAAGCCCAGCGCGTCAATAATCCCATCCAGTTTGCTGCGGTCGGTCATTTGAAACACCAGCTTCCCCTGCGCGTCCGGCTCCGGCTTTCTGTCAAACCGGAGGCGAAAAGCCCTGTGAAACAGCCGGGGCAGCCTTGCGGCAAGGTTGGGGTTCTCCGTGACGATGCGGATTTCGCCGGAATGAAAGGTGTTGCAGTAGAGCAGGACGCCATAGGCCTCCGCCAAAGCGCAGCAATGCTTTTGCACCTCCACCCGGCACAGCTCGTTTTTTGCATCGTAAGAAAAGGACATCCCGCTCACCTCCTCACTCTTTTTTGTGTTCCGTCCGATAAAAATCTCCCCCTGTGGTAAACCGGTCCCCGGCAATGCGGACGCTGCGCTCCGCGTGGAGCAGAATCAGCTCCCGCGCAAGGCTTGCGGGGTCGTGTCGCACAAAGCCGTCCTCCACCGTGGCAACAGGCCGGTTGACAAGCTCCACGCCAAGGGCGGCGCACCGCTCCCTGTCCCTGCAAATAGGCTCCGCTCCCTCCTGCTCGTACCGCCGGGCGACGCTTCGGGGAATGGGCGAAGCGTTGGTGAGGCACAAATCGAACAGCCCCGGCGCGGAGTGCTTGAACAGAGCCGCGATGTGGTCCGCAGCGGTATAGCCCTCCGTCTCCCCCTCCTGCGTCATCACGTTGCAGACATAGACCTTCAGTCCGTCGGCCTTCCGAACGGCGTCCACAATGCCGTCCACCAGCAGGTTTGGAATGATGCTGGTATACAGGCTGCCCGGACCCAGCACCACCATGTCCGCCCGCAAAATGGCCTCCATCGCCTCCGGCAGCGCCGGGGGATTTTCCGGCAGAAGCCGGACCCGGCGGATGCGGCAGTCCTGCTCCTTTTTGCAGTAGAAAATTTTCGACTCCCCCACCACCCGCACACCGTTTTCAAACTCCGCCTCCAGCTGCACATTGGCGTTGGTGACGGGCAGAACCCGTCCCGTGATAGCCAGCACCTCGCTCATGCGGCTCACCGCCGCGTCAAAGGAGGGGGAAATGCCGTTCAGCGCCGCCAGAAACAGGTTTCCAAAGCTCTGCCCGGCAAGCACGCCCTCCAAAAAGCGATAGTGCAGCAGCTCCGCCATCAGCGGCTCCGTGTTGGCCAGCGCCTCAAGGCAGTTGCGGATATCTCCGGGGGGCGGCATCCGCAGGTCGCTGCGCAGTGCCCCGGAACCTCCGCCGTCATCCGCCACCGTGACAATGGCGGTAATATTTTCCGTATGCTGCTTCAGTCCCCGCAGCATGTTGGAAAGGCCGTGTCCGCCGCCGATGACGGCAATTTTCGGCCCCCGCGCTCTTGGGGGACGGTAGAGCGTGTGTTGATTTTCCATGACTTTCCTTTCGCCCCCGGGCCTGTCAGCCCTTGGGCATGTCCCGGTGATACTCCGTCACGGGGTAGCCCAGCTGACGGATATAGCCTGTCAGCGCATGGGCCACGGCCACGGAGCGGTGTCGTCCGCCGGTGCAGCCCACCGACACGGTGAGGCTGGTTTTCCCCTCCTCGGCGTACAGCGGCAGCGTCAGCGCCAGCAAATCCTTGAGCTTGTCGAGAAATTCCCGCGCCTGACGGAAGGAGAACACATAGCCAGACACATCCTTGTCCAGTCCCGTTTTTTCCCGCAGCTCCTCGATATAAAACGGGTTTGGCAAAAACCGCACGTCCAGTACCAGATCGGCCTCCAGCGGCAGGCCATACTTAAAGCCGAAGGAGGTCACCGCCACAGTCATGCCCGTCTTCTCGTCCTTTTCGCTGAAAAGGCGCAACAGCTCCGCCCGAAGCTGCGCGGTGGACAGGCTGCTGGTGTCGATTACATAGTCCGCCTGCTCCTTCACGGGGCTCATCACCTCGATCTCCCGGCGGACAGCCTCCTCCAGAGTATCCGTCCCGCCGCTGAGCGGATGGCGGCGGCGCGTCTCCTTATACCGCTTGATCACCGTCTCCGGCGAGGCCTGTAAAAACAGCATCCGGCACACGCCGCCCATGCCCCGCAGCTTTTCCAACACGTCGAACAGCTCCGTGAAGGAATCCGATGTCCGCACATCGTACACCAGCGCCACCCGGTCATACCGTCCGTTGCCCCCGGCGCAGAACTCCGCAAATTTCAGAATCATCGCCGCGGGCATATTGTCCACGATATAAAAGCCCAAATCCTCCAAAAAGGAGGCGGCCTTGCTCTTTCCGGCCCCGGACAGACCGGAAATAATCAAAATTTCCATGCAATCACCCGCTTCTCTCTCCCGCGCGGCGCTCACCGCACGATTTTGACCTCCGGCTCCAGCCGGATGCCGGAAAGTTCCTCCACCCGCTGCTGAATCTGGCGAATCAGCTCCGTCACATCGGCAAAGGTAGCCCCGCCCCGGTTGACCACAAAGCCCGCGTGCTTCTCGCTTACCTGCGCGCCGCCTACCCGCAGCCCTTTCAGTCCGCATTGGTCGATCAGGGTCCCTGCATAGGCGCCCACCGGGCGCTTGAAGGTACTGCCCGCGCTGGGCAGCTCCAAGGGCTGGCTTGCCCTGCGCCTTGCTTTCAAGTCGTCCATCCTCGCCCGGATTTGGACCGGGTCGCCGGGTGTCAGGCGGAAGACGGCATATAAAACCACCCAGTCCGGGTGGTCGGTCAGCACACTGCGGCGATAGCCAAAGCTCATTTCCTCCGCCGAGAGGTACTTCACGCCCTCCTCCGGGTCCAGCAGGGAAGCCCCGGCCACCACCTGCTTCATCTCCCCGCCGTAGGCCCCGGCGTTCATACACAGGGCACCCCCTACCGCACCGGGAATACCGTGGGCAAATTCCAGTCCTGTAAGGCCCCGCTTTTGGGCAAAATCCGCCAACCGCGCTAGAGACGCTCCGGCCTCAGCCCTCAGCTCGTTTTCTCCCTCTCCCGGCTCCAGTCGATTCAGCCCGGCGGTGGTATCAATCACCAGCCGGTCCAGCCCCTCGTCGGGCACCAGCAGATTTGTTCCGTTTCCCATCACCAGCGGCCGTGCGCCGCAGCTTCGGGCAAAGTCCGTCAGCAGCACCACCTGCTCCCCGCTGCGGGGAAAGGCCATGCGTCTTGCCGGTCCGCCGACGTGAAAGGAAGTGTGGCGGCTCATGGCCTCATCGGTTTTCATTGAAAGGTCCGGCAGATAGTCTGCCGCCCATTTGTCCAGCTCCTCCGCCCAATCCATACGGCTCCCCCTCAAAATTCAGATTATCCGCCCCAGCAGCGCCGCGCCGATCATTCCCGCGTCGCCGCCAAGCGCGGCCCGGACCACCGATACTTTTCCGCCACAGCGGGCGGCATAGCTCTCCCGGTCCGCAATTTCCCGCAGAGGAGCAAGCAACAGCCCCTCCTCCGCCTCTCCGATTCCGCCGCCGATGGCAAGCACCTCCGGCTGGAAAATGTTCAAAAGGTTTACAACCCCCGCCGCCAGATACGCAACAAAGGTCCCGCACAGCGCCTTCGCCGTCTCGTCCCCCCGCAGGGCCGCCGCAAAGGCCGTCCTGCCGGTGATGGCGGTCCCGCCGCCGGATTCCTCCCACAAACGACTGGTTTTGTCCCGTTCCATGGCTTCTCTCGTCATGCGGATTAGGCCCGTGGCGGAAGCATAGGCCTCCCAGCAGCCCCGCCGCCCGCAGGCGCAGGGCACGCCGCCCTTCTCCACTACCATATGCCCCACCTCGCCGGCCATTCCTCCGGCAGAGTAGAGCTTTCCGTTCAGAATAAAGCCTCCCCCGATGCCGGTTCCAAGGGTCACCATGGCAAAGTTTTTCGTTCCCCGTCCCGCCCCGCAAAAATATTCGCCCACGGCGGCGCAGTTGGCGTCGTTCTCCAGCAGCACGGGAACATCCAGATAGTTTCTAAACAGTCGCGCAAGGGGGACGTTTTTCATGGGAATATTGCAGGTGTAAAGCACCTCTCCCTTTGCCGCCGCACCGGGAATGCCCATGCCCACGTATTCAAGGCGCTCCGGGGATATGCCCCCGTCCCGGGCCGCCTGGGCGGCAAGGGACGCAAGTGTTTTTGCAAAAGGCTCCGCTCCCCGAAATTCGCCCAGCGGAATTTTCCGTACCGCCAGCAGGCGGCCCGCTTCGTCCACAAGACCGGCCCGCAGGTTCGTGCCGCCCACGTCCAGACCAACGTACATCTTACTGCGCTCCCCGATCCGCACGTTCGTCTACCCGCCGGACCAGTTCCTCTGCGGCGTTGTAGCCAAAGCGGCGGTGGCGGTTGTTCATGGCGGCCACCTCCACGATGCTGGCCAGGTTCCGTCCGGGCCGTACGGGGATGTTGACGCAGGGCACCTGCAAATCCAGAATTTCCAAATAGTGATCCTCCAGCCCCAGCCGGTCGTAAACCCGGCTGCTGTCCCACTGCTCCAGTTCCACCACCAAATCAATCTGGGCCTCTTCCTTGATGGCCCGCATTCCAAACAGCTGCCGCACGTCGATTACGCCGATGCCCCGCAGTTCAATGTAATGCCGGATCATCTCCGGCGCCGTCCCAATCAGCTCGTTGGAGATGCGCCGAATATCCACAGAGTCGTCCGCCACCAACCGGTGGCCCCGCATAATCAGCTCGATGGCCGTCTCGCTCTTTCCGATTCCGGAGTCCCCGGTAAGGAGAATCCCCTCGCCGTACACATCCATTAACACGCCATGCCGCCCTATGCAGGGGGCCAGCCGGCGATTGAGAAATTCAATGGCGTGGGAGGTGAACTCCACAGTGGTTTCCGAGGTGCGCAGCAGCGTCCGCTCGTATTCCCGGGCGCTTTCAAGACACTCGGGAAAGCAATCCAGATTCCGGGAGACCACCAGCGCCGGGATATCGTAGAGAAACAGGTCGTCAAAAGCCTTTTTCCGCTCCTGTGCGTTCAGCCCCTTTAAATACATGACCTCCGCCTTGCCGATCACCTGAAGGCGGCGGGGATCAAAATAATCATAAAATCCCAAAAACTGAAGCCCCGGCCGGTTTACGTCCGTGATGGTAAGAACCGCCTCCTCATAATCGCTCCCCCGATTGAGTAGCTGCAAATCAAAGGCAGCCGCAAACTCTGTCATTTTCAGTCCGTTCGCCGTCATAAGCGCCAGTCTCCTTCCGGGGCGGCCTTTTGCCTGCCGCCCTGCGGTGTTTTCAGTTCGCAGACGCACAGCGCCGCTGCGGCATGAATTGGTATTTTTATCATAACCGCTTTTTGGTTATTATTATAACGTATGCTCTTATTTTTCGCAACTGTTTCACCCCGCCCACCCCTCTTTAATATTTTTGAATATTTTTTAAGATTTCCCCTTGCTTTTTATGTTTTCATCTGTTAAAATATCGTTTGTGCCTGTGAAAAGCAGGTTTGATTTCCCAACAGCAAGGAGGTGCAACGGATGGCTAAGTGCGAATTTTGCGATAAGGGTGTCACCTTCGGGATTCAGGTGTCTCACTCCCACAGACGTTCCAATCGTCCCTGGAAGCCCAACGTAAAGCGTGTCAAAGCAGTTGTGAACGGTACGCCGCGCCATGTATATGTTTGTACCCGGTGTCTGCGTTCCGGCAAAGTTACCAGAGCGGTCTGATATGAGAATTAGCTCCCGAGCCAAGTGGTTCGGGAGTTATTTTTATGTCTGCCGCAACGGAACGCGCGCCCCAACATCCGCCAAGAGCGGGCGTTGGGGCGCAAAGCCCAGCACAAATCCATTTCAATCCGCATTAAAAAATATTGCTTACATCCAGTCGTAGCCCAGTTCGTCTTTTTTAGAGCGCCCCATCAGCTCCGCCACTACGTCCCGGACAGCCCTGCCTCGGTAAAGCACCTGATAGGCACAGGCGCAGATAGGCATTTCCACCCCCGCCTTCAGGCTTAGTTGATGGACGCTTTCCGCGGCGTAATAGCCCTCTACCACTGCGCCCACCTCTTCCATGGCCTCCTGCGCAGTCTTTCCCTGTCCGATAAGGATGCCCGCCCGGCGGTTTCGGGAGTGCATGGAGGTGCAGGTGACAATCAAATCCCCCATCCCCGCAAGGCCCGCGAAGGTCTGACGATGCCCGCCCAGCGTCTCGCCCAGCCGGGCGATTTCCGCCATGGCCCGGGTCATTAAAAGAGCCTTGGTATTGTCCTGATAGCCCATTCCGTCGCAGATGCCGCAGCTCAGGGCCACCACGTTTTTCAGCGCGCCGCCCAGCTCCACGCCCACAATGTCCGGGCTGGTATACACACGGAAATTCCGGTTCATAAACGCGTCCTGCACCAGCTTCACGGCCTCGCCGTTCTCCCCCGCCGCCACGCAGCCGGTGGGCAGGCGAAGGCTCACCTCCTCCGCGTGGGAGGGGCCGGACAGGGCCGTCACGGGGAAGAGGTCCCCCGTTTCCTCCCGCACAAGCTGGCTCATGCGCAGGTTGGTGTCCCGCTCAATGCCCTTGGACACGCTGACCAGCACCGTGCCCTCCTTCAAAAACGGCGCGGCGGGGCGAAGATTGCTCCGCACGGCATAGGACGGCGAAGCGGACACCACAATTTCCGCTCCCTCCACGCAGCGGATCTCTCCGCTGAATTTCAGCGCAGCGGGAAGCTCCGCGTCAGGCAGCGCCGGATTCTTCCGATTCCCCGCCATCAGCTCCGCTTTTCCCGGGCTGTGGGACCAGAGAGTTACGTCGTGCCCGTTATCGCACAGCACCATGGCCAGAGCCGTGCCCCAGCCGCCGCTGCCTAAAACCACTGCCTTCATATCCAAATCCCGCTTTCTGTGGAAATTTTCCGGGGCAAAGCCCCTTTGAACTGCCCGTTATTCCTTTCGATGGAAGCTGAACTTGCTCTCCTCGCCCCGAAGCAGCCGTCGGATGTTGGCCCGATGCATGTAGAGAATCAGCCCGCCGATGGCCGCGCTCAGAATTGTCAGCACTAAATCCTGATATAAAAAAATCGTAACCGTGGGGAAGGCGGCGGCGGCACAGACAGAGCCGAGAGAGACATACCGCGTCAGCGCCGTCATCAAAAGAAACGCGCCCCAGGCAATCAGCGCCAGCCGCCAGTCGATCATAATGGCCACCGTACCGCCGGAAAGGATGCCCTTGCCACCCTTAAAGTGGAACATGCAGGGAAACATATGTCCGATCAGGCAGAACAGGCCCGCATAATACTTGCCGAACAGCGCCGTCTGCGCCTGAAAGTGCACAAAGAGCCAGCTGCCGATCAGCACGGCAAGCACCGCCTTGAGTACGTCCGTCAGAATGACGACGAAGGTCAGCGCCCCCCCAAAGGTGCGGTAAAAATTGGTCAGGCCCGCGTTGCCGCTGCCATGGGTACGGATATCGTCCTTCAGAATATACTTGGAGACGATCACCGCGCCGTTAAAGCAGCCCAGAAAATAAGCGATTACCGCAGCCAACACATAGCTTGCCATCGCGTCATTCCTCCCTGTCGCCCTTTTGCCGGATGGAGAGGATGATGGGCGTCCCCGTCAGTCCGAATACGGCGCGGATTTGATTTTCCAGATACCGCTGATAGGAAAAATGGAATAAGCTTGCATCGTTGCAGAACACCACAAAGTGGGGCGGACGGATACCCACCTGCGTCATATAGTAGATTTTCAGGCGGCGGCCTTTGTCGGAGGGGGGCTGCACCCGGGTCTGCGCGTCCGCAAGGACGTTATTTAGCATGCCCGTAGTAATCCGCAGGGACGCCTGATTGCTCACGGCCACAATCATCTCGAAGAGCTTGTTCACTCGCTGCCCCGTCAGGGCGGAGATGAACAGAATCGGGGCGTAGGTCATATAGCCCAAATCCCGCCGGATGTCAGCGGTGAGACGGTCCATAGTCTTGTCGTCCTTGTCCACAAGGTCCCACTTATTCACCACGATGACAGCGGCTTTTCCCGCCTCGTGGGCAAGACCCGCCACCTTGGTGTCCTGCTCGGTTACGCCTTCCCGTCCGTCAATGAGGATCAGGCACACGTCGCTGCGCTCAATAGCCATGGTGGCCCGCAAAACGCTGTACCGCTCGATGTCCTCCTCCACCTTGGACCTTTTCCGCATGCCCGCCGTGTCGATGAACAGGAATTTCCCCTGCTCGTTTTCAAAGGGAGAGTCAATGGCGTCCCGCGTGGTGCCCGCCACATCGCTGACGATGCTCCGCTCCTCCCCAAGAATCCGGTTCAAGAGAGAGGACTTCCCCACGTTGGGCTTGCCGATCAGCGCCACCTTGATGGCGTCGGCCCCCTCCTCCTCTTCCTCCTCGGGAGAGAAATGAGCTACACAGGCGTCCAACAGGTCGCCGGTGCCGTGGCCGTGAACCGCGGAGACGGCAACGGGGTCGCCCATTCCCAGATTATAGAACTCGTAAAAGTCCGGGTTCATAGCGCCGGTAGAGTCCATCTTATTCACCGCCAAAACGATGGGCTTACCGCTTTTGAGCAGCATATTCGCCACCTCGTGGTCCGAGGCGGTAAGTCCGGTCTTCACGTCCGTTAAAAAGACGATGACTGTGGCATGGTCGATGGCAAGCTGCGCCTGCTGGCGCATGAAGGTGAGAATCTGGTCGTCCGTCCGGGGCTCAATGCCGCCGGTGTCAATCAGTGTAAAGGTGCGGCCGTTCCAGTCAGTCTCACCGTAGACCCGGTCGCGGGTGACCCCCGGCGTGTCCTCCACAATGGAGAGCCGACGGCCGATGAGTTTATTGAACAGCATGGACTTGCCCACATTGGGCCGGCCCACAATGGCAACAATGGGTTTCATGGGTTACCTCCCGTTTCTATATATTCATGCCCAAAAGCCGGGCAAAACAAGCAATGTTTTCATTTCCGTTTTCGATCAATTCAGATGGCATAACAGCCAGTCCGGCGCACAAAACGGAAACGCTGGCGTCCGCAAAGATACTATGGTAAAATTCTCATTTTCAAGCTAATCATACCATACATATCAAAAAAGTACAGCGTTTTGATTTCCGCCAACAGCGCACAGCAAATCCACCGGCGCGGTCAATCCCTCGCCGGACACAAAATAAGGAGGAAAGAGCGCACTCTTTCCTCCCCATTTATGATGCAAACCTTATTTCGCAGCGTTCACGGCCGCGGACTTGACGACCTTGATGGTCCGGCCGTTGTAAGTGCCGCACTCCTTGCACATTCTGTGAGGCAGGTGCAGAGCACCGCATTTGGAACAGGCAACGAGGCCGGGGGTCGCCAGCTTCCACGTGGAGCTGCGGCGCTTATCCCGTCTTGCCTTGGATACTTTTGTCTTGGGTACTGCCATGATGACACCTCCTTCAGATCAGCGGGGGGCCTTGACCGCTCCGCTCTGGTTACATATTTATTGGTTGCTCTCCAAAAGCTTTGCAAGGGCCGCAAAACGCGGGTCCGCGTCCTTCTTGCAGCCGCAGGGACCGAGGTTCAGGTCGGCGCCGCAACGGGAGCAAAGTCCTTTGCAATCTTCAGAACACAAAAATTTGGCGTCCATCTCAAGAATGAACGCGGTGCGGGCCAACTCGCCCACATCCACCTCGCCGTTTTCCAGCAAAACGATCTCGTCGTTTTCCCCGTTTTCCAGCTCCTCCGCCAGCAGGCAGGAGAACTCCACTTCCTTGGGAACCCGGACAGGCTTCGTGCAGCGGTCACAGACGGCGTCCAGCGTGGTGGAGGCAGTCATGGAAAGCTCCAGCGCCCCCGCGCTGTTGCGCACGGCCCCTTCCACCGAAACCGGCTCCCCCACGGGATACTGACCGTTCAGTTCCGCGTCGGACAGGTCCATGGAAAATTGAAAATCCAGAGATTTTCCGGGGAAATTCAGAATGGGTTTTAGGTCTAAACGCATAGCACACCTCGCAATGACACGAGCAGTATTATAATGGATATTCTAAGACTTGTCAAATACTTTTTCGGATTTCCTTGCTTTTTTCCCAAAATCGGCTACAATGTGCCTATACCGATATTTGGAGGGTCCTATGCGGGAATTTACCATCAACAAAAATGATGCCGGACAGCGGCTGGACCGGTTCACAGCCAAGGCCGCACCCACTCTGCCCCCCGCTCTGGTGCAGAAATATATCCGGCTCAAGCGGGTGAAGGTCAACGGCAAAGGCGCAAAGCGGGAGGTCCGGCTGGAGTTGGGCGATATCGTGCAGATGTACGTCAACGACGAATTTTTTCAGGAGCTGGACACGGAGGAGGACAAGTTTCTTGCCGCGTTCCGGCCCCAGCTCGACATAATATATGAGGACGAAAACCTCCTGCTCGTGAACAAGCGCCCGGGCCTTGTGGTCCACGCCGATGAAACGGAAAAGGTGAACACGCTGGTCCACCACATTCAGGCATACCTTTATCAGCAGCACGAGTGGGACCCGGCGGCGGAAAATTCCTTCGCCCCGGCCCTTTGTAACCGCATCGACCGCAACACCGGCGGCATCGTCATCGCCGCAAAAAACGCGGAGACGCTGCGGATTACCAATGACAAAATCCGCACCCACGAGCTGCGCAAGACTTATCTATGCGTGGCGGTGGGAAATCCCAGGCCGTCTTCCGGGAAAATCGAAGGCTTTCTTTTAAAGGATGAGCGAAAAAAAGAGGTTTCCTTCTACCGTCATCCCATCCCCGGGGGGCGCAGCGCCGTTACCTATTATAAAACCTTGCAGAAGAAGGGCGAGCTGGCTCTTGTGGAGTGCGAGCTTTTGACAGGCAGAACCCATCAAATCCGCGTCTCCATGGCGGAAATTGGCTGTCCCTTGCTGGGGGACGGCAAATATGGACGGGGCGAGATCAACCGGCGCTATGGAGAGCAGAAGCAGTGCCTTTGGTCCTATCAGTTGGCGTTTGATTTTCAGTCGGACGCAGGAATTCTCGAGTACTTGCGGGGCAAGGTTTTGCGGGTAGAAAATATTCCATTCAAAAATCGCTATTTTCCTTGACTTTTCAGCGCCTTTTCGATATAGTTTGTAATTGCCGAATTTCAACGAGAAAGGTTCCCCCTCAACAGAGAAAAGAGGCGTTTTTATTCTATCAATTGTAGAAACGGGGGAGGATAAATGTCCAAAGAGTTGATTCGCCTGCGAGATCTCTGCATGGCGTTTGACGACGAGCTTGTTCTCGATCACTTAAATCTCTACATCAATGACAAAGAATTCCTCACACTGCTTGGACCCAGCGGCTGTGGCAAGACCACGACGCTGCGTATCATCGGGGGTTTCACGACGCCAACGTCGGGAGATGTCCTGTTCGACGGTGTGAGGATTAATGACGTTCCGCCCTATCAGCGGCAAATTAACACGGTGTTCCAGAAATACGCCCTGTTTCCCAACATGAACGTATTTGAAAACGTGGCCTTTGGGCTGCGGATGAAACGCGTTCCCGACCCTGCGGACCCCTCCGGCAAGCGGACGGTGAAGCTCTCGGAGACGGAAATCAAGCGGCAGGTTCTGGAAATGCTGGAAACCGTCAGCCTCCTTGGCTTTGAACACCGCAAGCCGGACGCCCTTTCCGGCGGCCAGCAACAGCGGGTTGCCATCGCCCGGGCGCTGGTGAACCGGCCCAAGGTGCTGCTTTTGGACGAGCCTCTGGGCGCGCTGGATTTGAAGCTGCGCAAGGACATGCAGATCGAGCTGAAAAAGATTCAGCAGCAAGTGGGCATTACCTTTATATATGTTACCCACGATCAGGAGGAGGCCCTCACCATGTCCGACACCATCGTGGTGATGGACAAGGGCTCCATTCAGCAGATCGGCACGCCGGAGGACATCTATAACGAGCCGAAAAACGCCTTTGTGGCGGACTTTATCGGCGAATCCAACATTATCGACGGCATGATGCTGGAAGACAATTTGGTAAAGCTGTACGGCAAGACCTTCCCCTGCGTGGACGGGGGCTTTGCACCGAACGAGCCGGTAGACGTGGTGGTCCGGCCGGAGGATATCGACATTGTTCCCGTGGAGCAGGGCCAGATTGTAGGCACCGTCACCAACGTGACCTTCAAGGGAATGCAGTATGACATCATCGTGGATTTCCGCGGCTTCAAATGGCTGATTCAAACCACGGACCACTCCCCTGTCGGCGCGAAAATCGGCGTGAAAATCGACCCGGAGGGGTTCCACATTATGAAAAAGAGCGCGTACTCCGGAAAATTCGGTGATTACAGCTCTTACAGTGAGGAATACGACGAGCTGTCCGACGCGGAGGCGCTGGACGAGGAGGAGGATTCCCCGGAGGGCGGCGGCCATGAGGAATAAGGGGCTGGCCATGCCGTATGTGGCATGGATGGCGATTTTCGTGGTGGCACCTTTGATTCTGGTGCTGATTTACGCCTTTCATAATGGTTCCAGCTTTACGCTGGAAAACTTCCGCGCTATGGGGACCTATGCCGCCGTGTTTGGCCGATCCTTTCTGCTGGCGGCCATCGCTACGCTGATCTGCATTCTGATCGGCTATCCCGTGGCCTGGTTCCTGGCCCGGGAAGGCCCCGGCCTGCGACGCATCGCAACAATTGTGATTATGCTCCCCATGTGGATGAACTTTCTGCTCCAAACCTACTCCTGGATGTCCATTTTGGAAAACACAGGGCTTTTAAACACCCTGTTCCAGAAAATCGGCCTGATTGCTCTGGTAAATGGCCTGTTCGGGACGGATTTCACCTATTTCCCCATGATCAATACCCGCGGGGCCATCGTGCTGGGCATGGTGTATAACTACCTGCCCTTTATGATTCTGCCCATTTTCACGGTAATTGAAAAAATTGATCCCCGGCTGATTGAGGCAGCGCAGGACTTGGGCGCAAGCAGCGCCGTCGTCTTCCGCAGGCTGATTTTTCCTCTGTCGGTCCCCGGGATTCTCTCCGGCGTGACGATGGTATTTGTCCCCTCAGTTGCCACCTTTGCCATCTCCCGCCTGCTTGGCGGCGGCATGGTGACACTGCTGGGCGACCTGATTGAAACACAGTTTCTGGGCGGGTCGTACAATCCCTATCTCGGCTCCGCCATCTCCCTTGTAATGATGGCCATTGTGCTGATCTCCATGGCCGTGATGAACCGCTTCGGCGAGGGCGAGGAGGAGGCGATGCTGCTGTGAGAAAAAACCATTTTGGCAACCGTCTGCTTCTTGCGCTGACCTTTGTGTTTCTCTACGCGCCGATTTTCGTGCTGATTTTCTTTTCCTTCAACGCCACGAAAAGCCGGACAGTGTGGGGAGGATTTTCCCTGCAATGGTACGTCCGCCTGTTTCAGGATGACGCGATTCTCAGCGCCCTGCGCACCACGCTGCTGGTGAGCGTTTTGGCCTCTCTCATCGCCATGGTGGCGGGGACCGCGGCAGCCATGGGCTTCGCGGCTATGAAGCGGCGCAGCCGCCACACGTTGATGTCCATTAACAACATTCCCCTGACTAACGCGGATATCGTCACCGGCGTGTCGTTGTCCCTTTTGTTCATGCTGGCCATCGGCGCGTTCAACGCCACTATCGGCAAGGCTGCGGGCATCACGCTGGCCAAGGGCTTTGGCACCATGCTGATCGCCCACGTGACCTTCGATATCCCCTATGTGATTCTCTCCGTCATGCCCCGCTTGCGGCAATTGGACCCCCATATCTACGAAGCGGCGCAGGATTTGGGCGCCCGGGGCTTTTACGCCTTCCGCAAGGTCATCCTGCCCGACCTGATGCCCGGCATCGTCAACGGGACCATTATCGCCTTCACCATGTCGGTGGACGACTTCGTGATTTCCTATTTTACAGCGGGCAACAAGGTTTCTACCCTTGCGATGGAGGTTTACTCCATGGCTAGGCGGAAAATCAGTCCGGAAATCAACGCCATTTCCACGCTTTTATTTATTTCGGTGCTGGCGCTGCTGGTGATCGTGAACCTACGTCAAACCCGGCAGAATTCCGCCATGCGGCGCCAGCGCGCCGCACTGACTCCGAAAACCTGAAGCTCCGGCGCATTGCGCCGTTTGCTCACATACTACAATTGCAAAGGAGAATATGAAGAATTGAAAAAGATCCTCTCTCTGGCTTTGGCGGCCCTTATGGTCTGCCCCCTGCTCACCGCCTGCGGCGGCTCCGCCGGCAAATATCCCAACGGCGAGATTAACGTTCTCAACTGGGGTGAGTATATCTCCGACGGACAGGACGAGACGCTGGACGTGATTGAAAAATTCCAGGAAGATACCGGCATCAAGGTGAACTACACCGTTTGCCCCGACAACGAAACGCTGTATGCCAACCTGAAGCAGGGAGACTCCTATGACGTAATCATCCCTTCCGACTATATGATCTCCCGCCTGATTGCCGAGGAGATGCTCCTGCCGCTGAACTTTGACAACATTCCCAACGCGGCGGACGTGGACCCCAACTTTTTAAACCCCGCCTATGACCCGGAGAGCACCTACTCCGTCCCCTATATGTGGGGCACCGTGGGCATCATTTACAATACGTCCATGGTGAACGAGGCTATCACCAGCTGGCGTGCTCTGTTTGACGCAAAATACGCGGGACAGGTTTTGATGATCAACAACTCCCGGGACGCCATCGGCGTGGCACTGAAAACCCTTGGCTACTCTTACAACACTACCGACCCCGCCCAGATTGCCGAAGCCACAGACCTTCTGATTCAGCAGAAGAAGGACGGCATCGTTCAGGCCTATGTCATGGATGAGATTTTTGACAAGCTGGAGGGCGGCGAAGCCGCCATGGGCGTGTATTACGCAGGAGACTACCTTTCCATGCACGACAACAACGAGGACCTTGCCTTCGTACTTCCCTCCGAGGGGACCAATATCTTCACCGACGCCATGTGCATCCCCGTGGGCGCCGCCAATCAGGAGAACGCGGAGAAGTTCATCAACTTCATGTGCTCCACCGAGGTGGGCGTCGCCAACTGCGAGGCCATCGGCTATTCCACTCCGCTGATGAGCGTTAAGGAAGCGCTGGACGCGGAAATCACCGCCGACCCGGTTGCTTATCCTTCCGACGAGGTGCTGGCAGGCTGCGAGGCGTTTTTGAATTTGCCCGAGGCCACGTTGAAGCTCTACGACTCCGAGTGGCTGCGGTTGAAAGCCTAAAATGATCATTTTAAAGCGGCGGGGAAACCGGGATCCGGTTTCCCCGCCGCCTGCATTCTCCAAAAAATCCGGTCCCATCCGGTTTTTTCGTTTTTGCCCTTGTAAGGCAAAGGGCTTATCGGTATAATGAACACACACAATTCAACACACAAAGGAGAATGCAAAAATGGTAACAATCGGAACAACCTACCGCCGAGAGCAGGTGGTCACGGACGCGCTGACCGCTTCCGCCGCCGGGTCCGGCGCGCTGCCGGTGTTTGGCACGCCGTTTATGGTGGCCCTGATGGAAACCGCAGCCCTCAACTGCTTGCAGCAGGGTCTTGAAGAGGGCAAGGGCAGCGTCGGCATCCGTCTTGAAATCAGCCACGACGGGCCCACCCCCGTGGGCATGAAGGTCTGGGCGGAGGCCGAAGTCACCGCCATTTCCGAAAACGGAAAAATGGTGGACTTCAAGGTCACGGCCTGGGACGAAAAAGGCCCCATTGGAAAAGGAACCCACACCCGCGCCGTCATCGACAACGCCCGATTCCTCGCAAAGTGCAACGCCAAGTTGGGCGGCTGAGAGCCGTCCTCTCCGCCCCGCCGAAATTCGGCGGGGCGGATTTTTTGTCTTTTTATACCCCGCCCCGCTGTGGAATTTCCCTTTCAGGAATCTGCACCGCCCCCCTGACGTGGACAGTCTTGCAGCACAGCAGTCAGGTCAGCGGATGGATAGGTGGGTGGCGTTTCCTCACAATCCCTGCCGGCACCGGGGCAGCTTCCTTTATCGGCCCTGCTCCTGCTCACGGTTGTACTCTTCCAGTTCCCGGATGCCGTTGATAATCGTCGCGTCGGTCACCTCATAGGGATAGACTCGCACGTCAATGCCCTTCAGGGCCTTGTCTGCCACCTTTTGCAGGTCGTCCTCCGTGGCATGGATATCTGCAAGCTTTGTGGGCAAACCGATGGATTTGCTGAACCGAAACACCTCGTCCCGCTCCTCATACTGCTTGTCAACGGTGAGCAGCACCAGAATTCCATAGGCCACCACCTCGCCGTGGAGATGGTGAAACTCCTCTGTGGAGGGCAGAATCGTAAAGCCGTTGTACACCGCGTGGGCAAGGCCCGTGGTGTAGTCCACCTGCACAAAGTTGGAAACCATGCCGGTGGAAACGATGATGCCAAGCACTGTCTCCGTCAGGTCGGGGGTCACGGTGTTTGCTTCGCAGTCATTAAGCGCCTGCTTTCCGAAAATTTTCAGGGGCTTTGCGCACATGGTGCTCAGGGCGATGCCCATACCGTCGGAGTGGCGGGGCGTGTGCCCCCGGGAGGAGACGGTGCACTCATAGTGCTTCGCCATGGTGTCTCCAATTCCGGCCCAAAGATATTTGACGGGGGCCTCCGCGATAATCTGGGTGTTGATGAACACATGGTTTGCCGGGACCTTGGAGAAAGAGTATTCCCGCAGGCTTCCGTCCGGATGGTAGAGAATGCCGAGGCTGGTATATGCCGCGCAGGTGGAGGCGATGGTGGGGAAGGTGAAGAAGGGCTTCCCTGCCCGCTGGGCCAGCACCTTGGCGGTGTCGATGGCCTTTCCGCCGCCCACGGCGAAAATCATGTCCGCGTCCTCCGTGTCGGGGGTGAGGCGTTCAATATTTTCAACAGAGGCCTCTCCCCCGTTCCACAGGCAGCGGACAACCTCCACAGAGGAACCCTTCAGCGCGGAAATAATTTTCTCCTGCGCCGCCGCCATGGCCTTTTTTCCCCCGATCATCACCGCCTTTGTGCCGTAGGCGGCGCAGACGGCGGAAATGCCATCATACGCATCTGCGCCAATGGTATAGCTTGGAATGAATGTTCTTTCCATTTTTTATCTCTCCTTAACCCTTATAGCCCGGATTTTCCGCCAGGAATTTGCGGTTTTTGTAGATTCCCACAGTCAGCATGGGGATGATGACCACCGCAATGCCAAGATACCCGCAGTATCCATAGCCGTATTTGATGATGTTGGTCAACCCCGCGAAGGAGATGCCCATGGACACGGCGATGATGGACGCGGCGATAATGCCGTTCTTTATCGCAGGATTTTGAATGCCCTTGAAAACAGAGACATTTTCAAACTTTGCCACAAACCCGAAGGTGGTGGTGACGCCGGTGGAAATCAGGCACAGCAGCAGGCAGGCGGCATAGGCCACTGTGAGCCACGGAATGCCGATCTCGCGGCAGACGGTGAGCGTAGGAATGACGGTCCCGCCCTCCGCAGCGGTATAAAACCCCTGCCAGGACAGCAGCATGAAAACCGACAGGGTCAAAGCGGCGGCATTCATGACGAAGGCGATGTTCATGGATTTGTTGCAGCCCCGCTTATCTGAAAGCGGCTTGCCGCAGGCCAGCATAGTGGGCAGCGTGACACACTGGAAACCCGCGTAGACGAAGGCGTTCAAAATCGCCTTGGGAAGCATGGAAAAGCCGGTGCTTTGGAAGCTGGCGGACATCACGGCGGAAACGCTCTCCCCCTTGGTAATGCCGATAGCGTAGATGCTGATGGCAGTGACCAGAATGGCCATGCCCATATAGGTAGAGGCCAGACGAACCAGATTCGCTCCGAAAATGGTAAGCGTCAGCACCAGTACGCCCACCGCCATGACGCTGAGGGCATAGGGAATCCCAAAGTAAGCGTTCAGCGCCGAGGCCGCTCCCGAAATGGCGGCGGCAATGGCCATGACCACCATGATGTAGAAAAACACCTCGAAAAGCCATTCAATCTTTTTGAAGGGGCTGAAAATGGCCTCAAACAGCTCTTTGTAGGATTTGAGGTTCCGGGAATTGTAGAAGAACATGGCCTCCCGCATAGTCAAGGACATGAGGAGCACCGCCAGGATGGCGGCCACGGGGCCCAGCCAGCCAAGGCCCACGTAATAGGTGTTGGCCTGATTTCCGGTGGCAAAGCCGCCTCCGGCGTGGGCCGAGAACAGGACCGAGCCCACGGAAAAGGCGAGGAAAAACGTGCTCTTTCTGGATTTCATATCGGGATTTGGAATTGCCGTCGGTGTTGTCGCTGCTGTTTTCATGTTGACCTCCCAAATACTGTCCAAGAAGACGCAAAAAATCCTTCCGTCTCCTTGCGGTTTAGCAAAGAGACGAAAGGATAAAATCCTTACGCGGTACCACTCTTCTTCATTCTTGCGAATGCACTTTACGAGGTACTGACATACCTCTGCCTTCAATAACGGGGGCTTCCGTCCGCGCCTACTTATGTGTTCGGCGCGGCCATTCCGTGACCAGTTCGGCAGATTGCGCCCTGTTGCCTCGCACCAGACGGCAACTCTCTGAAAGGACAATGCTGCTTACTACTTCACATCTTCATGTTTGAACGTATCTTAGCAAAGGCCCGGTGAGAAGTCAATAAAAAACTTTTTATTTTTCACCGAATATCGCTTCGGCACAAAATTTCAGCGCTTATCCCGATTTTTTATAGGCGGATTGCACAGGCGGAACGAAATAAAATGCCTATTCATTTCTTATGGGCGCGGCGGGAATTTAATTGTACCCGCCGCGCCCTGCCAAACGCCCCTATTTAAGTCACCTATGAAATCCCGTGCTAAAAGCGAACCGGATTCAGTTCATTTTAGTAGTCAGCAAAAAGCGCCGAAGATGGAGGGCTCCGGGTTTTCCAGCTCCTCGTTTGTAAGCAGCTTGTCGAATCCGTAAATGACTCTCCCCGATAGGGTTTCTCCCCCGCCCAGCGTGACCGCCCTCATCATGGACTGACGCACGAGGACAGACCCCATCTGCGGCTCCACGCAAAGAGAAGACAGATTTCCGTAGGCCGAAACCGCAAGCCCCGCCTGAATATTGGCCAGCTCTGCCATGGGCTTTACCTCATCGTCCCCTGAAATAAAGGTGAAGGAAGACCCGTCCACAGGCTGAAACGCCATGTCGGCATAAGGCGTATCGCTGATGGGACAGACCTCCCCTTCCACCAGCACCGTGGGGCAGAAGGTCCGCGTAACGTAGCCTTCCAGCCCACCGCCCTCCAGCATTCGGAATGGAAGCTGGCAGGTGAAATTGACTGCCGCCTGTTTTTCGGGCGTCACATATAAATCCACCACCAGACGATTCAAATTGACCCACATGATGCGGACCCCCGCGGTCATGGCGCAGCCGCTCTCCTCTGCGGAGGTGGCGCAGGACAGCAAAACGTAGTTGTCGCCAAGCTCCTCCACCTTCCAGACCTTGTGGGCCAGCAGCCGCGCATAGTCACCGGTAGCCGCGCCAGCGGCAATCCCCCACATGGTCGCGGGAGCCTGCTCGTACTCGGCCAGCGTCTCAAAGCCATCCAGCAGATTTTGAAGAACGCCCCGGCGATTATGAATGAAAATTCCTTTGAGAAAACACCCGTATGTGGAAACCTCAACGTAGTCATTGGTGTTGTTAGGAATGCGGAAAAGCTGCACCGCCTGCCCGTCCGCCGTCACGCCGAACGGGATCTCTTTTATGCTCTGCTCCATATCTTTCAATCCTTTCTGATTCAAAGTCTTTATTCTGAAAATTTCATCTGACGTTAAGAGAAGCAAAACAGATGCCAGCCGCCATATCGGAAAGAAAAATAAAAAAATTAAAATATCCGCGACTTGGCATCCAAAATGCTATTACAAAAAGCGGACAGGATTTATCGGGCCGAATCAGCCCGGCAAGAAAGTCCTGTCATTGAGAGGAAGGGACAGTGACATCATGGAAAACTATGACTGGGAAAGTATTGTTGAGCGGCTGACAAAGCTGCTGCGCCTGCAAACGCCTCCTGTTGCCATGAAATGGATTAAAACGGAGGAGGAGCTTCAAAGCATTCCAAAGGTGCGGATTCATAAGAAGCATCTGCCGCCGTGCACCATTGTGGGTCATGCCGCTCAGTATAACTGGACCAGCGCCTGCAAGTCTGAAAATGTGCACGCAAATTATTGCCGCGGAATCAACGGAATGTTTGAACGTGATGAAAAGTGGTATTCCGGTGAAATCTTCAACGGCGTCTGGTTTAACAATCTTGAAGCAGCGAAAGCGCACAATCTGGCGCTAAACTGCGTACCGCCGGAGTACATCGCCGTGGTAGCGTCGCCTCTGACGGCAGGGCGGATCGAGCCGGACGTATGCGTGCTGTACATGAGCCCCGCGCAGGCATTTATGCTGCTGTCGGGCTATCAGTTTGAGGACTATAAAAAGCTGAATTTCACCTTTGTGGGCGAGTCCACCTGCTCGGACTCCTGGGGAAAGACTTTTTTGACGGGAGAGCCGTCCATGAGCCTGCCGTGCTATGCGGATAAAAAGTTTGCCGGTATGGGGGAAAACGAATTGCGGCTGACCTTTTCCCCTCAGGATTTGGTGCGTGCGGTAAACGGTTTGGAAGGGCTGAGTAAAAACGGCCTGCGCTATCCCATTGCATCTTACAGCCTGACCTCCGACATTCTGGAGGGCCTTCCCCAGAGCTATCTGGAGTTTTGACGCGATCCCCTGTTCTTCAAAGAAAATCTCTGCGCTGAAAAGGCAAATAAACGAATCGGAAAGGAAACTGAATCATGGCTAAAATTATGTACGGCAACTACAACGATCTCCCCTGGATGCCCAACCACAGAAAGGATGTCGACGGCAAGGTCATGTGCTACATGAAGTGCTTTGCTATGGAGGCCGCCAACATGCATATGTGTCTGGGTCAGATGTTCAACGGAATGCCCATCGGCCCCCATACCCATCCCAACGAGCAGATTGCAACCGTCGTCAAGGGCGAGTGCGACTACTGGGTGGACGGCGTTCCTTATCGCCTGTCCCCCGGCTGCTGGGTCAACGTTCCCCCTCACTATGTGCACTACGCACAGGTCTATCGCTCTCAGGGTCCGTGCTACCAGATGGATATCATGTCTCCCAAGCGCTCCTCAAGCTGCGACGAGTACAAGGCGTGGCTGAAATCCGAATATGATATCGACTGGGATGCAGGCGGCCGGGAGGTTCCCGACCTGACTGAGCCGCAGGATACCGGCGCTGAGGTCAGAGGATAACTTTTTCACCCTCCGCAGGAATTTTCAATGAAGAACATTTACGTACGGAGGCCTGTGAAAACCGGCCTCTGTACTTAATTAAAAACACCGCGGCCCGTCTGCCGCCAAAAAAGGTGCGTCAGGCGGGCATGGAAAGGATAGATACGATATGAAAATGCGTAATTTGGTCCGGGAAAAAATTGCGGAAAACGGCTATGCGCTGGGTGCTTTTGTGGCTTCCGGTTCGGCGGTAAACTGCGAGATTCTCGGCCTTGGCGGACTGGACTTCGTAATGATTGACTGTGAGCACGCAGAGACGGATGCGGAAAGCATCGTCCAGATGTGCCGCGCCTCGGAGCTGTACGGCATGGCGCCGCTGGTCCGGGTTTATGACCCGGACGACGCGCCCATGATGAGCCGAATGCTGGACGTGGGTGTCCACGGCGTGATGGCCCCGCTGGTGGGAACTCCCGCACAGGCACAGCACGCAGTGCAGTACTTAAAATATCCTCCCCTTGGTAAGCGCGGGGCCAACGGCGGACGCGGTCCCCGCTGGGGCGCATACGACGACTATGTGAAAAACGCCAACGACAATACCCTGTGCATTGTTCAGTGCGAGTCCCTCGAGGGCCTGAACAATATTGAAAAAATTGCCGCAACGCCGGGTCTGGACGCAATTTTTATCGGAACAGGCGACTTGTCTCTGGAAATGGGCATTCAGTTTAAGGCCGATTCCTCCGCCAATCATCAGGTGGAAGCGCCGGAGATGGTGGCGGCAATTGATCGGATTTTGGCGGCCTGCAAGAAAAACGGCGTGATTCCCGGCATTGTGACCGCCAGCGCCGACGACGCGGCCAGACGCATCCGTCAGGGCTTTCAGCTTGTCACCTGCATGAACGATCTCGGCTTTTTCCACAGCCGCACCAAGCAGCACTTTCAAGAGGTCAGAAAGCTTGTGAAGGAATAAGGGAAAGGAGCATTTTTATGAAAAACAATAAGGTAATTTTGACTGCCGCCATCACCGGCGCGGTCCACGTGTCCAGCATGAGCCCATACCTGCCCATTACGCCGGAGGATATCGTCGCTCAGGCGGTTGGCGCGGCCCGTGCAGGCGCCGCTGTGGTCCATCTCCACGCAAGAGATCCCAAAACCGGGGAGCCGTCCTCCGATCTCAAGCTGATGCGTCAGATGGTGAGCGCTATCAAGGCAGAGTGCGACGTGATCATCTGCATTACCACCGGAGCAAGCCAGATGATGACGGTGCAGGAGCGTTTGTCTGTGGTCCCCGATATGAAGCCGGAGCTGGCCTCCTGCAACGCGGGCTCCATGAATTTTGTTCTGGCGGGACTTGTCCCGCAGTTGACGGACGACGCCCCCGCGTGGGAGAAAACATATCTGGCGGGCACTTACGACAACGTATTTGCCAATACCTATCAGGGGCTGGACACCTACATTCACACCATGCAGGAAAACGGCACCATTCCAGAGTTTGAAGTCTATGACGCAGGCATGATCAACAACATTGCCTATTTCAAAAAGCAGGGAATTTTGAAGTGCCCCATTTATCTGCAATTTGTTATGGGCATTCAGGGCGGGCTCCCCGCATCGGTGGACAATCTGGTGTTCCTGCGCAACACCGCCGAAAAGCAGCTTGACGAATTCAACTGGTCCTGCGCGGCTGCCGGAAGACATCAGTTCCCTATGATTACGGCGGCAATGGCCATGGGGGGCAATGCCCGTGTGGGCCTTGAGGATAACCTGTACATCCGCCCCCGTGTACTCGCCAAATCCAACGCGGAGCAGATTCAGGCCGCTGCCGCAGCGGCGCACATTCTCGGCCGGGAGGTTGCCACAGCGGAAGAAGCCCGGGCGATTTTGAATCTCAAGGGCGCCGATCAGGTGAATTTCTAAGATACATTTACGAAATGGAGGAGCATGCGTGGCAAATAAACAGGTGATTTCCGCAAAGGAAGCGGCGGCGTTAATACCCAGCGGCGCAACTATTATGATCGGCGGCTTTCTGGGCTGCGGGCAGGCCCATGCAATTATCGACGAGCTGATTAAATCGGACAAGGGCGACTTTACCCTGATTGGAAACGACATGGGCCGGGAAGTCGGCCCCGGGGGCGAGCCCTATTACGGCGTGGCCGGCCTGATTCACTGGCGCAAGGTGAAGCGGGTCATTGCCACTCACGTGGGCATGTCGCCCGAGGTGGGCCAGCAGTCCATGGAGGGAACGCTGGAGGTGGATTTGGTCCCTCAGGGGTCCCTTGCGGAAATGATTCGCGCCGGGGGCGCGGGACTGGGCGGCATCCTGACGCCGGTGGGCGTAGGTACCGTTGTAGAGGAAAGTCCTCTCACTGACCGTAAGCTCTCGATTGACGGCAGGGACTATCTTCTGATGAAGGCGCTGAAAGCCGACGTGGCGCTGCTTGGCGGCTACAAAACCGACTTGAGCGGCAACGTCTGGTATAAGGGAACCATGCGCAACTTTAACGTCCCCATGGCAGGCGCCGCCAAACTGGTAATTGTGGAGACGGAGCAGTTGGTGAACATCGGCGAAATTCAGCCGGAAGATGTGATGACCATGGGAATTTTGGTGGACTATATCGTGGAGGGGGGCGCAGCGCAGTGAACGCAAAGGAAGTAATTGCCGCACGGGCGGCAAAGGAATTGAAGAACGGGGACATTGTGAATCTGGGCATCGGCCTTCCGACCATGATTCCCACCTTTCTGCCAAAGGACATTGAGGTGACGATTCACGCGGAGCTTGGCATCGTCGGGGCCGGCGGGCGGCCCGGTGAAGAAGAGGGACACTATGCGCCTTATCATGTGACGGACGCGGGCGGAGCCCCCTCTTCCGTCCTTACCGGCGGCGCCTTTACGGATTCTGCCACCAACTTTGCACTGATTCGCGGCGGCCATGTGGACGCCTGCATTTTGGGCGCGCTGGAGGTTGACGAGGAAGGCAGTCTGGCAAACTGGATTATTCCCGGCAAAAAGATGCCGGGAATGGGCGGCGCCATGGATCTGTGCGTGGGGGCTAAGCAGTGCATTGTCGCTATGGAGCACACGGCCAAGGGGAAGCCCAAGATTCTGAAAAAGTGCACACTGCCCTACACGGCGGTAAAGTGTGTCACCACCATCATCACGGAAATGGGCGTTATGAAAGTCACGGACGGAGGATTGCTACTGATGGAAATCAATCCGGAATACACGGTGGAAGAAGTCTGTGCAGCCACCGACGCCCCGCTTCATGTGGCGGACAACCTGCAACCGATGCTGGGGGCCTAATACGCCAAACTCAAAAGAGCTGCTTTCCTAAGACACTGCCTTTTCCACGCTGCGGATGAACCTTGCGGGGCTGTCCGATAAGTCATTTTTATATCACGCCCTTAAAAAACGAGTTGAAAACAACTTGCGTTGGCAGTCCCTTTTTTTCGGGGGACAGAGCGGCTCATGTCCGAACAATGGGACAAGTCTTTAAACCGCCTGCAATTGTTGGCTTTATTTGCTCTTACTGCCCCTGAAAAGTTGTTGTGAGTTTTTCACCAGATATTATTTGGAAAGATGGCACAAATATTGCTATACTTACAAACGTGGGATGACACCTTACAGGGAGTCTAATCAGCCAACAAACAAAATCACATGAAATTTGAGGAGGAGAATTATGACAGACGAAAGAGAGATTCTCAAGGGGATTCTGGATATTCATGTCCATGCGGGCCCCTCTGTGGCTAATCGCGCGGTGGATGCCGCCGATATGCTGAAGGAGGCCGTTGTGGCCGGTTATCGCGGATTTCTGGTCAAGGACCATTACTTCCCCAGCTGCATGGGTGTCAAGATGGTTCAGGAGCACTGCGACGCCCGGGGCGTTGAGATTTACAGCTCTATGGCACTGAACAATTCCATCGGTCTTTTCAACACGCTGGCAGTGGACGCGGCAATTAATATGGGCGCAAAGATTATCTATTTCCCCACGGTATCTTCAAAAAATCACATCGACCACCACAAGGGCACCTTTGTGGGCGCGGGCAAGATGTCTGTCCCCGAGACGCCGGTTACCTATGTGGATGAGAACGGAAACATGGACGACAAGGCCGTGGAAGTCCTCAAGCTGCTTGCGGAAAAGGACGTGGTTCTCGGCACCGGCCACGGAACCGCCTGGGAAATCGATCATCTGGTGGAAAAGGCCACGGAGCTTGGCGTAAAGTATATTCTGGTCAACCATCCCCAGTTCCACATTGGCGCAAGCTACGAGCAGATGACCAAGTGGGCCAATCTGGGTGCATTCATCGAAATCAATGTCTGCGTCTTCACCTGCGGCTCCAAGCTGGGCACTCTGGGCGACGAAGTGATTGGTGAAATGCTCAAGGCAGTTCCGCTGGACCGCATGATTCTGGACTCCGACATGGGGCAAAACGGCAACGGCTCCCCGGTGGAGGGCATGTACCGCTTCATCCGTGTGCTGATGGACAAGTTTGGTCTCAGCGAAGAGGACATTAATCTGATTACCAAGAAGAATCCCGCGCTACTGTTGAATGTGTAAATAAAACACTTTATGGAGGAAATTATGAAGAAGAATCGTGTAAAACCCTTGCTGTCGGCAGCTATGGCACTATCTATGCTCTTTCTGACTGCCTGCGGAGGCAATTCCTCTTCCGGTGCAGCTTCTGCTTCCGGCAGCGCCACCCAAGGTGACGGCGAGCCCGTCAGCATCGTCTGGGGCAACTACGGCAGCAGCTCCATGCCCCAGTATTCCGCCGACCAAGATGCAATTGACTACATGCAGAAAAACAGCAACATCACCATTGACTATCAGGCCGACGGCGTCTTGGGCGGCGAAGCCGACATGATGCAGCAGATTATGGACGGTACCATCCAGTGCGTGACGGTTACCACCAGTTCCTTTAATACTTACACAAACCTGTTTGAGGCTTTTCAGCTCCCCTTCCTGATCAGTGACTACGAAAAGGAATATCAGGTCCTGACCAGCGATGCCGCTCAGGCGATTTTTGACCAGGTGGGTGAGGATCTGGGGCTGAAGATTGTCGGCGTGGGCGAAAACGGCATGCGGCTGTTTGCAAACAACGTGCGTCCCATCACCAGCGTTGCCGATCTGAAGGGACTGAAGCTGCGCATTGCCAGCTCCAACATGCTGGAAGGCGTTATGAAAGATCTGGGCGCCAGCCCCGTCACCGTGCCTTACAGCGAGGTCTTCACCGCTTTGCAGAACAACGTTGTTGACGGCGAGGAAATCAACATGACCTCCATTTACGCCATGAACCATTACGAGGTGCTGAAATACGTCTCTGAAATCGGTTTGTATCCCTTCCCCTCCATGCTGGTGATGAACCTGGATTTCTGGAACAGTCTGAGCGCCGACCAGCAGGACGCCATTTTGACCGGCATGGATCTGGGCGCCCAGAATCTCTTCAGCAAATACCTGCCCAATTATGAGATTCAGGCCGTGGCTGCCTGTCAGGATAAGGGCGTTCAGTTTAATACGATCGAGGGCGATGCACGTCAGGAGTTTGTTGATATTGCCACCAAAACGTGGGATGCATACCGTGAAAAAGATCCCAAAATCGCCAACCTGATTGATATGGCACAGAGCTTGCAGTAAACGCGCAATCTGTTGAAAGAGGGTAAAACATGGGAAAAATTCAGCGCATTCTTGATGCAATCGCCTTTATAGCAAAGGCTATGGCCGCTTTGACCCTGGGAATTATGCTGGTTGTATCACTGGCGGAAATTGTGCGCCGCTATATGTTCGGACTATCCTTCTCCTGGGCCGATGAATTGATACGCGACGGCGTTGTGTGTGTGGCAATGCTGGGCGGTGCGGCAGTCTATCGCGAAGAAGGCGGATTGGTGGCGTTTGACCTCATTTCCGCTCACGTGCGGGGAACCGTTAATCTGATTCTGTCACTTGTAATTAACACAATCTGTCTGCTGTTTTCGGGCTATATGTTTATGAATGCCCTGCAAACGCTGCAAACCCCCTCCATTGTCAGGCAGGTGAGCATCGGCCTGAAGGTTTCGATGTTCTGGCCCTATCTGCCGATTGCACTGGGTCTGGGGATCATCTTCATATTTACACTGGAGAAGTTTTACAACATTTTTACCGGCTGGCAGCGCGGCGCGTATCGAAACAAGGTAGAGGAGGACAAGGCACAGTGATAGCAGTACTTACCGTTTTTCTGGTGACGCTGGTTCTTGGCGTTCCCATTTGTTTTGTTCTCGGACTGGCTGGTTTCGCCCACGTAATGACGATGGGCGTTGACTCCTACTTCAACATTCTCACACAAAAGATTTTCGCGGGCATGAACGTCAGCAGCCTGACCTGCATTCCGTTTTTTATTATGGCAGGCGAGCTGATGAATGCCAGCGGCGTCACTGAAAAGCTGATTGATTTTGTTCGGACACTGGTGGGGCATTTCCGCGGCGGCCTTGCCTACGTGGTAATTCTCGTGGCCATGATTCTATCGGCAATTCTCGGCTCCGCCAACGCCGTCGCGGCTATTCTCTGTGCCGTGGTGGTCCCGGAGATGATTCACGACGGATACCCCGACGACTTCTCCGCGTCTCTGGTCTGCGCCTCCGGCGTGCTGGGCCCCATTATCCCTCCCAGCACCACGTTTGTTTACTTCAGCGTGTTGACGGGCGTTTCTCTCAACGCGATGTTTATGGGCGGAATCATCCCCGGCCTGCTGATCGGCCTGGCCTACATTATCGTGATTCGCCTCAACGTGAAGAAGCGCGGGCTTCCCAAGAGCACTGACCATTTTGACAAAGAGCTGGCACTTAAAAGCTTCGTCAAGGCAATTCCCGCCCTGCTGGTGCCCGTAATTCTGGTTGGCGGCATCACAGCCGGTATCTTCACCCCCGCCGAATCCGGTGCGGTTGCCGTGTTTGCGGCAATTGTCGCAGGCATGATCTATGGCAGAATGAATCTGAAAATCTTCCCCAAGGTACTGATGAACTCCGTCGGCACCACAGCAGGTATCTTCATTATCATTGGATTCGGTAACATCATGGGCTGGACCATGGCAATTGCAAAGGTCCCCGCCACGATTGAAAGCGCCGTTCTCGGCATTACGCAGAGCGGAGCGGTCATCATCATGATGATGTTTGCAATCCTGATTCTTGTGGGCTGCGCTATGGAAGCTACCGCTGCCATGCTCATCTTTACGCCTGTGATGATGCCGCTGGCTACCTACGCAGGGATGGAGCCGGTTCACTTCGGCGTCTGGTTCTGCATCATGCTGACCATCGGCCTGGTAACCCCCCCTGTCGGCATGACCCTGTTTGTAACCTCCAACGTTACAAAAATTCCCCTGGACCGATTGACCAAGCCCCTGATCCCATTTATTATCTCAGCCCTTGTCGCAACGCTGCTGATGGCGTATGTCCCGCAGCTTGTGATGTTCGTGCCGCAGATGATGGGGCTTGCCTGATAAAACTTTGTTAGCCCCATTTACTGATAAAAACAATATTAAAGGAGTAAAAATCATGAGTGAAATTATGTCTGGAAACTGGAACAAAATGCCTTGGAGACCCATTCGCGAAGGAATCAAGCAGGTTACGCTGGCCATGGGCGCCGACGATATGACCGTCACCCTCGGACAGGTCACCGCCGGCCACGAGAAGCGTCCCCATTCTCACCCGGAGGAGCAGGTCGCTCTGGTGCTTGAGGGCGAGTGCGACTACTATGTGGACGGCACCCCTTATCATCTGACACCCGGCAGCTTTGTGGTGGTTCCCGCCAACGTGATGCATTACATTGATGTCCACGACACGGATATCCCCTGCTTCCAGATGGACATTTTCGGAACTCCCCGGCCCGAGTTCAAGAAGAATTACATGGAGTTTCTGGAAACCCTGAAGAAATAAGAACCGCGCGAAAGGTCCGGAGGAACATTGTATTCTTCCGGACCTTTTTTCAATAAAACCAAAAATCAAGGCCGAACACCTTTGAAGGAGAGAAACAGCCATATGAAAATGCGGAATTTTGTGAAAGAAAAGCTGACTAAAAACGGATATGTTCTGGGAGCCTTTGTCGCCTCCGGCTCCGCAATGAACTGTGAGTGCCTGGGCATCAACGGAATGGACTTTATCATCATCGACGCAGAGCATGCTCAGACCGATACGGAAACAATGGTGGATATGGCCCGGGCCTGCGAGTTATACGGCATGGCCGCGTTTGTCAGGGTTTATGATCCCAATGATCTGCCCATGATGAGCCGCCTGCTGGATGTGGGCATTCACGGCCTGATGGTTCCCATGGTGGAAACCCGGGAGCAGGCGGACGGAATCATCCGCTACGTCAAATATCCTCCTCTGGGCAAGCGGGGAGCAAACGGCGGCCGCGGACCCAGATGGGGCATGTACGAGGATTATACCAAGCAGTCCAACGAGAATCTTTATACCATTATGCAGTGCGAAACCAAGCTGGGCGTTGAAAACATCGAAGAAATCTGCCAAACTCCGGGATTGGACTGCATCTTTATCGGCACGGCGGACCTTTCTCAGGACATGGGCCACCCGGGAGACGTCAATCACCCAGATGTGATCGAAGCGGTGGAAACCGTGCTGAATGCCTGCAAAAAATATGACATTACCGCAGGAATCGTGACCGGAAATCAGGACGCGGCCATCAAGCGCCTGAAGCAGGGCTTTCAGCTTGTCACCTGCATGAACGACCAGGTGTTTTTCCGCACGGAAAGCGCCAAGTGCCTTGGAGCAGTCCGCACGGGCTTTGCGGCTCAATAATCTCCGTTGAAATAGATCCACAGACCGCAAGAAAGCGGGGCGAAATTTTCATTTCGCCCCGCTTCTCTGCGCGTTCTCAAGGTTCTATTGAATTAATTACCGGAACAGCGCTCTGGCAGCATCCCGTCCGCCGGAAATCGCCAGCAGGATGTTGACCGTATCCGTGACGGCCTGCACAGGCACGGGCAGCTCTTTCAGTGCAGAAAGAAGCTCCGTATCGCCTCTGGTCCCAATGGCGGCCACCACCGTATCAATGTGTTCAATAACCTCAGACTGCCCGTCCTTCAGGTAATGCAACGTATCTCCATCGACGGATTCCACGGTTGCGCCCGTAACAATTCGACAGCCCTTGGCAAGAAGCCGCTCCACCAAAAGCATCCGGGCGGCTGTCCTTTCGTTTTTCTCCAAATAGTCGTCCATTTCGACAATGCTTACACGTCTGCTGTTGGGGCCGAGATCGTTGTGGGGATGGATAAGGAAATCTGCAGTTTCGCAGCCCACCGGTCCCCCGCCGATGACCACGGCGTTGCGTCCGACGGTGACGTTGCCCTCCAGCGCGTCCTGCGCACTGACCAATTGTGCGGCTCCCTGTAAGAAGCGGGGCAGAATGGGATCCGAACCGGCTGCCAAAATCACTCCGTCGTATTCCTGCGCGGAAATATCGCCGGCGGAGATGCTCTTCCCAAGCTGTATGCGCACTCCTGCGGCTTCGGCCTGCTCAATGAGGTAACGTGTCCCCTTTGCCACGTCATGCTTGCAGGGAGGGAATCCAGCCAGATACATCTGCCCGCCCAGACGGTGGGTACGCTCCGCCAGCGTCACCTGATGGCCCTGCCGGGCCGCTTCGGCAGCAGCAGCCAGTCCTGCCGGTCCGCCTCCTATGACCAATACCTTTTTAGAAGGTACGTTTGCCGCCTGTGCCTTCTCCATCCTCAATTCGTGCCCCGCTACGGGATTTATGGTGCAGCAGACGCTGCCGTCCGCATTCACAGTGGCAAGACACCGCAGGCAGCCGATACAGGGACAGAGTTCGTTTTCCCTTCCCTCCTGCGCCTTGTTGGGAAATTCAGGGTCTGCAATCAGCGCGCGGCCGATATAGGCCACGTCACTTTTTCCCTGCTCAATCACCATATCGGCAACCCACGGTTCATTGATGCGGCCGATAAACCCCAGAGGGATATGAATGGAATTTCGGATTTTTTCCGCAAGGTCTGCGTTGAATGCCTGAGGAACACCGGACGGTGCGGTGGTTTTCCACGGAATATCCAGAGAGCCGTTGGACAAGTGAATCATAGACACCCCGGCCGCTTCAAAGCGGCGCGCGATGTAGATTCCCTCAAGGAGGGACTGTCCGTCCGGCTCCCCGTCCGTGGCGGACATCCGTACAATGACAGGAAAATTCGGGCCTACCTGCCTGCGAATTTCAGAAATAACCTCCAGTGGCATCCGCAGCCGCCCGTCAACCCCGCCGCCATATTCATCCACCCGCTTATTGTGCAGCGGAGAGAGAAAATTCCCCAGCAGCCCGTGGCGGTGACAGCAGTGAATTTCCACTGCGTCGAAGCCCGCCTTTTCCGCCCGGAGGGCGGCGGCACCGAACTTTAAAACAAATTCCCGGATTTCTTCCTTCGTCAGTTCCCGGGGAAGCTCTTGATAAGCTCTTGCCTCCACCGGAGACGCGGCAACAGGCCTGCGGCCCTCGTTGTATCGGGACAGCGCCGCCGTGGAGGGATGCAGCAGCTGTGCGCCCACTGCCGCCCCGTGGCGGTGCATTATGTCGGTCAGCCGGTGAAGTTCCTCAATTTGAGCGTCCTCGTACAGGCCAACGTTTCGAAAGGTGCCATAGCGGGACAGCCGGTCAATCAAAACGCTGGCAATTGTGATATAGCCTGCCCCTCCTCTGGCGCGTGCCTCGTAGTAGGCAAGCATTTCGTCCGTCAAATGGCCGGTGGTACTTGCAAGATGGGAGGACATGGGCGCCATAAAAATACGATTTTTTACATGCATGGACCCAATGTCGATGGAAGAAAAAAGATACGGATACTGCATTATAATGTCTCCTTTCATTTGTGAAACCAGCGGCTGAACATAAAGCGCCCGAGGCACTTGGCGGGAGCCAGTGGAACAAGGCCATGCAATGGGAGCATGGCACGGGCTGCCTGGCGGAGCGCTCCGCCAAATCAGGCCGCACGTCTGCCGAACTCTTCTCGGATGACGAACAGCCCGGTATCTCAACCTTAAGACTAGCATTTTCCATGCCAACTCTCGTGTCCGGGGCAGAATTGCGCCAGCTTCTCTCTCCGAAAAAATAGATTTACGCAAAATCAAACAGCTGGTATGCAAATTGCTCTTATATCCAAGGGAACTATAAGCGACTTGTATTACCGGATGGGAGAATCACAAAAATGACAATTACAATTCTGCAACTGCAATGCTCTTTGCTGGTCATGATTTTAGTTGGGACGCTGGGAAAAAAAACCGGAATCATCACGGAAGGAGTCAGCAGCGGCCTTTCAAAAATGATGATTAATCTAATCTTGCCGTGCAGCATATTTTCGGCTTTTTTCGAGCGCATTCCCAATGACATTCTGAAAAGCTCCGTTCTGATGATACTGATTACCATCGCGGTACATCTGCTTTACATACTTGCCGGTGTGCTGCTCTATCGGAAGAAGCCAGCCGCACAGCAGCCGGTGCTGCGTTTTGCCATCCTTTGTCCCAGCGGCAATTTTATGGGACTGCCGGTCATTGGCGGAATCTATGGTGCGGAGGGAATTATGCTGTTGTCCGTGGCCTTGCTTCCGGCACGCATTTTTATTCTAACGATTGGAATTGCCTATTTTGTGGCTGGGAAATCAAGCGGCTGGATGAAACGCCTGCTCAAATCACCGCCCCTGTGGGCGGTTGTTTTAGGCCTGCTGGTCGCTTGGCTGGAGATCACCCTGCCCGTTCCGCTTGAAAATGCCATTTCTTCCTTAGGAAACTGTACAACCCCGCTGTCCATGATTTTGATTGGCTGCGTTATTTCCGACTTAAAACCCGAGATGTTTTTGAACAGGGAAATCTGGAAGCTTTGCTTTTGGCGCTTGCTTGGAATGCCGCTGATTGTGCTGGTACTGCTCAAGCTATCCGGAATCACACAGGCAGCCGTCGCGGGCGTATCGGTCGTCCTGGCCGCCCTTCCGGCAGGCGCTATGACGGTAATGTTCACAAAGGAATATGAAAAGGACGGCTTTCTGGCCGCAGCCTGCGTGATTTCCAGCACCATGCTTTCTGTTTTGACAATTCCCCTGATCTATCTGCTCTGCTCCAGAATTATCTAAGAGCCTATGAGCGGGCATCAATCTATTTGCCGTACCCATCGCAGGCAGTGAGCACGTATCCGGGGCCGCCCTGCTTAAACATCATGGCGACCCCGAATTAATAAAACTGACAATGTGAATCAATGCCCTATTATGTCAGGACCACCCGATCGGAACCCTTCAGGCCAAGCATACTCCGGACCTCGGAGGGTACTGCCAGCTCGATGTCCATGGCGTCGGCAATGCTCCGGACGGCAGTGACCTGCTCAGCATTGGACTGCGCCAGCACATGGGCGCGGAGATACAGGCTGTCCCCCAGTCCCACGCGGACATTGCCGCCCATTGCCAGCGCTGTCGCCGCCATGGGCAGTTGGTGCCGGCCCACAGCGGCGGCACACCAGATATAGCCGTCGACTCCCAGCAGCAGGTCGGCAGTTTCCTTTAAGAACAGCAGGTTTTTTACGGAAGCGGAGATGCCCCCCTGAACCCCCAGCACAAACTGCAAATACACAGGTGGCCTGACAATTCCGCTTTTTACAAAACAAGCCACAGTATTCAGCATACTGGGATCATGAATTTCAAATTGGGGACGCGTTTCATTTGTGTTCATTGCGCGGACAAACATCTCCATATTGGCACACGCATTCGTAAGTGCACATCCTCCGGTTTCACGGAGATACGGCTTTCTCCAGCCGTATCCGTCCAGAATTCTTTCCGAAACATCGGATATGGCAAAATTCATGGAATCAATATTGCAATCCGCCATTTCCGGCTGCAATTTTGAAACGGGGGCCAACCGCTCCTCAAAAGACGCCGTTTGACTTCCACAGGAGCCTACGCAGACAATCATATCGCAGCGCCGCTGAATTCCGCCCACAATTTCCAGCGTCCGGGCTATGTCCGCATCCGGCTCGCCGGTGCTTGGGCTCCGCGTATGAACATGTGCAATGGAAGCACCCGCTTCATAAGAACGAACTGCCTCATCGATCATCTGCTGTGGCATGACGGGGAGATACGGACTCATGCCTGAACCATACACCGTCCCTGTTATTTCTGCCGTAATAAACGCTTTTCTATTTTGATTCATTGCAAAACCTCCTGTTATGACCCTACTTTGTAAAGCATTTTTCAGGCCAACAGTCGTAAAAACTAAAAAATTTCTGAAATTTCATAGAATCTACAAGTTTGGAAAAAAAGCTGTCAATAAATAGACATGTTGACTAAGACAAGCACAATGACGCAAAAAAAGGCAAGTCAAAAATGACTTGCGCATTTAAAGAGTTTAATGATCAAATATTTTTTGTATAAAGACACGCTGAGAAGTGTAGAAAGCGGCTCAGTATGCGATATTTAGGGGCAAACACCGGCACTTCAAAAAGTAAGTCGATATTAACTTATAAATAAATCAAAAATTCAATTTTGACTTTTTCCGTTAAAAATAAGGCGTGACAGCATTTGCGAAATGAATTTAAGCTGTGCTATATTTAATATCAGCAAAAGCGGTTTGTTTTCTCGCAAAATAATGCAAAAGTAAATCGAAAGGAGAAAACGCTGTGTCGGGAATCGAGCAAACGGTCCGACAGGGCCAGGAGCTGCACCAGTATCAGTTGCAGCGGCTGGAAGTTCTTGAAATGAGCGGAGATGAGCTGAGTGAATTTTTGAATCAGGCTGAAAACGAAAATCCTTTAATCAATGTTGAGCGGGACCGTAGCGAAATTGAAAAGGACCTCAGGCTTGCCAATTGGTTTAGCCAGCAGCCGGTATACAGCCGGGGTTTTTATGAACGAGCGGTGGCGGAGGACATGCCGGAGCCGGAAATCCCCGACAGGCGCACAATGTCTTTAGAGCAGTACCTGCGCCTGCAAATCGACTTTTTAAAGCTAACGGACGCGCAGCAGAGAATGATGAATTTTCTCCTCGGCTCCATCGAAGACAACGGGAGGCTGAAGATCACCCCGGAGCAGGCGGCGGCCTGCTGCAAGGGCGCGGCCGAGGACTCGGAATATTGCCTTGCCCTTTTGCGCGGGCTGGAACCGGTCGGTGTCTGCGCTCCCTCCGTACGGGAGTGCTTGCTGGTTCAACTGCGCAGACTGCCCCGACCATGTGAAACTGCGGAATATTTTGTAAAGAACTGTCTGGAATCAGCGGGCACGCTGTCTATGAGCCGCCTTGCAAGGAAGTGCGGCGTAAAGATTCCGGAGTTGGAGCAGGCATTGCAGGTCCTTCGCGGGCTGGAACCATATCCCGGCGCCTGTTTCGCCCCCGCTGAAAGGGCCTATGTCATTCCGGATATTCTGATGCTACCGAAAGAAAACGGATGGGATGTCTGCCTTTGCGACAAATGGAGCGGCAGCATCCACATCAGTCAATACTACATAAAGCTGCTGAAGGGGGCCCATGATAAGGAAAGTACCACCTATTTATATGACCGGCTGCGGCAGGCCAAGGTGCTGCAAACGGCCCTTGAGCAGCGCCGGAAAACACTTCTGCACCTCTGTGAATTGATACTGGACCGTCAAAGAGCCTTTTTTGAAAACGGCGGTCCCATTGAGCCGCTGCTCCTCGGGGAATTGGCGCAGGAGCTGTCGTGTCATGAATCGACGGTCAGCCGGGCTTTGAGGGGAAAATATCTGAGCTGTCCCCGCGGGACGTTTCCCCTGCGGAAATTTGTGTCACTCAACGTTGGAAATTCAGATATCACCAACGACGGGCTGACCAGAAAAATCAAAGAGCTGATTGCTTCCGAGGATCACTGTGCGCCGCTGAGCGACCAGCAGATCACCGATTTGCTTGCCACAAACGGTTTGAATATTTCCCGCCGGACCATTGCCAAGTACCGCTTAGACCTGGGGATTCCCAATGTATTCGCGCGTCGAGTCTGAATAATTCCGCAAATGGAATATGAAGGAGAGTCTTGCGTCATGGGTAAAGAGCCTTTCAACTGGGATACATCCTATATCGATATCCTTCAGCTTGCAGATCTGATCCGGCAGCCGGTTCATTTCATCACTCCGGACGGAATCGTGCAATTTGTGAACCGGGCATGGGAAAATACTTATAAGCTGCCCAGACAGGAAGTCATTCATCGGCATATTTCCAGTATTCACGAAGTGACGAGAACGATGAACTACTATCTTTCATTGGACGACATCCATCATGAATTAACAGACAGCATTGTGGACCTCGCCTATAATTATTTAAAGGTGCCGACCAACACCCCCGCCTGCCTGCAGGCAATTGAAAAAAAGCGAGAGGTGGTTGTTGTCTCTCAGATGCCGGACGGCGGTCAGGTGGTGGTGCGCAGCACTCCCATTTTCAACGACGAAGAGCTGGTGCTGATATTTACGCAGATACAGGACCTGACCATGATGGCGAAGTGGAAGGACGAGCTGGAGCAGGAGATCGAAAAAAACAATCGGATGCAGGAGGAATTACAGTACCTGCGGGACAACCAGGCCGCAACGAATCTGGTTGGCAACTCCAAGGAAATGATCGCCCTGCGCAAATTGATTGCGGTCATCGCCAAATCCGATGCCAGCGTCTTAATCACAGGAGAAAGCGGCGTGGGAAAAGAGGTTGTCGCAAAGGAAATCTATAATAAAAGTCTCCGCTCAGATGGCCCCTTTATCTCGGTCAACTGCGCAGCAATCCCCGAAAACCTTTTGGAGTCAGAGCTGTTCGGCTATGAAAAGGGGGCTTTTACCGGTGCGTTTAAGCAAAAAATCGGCCTGTTTGAGGTGGCAGACGGGGGTACCATTATGCTGGACGAAATCGGTGAATTCCCCATTCACCTGCAACCAAAATTGCTGCGCGTTTTGCAGGAGCGGGAGATACGCCGGGTAGGCGGCACACACAATATCCCAATTGACGTTCGGGTTATTGCCGCCACAAACCGGGACTTGCTTCAGCAGGTTAACGAGGGCAAATTCCGGTGTGACCTCTACTATCGGCTGAATGTGGTACCCATTTTGATTCCCCCCCTGCGCCAGCGCAGAGAGGATGTGGCTCTGCTGGCCTCCAGCTTTTTGATGCAGTTTAACAAAAAATATAAAACGTCCAAGTTTTTTCTCAGTCAGGCAGTCATCCTGCTGGAGCAGCACGACTGGCTGGGAAATGTGCGGGAACTGGAAAACGTGGTAGAGCGATTGGTGATTATATCCAGCGGCAATGCCATCACACCCCAGCAGATTTTAACCGTGTTCAGCGGGAAGCTGAATATGGATGCAAATACAGAGTCAGCCTCCGCATTTTCGCTGAAGGAGGCAGTGGACCAACTGGAAAAAAAGATGATCTCCGAAGCGTTGTCCAATTACAAAAGCACGTATAAGGCGGCCAAGGTTTTGGGGATGTCGCAATCCACACTGGTACGCAAGGCAAAGCAGCTCAATATCAAAAATGATAAGAGGGCGGGCCTGCCGGAATAGGGGCATTGTAAGCACTCGGGATAAGCACCGCTGGGAAGGAACCGCCCTTCGGGTCTGCTTCTTCGTTCCATCTTCGGCGATAAACTGCCTGATTGCAGCCTTGGAGGTCCTGTTGCGGGAAAGCCCCGCCGCATTAATATAGGCATTTTAAAAACAGAATGGCCGGACGCCATATGACGTCCGGCCATTCTATTCACTGTCGTTCAGCCTTTTCTTTGGATTTTTTATTTAAACGTTCAACCAACGCAGCTGTCCGTATCCGGTAATCATCCAGCTCAGTCACAATGCCCATAAAGGAAGAAACCAAATCCAGCGAGGCCCGCAGCGTACTTTGTTCGCTCTGGTCAATCGCACGCTTCGTCAGGCGCATGGCCTGCTGGGGCGCATCCAGCAGTTTTTGGACATATTGTTCCACATAATCATCCAACTGGTCATCCGGTACAACGCGTGTGACAAGGCCGATCCTTTCCGCTTCAGGGCCTTTTAAAACCCGCGTTGTCAAAAACAAATCAAGGGCCTTGTCTCGCCCTACAAGGCGAGGTAAAAAGTAAGCGCCGCCGTCTCCGGGTACGATTCCCGCGTTGAAATAGCTTTCGGAAAGCGATGCGCTTTCCGCAGCAATGCGGATATCACACATCAGTGCCATATCCAGCCCCGCGCCCACAGCTGCGCCGTGAACCTTTGCAATAACCGGCTTGTCGATTTCCTCCAGAATCAGTGGGATCCGCTGGATTCCGTCCCAAAGAGAGTTTTTTCTGGCAAGCGCAGTGGAAGTAATATCCCCATCGCTTTCGAAGAAGCCATTTCCAGTTGCCATGGCCTTTACATCTCCTCCGGCGCAAAACGCTTTTCCGTTTCCCGACAGAAGAACAACATAAATATCATCCCGATCCCGGATGTCCTCCAACGCGCTTGCCCAGAGCTGAATCATCTCTTCGCTGAAACAATTGAGATGCTCTGGGCGATTTAGTGTAATGCGGGCCAAATGATTTTCTACTTCATAAATTAAATCCGACATATTATGATTTTACCTCTTCTCAATATTCGCAATACTTATAAATAGCATATGGGTATCCGATATGTGCTTTTGTGGATATAATAGCCGTTTTGAAATGATTATATCACAAAGCTATATTATGAGTTGACAGAAATTTCGTCCTATACGCTCTTAATTTTTAAGCAAATGGCTTAATTTCCCTTCAATCCAGAACCTTTGCTTTTTCTTAACGGAGCAAAGAATGCAAAACAGTCAGCATCGGTGAAAGCAGAACAAGCCCGGAGGAGTTCAGTCCTCCGGGCTTGTTCTCCATATGATACTGCCGTCTCCACTCCAACGGCCAGCTTTCGATCGAATCCGCCGTCGCGGTACATAAACACCAGCGTACGCACCTACTTGTGTATCAGGTTAATACTATCCTCCGTTTACACCCATACAGGAGATGAACAGGCTATTTTTGCCACCAGCAGCATAGCCCAATATTTTGGAAAACCACCGGATAAGGGTAAATGCCAAAAATCTTTTTAACCACTTTTAACCACCGTGCCGCATTTTAATGCTTTTTAACGCCTGCGCAAAATCACATAAATAAAAAGTAAAAAGCCGTCAAACCTTGGTTTCCCAATAGTTTGACGGCTTTTTACTTTGGCAGCGGGTGAAGGATTCGAACCCTCACAGACGGAGTCAGAGTCCGGCGTGCTACCATTACACAAACCCGCTATCTGCCATCCGAAGCACAAGTGAGATGCGCAGCGAACAGATATTATTATACAAAAAATTCCGGACTTGTCAACCCCTTTTTAAAAAAATACCTGGAATACTTTTTGCGCCCGTTCACACACTACCAAAGGGTGATTTTATGAACAAAAAACAGCGGCCTGACGGAACGGTCAGGCACGCACCCGCCCTGCGCCTGGAACCGGAAAAGCGGCTTTGTCCGGCTTTTGACCCGACAAGCATCGCGCTCTTCCCCGTGGCCAGTCGGGGCGAAATGGGCGTGCGGGTAGTGGACAATTTCTGCGAAGAACACATTATGTAATACCTGCCCGCGCCGAAAAAGCGGAATTTCCCCGAAAAACCCCGGCTCTGCTTTCGGCGGAGCCGGGGTCCGTTTGTCCGCTCCGGGTTTGTCAATCGGTGGAGATTGTGATACAATTCGGGAAAAACCGGCAGGCAAATCCTTTGCCCGCCCGGAATCGGGAGAAACAGAGGAAGTACCTATGAAACGCTGTTTTATTTTCGCCGCAGGCAGCTTTTACGGCCTGCGGGAGCGGCCCGCCCCCGGCGACCTGATCATCGCCGCCGACGCAGGCTATCTTCTGTGCCAAAAGCTTGGCATTGCGCCAGACCTTGTGCTGGGTGACTTCGACTCCATGGAGGAACCGTCCGGCGTGGCCGTACACCGTTCCCCTGTCGAAAAGGACGACACCGACGCCATGCTGGCTCTGAAAACCGGGCTTGAAAAGGGCTGCGACGCGTTTTACCTCTACGGATTTACCGGCGGGAAACGGCTGGACCATACTCTGGCAAACCTTCAATCCCTTCTGTTTCTTCGCCGCAGAGGGGCCCGGGGATGGCTGTATGGCGACGATTTTCTCTGGACAGCCATCGAAAACGAGTCCCTCACTGTCCAAAAAGAGGTGGAATGGGGTCTGTTTTCCGCGTTTTGTCTGGGCGACCGGGCGGAGGGCGTGGACGAGACGGGATTCCAGTATCCCCTGTGCAGTGCCGTGCTCACACCGGAATTTCCGCTGGGCGTCAGCAATCATGTATTGGAGCAGGAGGCCGTGATCTCAGTCCGCCGGGGCGCGCTGCTAGTGGGATGGGAGTTGTATCCCCTAAACTCGTGATACTATAAGTGGTATAACGAACTGTATAAACAAAGATTGCGCCGGGCAAAAAGGTATTGTATAATTGCCTAAAAGGTTGACCTTTCAGGAATGAAAGTGCAGCCCATTGAAAGCCGTGGGACCGGGGCGGGCACGGAGCTGAAGGAGGAGTACACGATGGCAACATTTACCGTAAACGGCAAAGCTGTAACCGTGCCGAACAACCAAAAGCTCATCCGGTTCCTGAGGGACGAGCTGCATTTGACTTCCGTAAAGGACGGGTGCAGCGAGGGTGCCTGCGGCACCTGCACGGTGCTGGTGGACGGAAAGCCCACCAAGGCCTGTATCCCCCAGACAGACAAACTGGAGGGAAAAACCATCATAACGGTGGAGGGCCTGAGCGACTTTGAAAAGGACGCGTTTGCCTATGCCTTTGGAACAGCGGGAGCCGTGCAGTGCGGGTTCTGCATCCCGGGCATGGTGATTTCGGCCAAGGCGCTGATAGACGGCAACCCCACTCCCACCCGGGAGGAGGCGGCATTTTCCATCCGCAACAACATCTGCCGCTGCACCGGGTATGTGAAAATTATCGACGGGATTTTGCTGGCGGCGGAGGTACTCCGCGCCGGAGAGATTCCCGCACCGCCCGAGGATTGGGGCCTTGGTGCCCGGGTCCCGCGGGTCGACGTGCGGGAAAAGGTGACGGGCACGGGAATTTATCCCGACGACGTGTATCTGGACGGAATGATTTACGCCAGCGCGGTACGCAGCGCTTATCCCCGGGCGCGGGTGCTGGCCATCCACACGGAGGAGGCAAAGGCCCTTTCCGGCGTGGTGGGCATTTTCACGGCGGAGGATATCCCCGGAAATAACAAAGTTGGCCACCTTGTGCGGGACTGGGACACCATGATTGCCGTGGGCGACATCACCCATTATCTGGGGGATGCTATCTGCGTGGTGGCCGCTGAGACACAGGAAATTCTGGCGCAGGCCAAAGCGCTGGTAAAAGTGGACTATGAGGAACTTCCCATGGTCCGCAGCCCCAGAGATGCCATGCTGCCCGACGCGCCGCTGGTCCACAAAAGCGGCAATCTCCTCTCCCACAAGCACATCCAGCGGGGCAACCCGGCGGAGGCCATCGCCAAATCGAAGCATATATTGACCCAGCGTTTTTCAACACCGTGGACTGAGCACGCGTTTCTGGAACCGGAGTGCGCCATTTCCTTTCCAGAGGGCGACGGCGTGACGGTCTGGTCCACGGATCAGGGCGCATATGACACGCAGCATGAGATTTTGGGGATGCTGGGCCTGCCCTCCGAAAAGGTGAAGGTGAAAAACCTGCTGGTGGGCGGCGGCTTTGGCGGCAAGGAGGACGTAAGCGTCCAGCACCATGCGGCGCTGGTGGCGTATCTCACCAAGCGTCCGGTAAAAGTGAAGTTCTCCCGGGCGGAGAGCCTTCTCATCCACCCTAAGCGCCACCCTATGGAGATGGAGTTTTCCATGGGCTGCGACGAAAACGGCATCATTCAGGGCGTGGCGGCGGAGGTCATCGCGGACACCGGGGCCTATGCGTCCTTGGGCGGCCCTGTCTTGGAGCGGGCCTGCACTCATGCGTCAGGTCCTTATAACTATCAGAACTTTGAAATCGACGGCTGGGCTTATTACACCAATAACCCCCCCGCAGGCGCGTTCCGGGGCTTCGGCGTGACCCAGACCTGTTTTTGCGTGGAGAGCCTTTTAAACCAGATGGCGGATTTAGTGGGTATCACCCCATGGGAAATCCGCTGGCGCAACGCCATCCGCCCGGGGCAGGAACTGCCCAACGGCCAGCTTGTGGACGAATCCACCGGCTTTGCCGAAACGCTGGAGGCGGTGAAACCCTATTATGACGCCGCAAAATACGTGGGCATCGGCTGCGCCATGAAAAACGCGGGCGTGGGCGTGGGTATCCCGGATACCGGACGCGTAAAGCTGACGGTAACGGACAGAAAGCTCCACATTTTCGCCGGTGCCTCCTGCATCGGGCAAGGACTGGGTACAGTCCTGACCCAGATGACGGTGGAAAAAACAGGCCTTAAGCGGGACGATATTATTTACGAGCGGTCCAACACCTATCTCGCTCCCGATTCCGGCACTACTTCCGGTTCCCGGCAGACGCTGGTTACCGGCGAGGCATGTCTTCGTGCCTGTGACCAGCTTTGTGCGGCGCTGAATGGAAAAACGCTGGCGGATTTGGAGGGGCAGGAATTTTACGGAGAATATCTGGCGAAGACCGACCCGCTGGGCGCCGACGTGCCCAATCCCGTGAGCCACGTAGCGTACGGCTACGCCACGCAGATCTGCATTCTCAACGACGACGGAACAGTGAAGCAAATTGTGGCTGCCCACGACGTGGGCAGGGCCGTGAACCCCACCTCCGTGGAAGGGCAGATTGAAGGCGGCGTGGTGATGTCCATGGGCTATGCGCTGACGGAGAAATATCCCCTTCAGGATTGCAAGCCCCTTGCCAGATACGGCACGCTGGGCCTGCTGCGCTCCAACCAGATTCCCGACGTGAAGGCCCTGATTGTGGAAAAACCCGGCCTGAACGTGGCATTGGGGGCCATCGGTATCGGAGAAATCACCTCCATCCCCACCGCGCCCGCCATCGCCGACGCTTATTTCCGCTACGACGGGGTGTTCCGCACCAGCCTGCCGCTGGAGAACACGCCTTACGCTAAAAAATAAAGCGGCCCTCCCAAGGGAGGACCGCCGGGACTTCCGGAATTATTCCGGCAGGGTCCGGCTCAAGGCCTGACCCAGCCAAACCCCCAGAAGGCAGCCCGCCAGACTGAGGAATATGTAAAACGCGGCCTGTCCGCGGTCCCCCGCGGCGATCAGCTGCACCGACTCCAGTGAAAAGGTGGAGAACGTGGTAAAGCCGCCGCAAAGCCCGGTTTTTAAAAACAGCACAAGCCGGTCATCCATCCGGCGACGAACCGCAAAGCCGGAGAGAAAGCCGATGACCACCGCTCCTAAGAGATTGATGAGAAGCGTTGAGACGGGAAAGCTCCCCCTCCAGGGGAGCAGCCCGATTCCATACCGGGCGGCGGCTCCCAAGCCGCCGCCAAGGCCCACAACCAGAAAATTCACAGGATATTCCCCTCCCCCAGCAAATCCTTCGCCCGGCGCAGCGCCTGCGGCGTGTCCACGTCCCACAATTCTCCGGGAGGAACCTCCAAAAGCCGCAGCTCATCCTCATGGCGGCGGATCACCGCCGCGCCGCCCACGTCGCCGGAAAGCTCCATCAGCTCGGGATAAAATTTCTCGGGAAAGATACAGGGGTTTCCCCGAACGCCCCCGTGGGAAAGGGCGGCAAGCTTCTCCCGCTCCTCATGCCAGAAATTCACCAGCGCGGCTACGGATTCCCTTCGCAGAAGCGGCTGGTCCGACACCTGAAAGCACACGGCGGTGCAATCCCGCAGCGCTGTAAGCCCCAACTGAAGGGAGCGGCTCAGGCCCAATTCCGGCTTGTCGTTGAGCAGGGCGGCGAAGTGAAACTCCCCCGCCAGCTTTAAAACGTCCGGATACTGGGTGACCACCACCACGGAGGAAAAGCACTCCGTTGGAACAGTCTCCAAAGAGCGCAGAATCAAAGAACGTCCGTCCAGCGCGGCCTCCAGCTTATTTTTGCCAAAGCGGCTGGCATTTCCGGCGGCCAGCACCACACAGCCCGGTTTTTTCATACAGGAACCCCCAAACTTCGTTTTGGTTTTTCATATTCCCCCATAGTATATCCACTTTTCCCATGTCCAGTCAAGCGTGCGGGAGAGGTTCAGCCAATATAAAGGAGGCCACACCATGAGCAAAAGCGTCGGCAGAAGCATCATACGCGTAGATGCATACGAAAAGGCCACAGGCCGGGCAAAGTACATGGATGATTTGTGCGACGGCTCGGCCCTGATCGCAAAAATCAAGCACAGCTCCATCGCCCACGGATACGTGAAGTCCGTCGATATCAGTGAGGCGGAGGGTATCCCCGGCGTGGTGAAAATCTTCACCTGCTTTGACGTGCCAGACATTCCCTTCCCCACTGCGGGCCATCCCTGGTCCATGGATCCGTCTCATCAGGACGTAGCGGACCGGAAGCTGCTGAACCAGCATGTGCGGTACTACGGGGACGAGGTTGCCGCCGTGGTGGCGGAGGATGAGGTTGCCGCCATGCAGGCCATCCGTGCTATCAAAGTGGAATACGAGGAGCTTCCCTTTGTGCTGGACCCGCAGAAGGCCATGGAGCCGGACGCGCCGCAGATTCATGAGAACTATCCCGGCAACGTCCTTGCCCACACCGAGATTCGCCGGGGCGACTATCAGTCCGCCATTCAGGAACCCGGCCTTATCAAGGTCGAGGGCTGGTACGACACTCCCACCGTTCAGCACTGCCACATCGAAAACCACGGCTGCTTCGCCTATGAAGAGGCGGGCCGGATGGTGGTGGTTTCCTCCACCCAGATTCCGCACATTGTCCGCCGAGTGGTTGGGCAGGCCATGGGGATTCCCTGGGGAAAGGTTCGCATCATCAAGCCCTACATCGGCGGCGGCTTCGGCAACAAGCAGGACGCGCTGTACGAGCCCCTGTGCGCGTGGCTCAGCTCCATGGTTGGCGGGCGGCTTGTAAAGCTGGATTGCACCCGGGAGGAGACGTTTGTCTCCAATCGCGTCCGCCACGCCATCCGCACCCACATCATCTCCTGGGTCCGTTCCGACGGAACACTTGTGGCCCGGAAGTTCGAGGCATTTTCCAATCAGGGGTCCTACGCCTCCCACGGCCACGGCGTGGTGGCCAAGGGCATGGGCGCTTTCCCCCAGCTTTACCCCTGCGACAATCTGGAATGCGACTGCTGGTCGGTATACACCAACCGGCCCGCCGCAGGCGCCATGCGGGGATACGGCATTCCGCAGGCCATGTTTGCCGGAGAGAGCCATATCGAGGACGTGGCAAAGGCGCTGGGCCAAAACCCCGTGGCTTACCGCCGGGCGCATCTAATGCCCGTCGGATATGTGGACGCCTTCTCCAAAAACGAACTGTATACCGACACCTTCAACCAGTGCATGGACAAGGGCATGGCCTACATTGACTTCCAGCGCAAATACGAGGAATATAAGAACCAGACCGGCCCCCTCCGCCGGGGCATCGGCTGCGCGGTGTTCTGGTATAACACCGCCGTGTGGCCCATCTCTATGGAGAGCTCCTCCTGCCGGATGGTGCTGAATCAGGACGGGTCCCTCCAGTTCCAGACCGGCGAGACGGAAATCGGTCAGGGCTGCGACACCGCCTATTCCCAGATGGTGGCCGATGCGGTGGGCATCCCCGTGGAAAACGTTCACGCCGTCTCCACGCAGGACACCGATATCACCCCCTTCGGCACGGGCGCCTACGCCTCCCGCCAGACCTATATCGGCGGCTTTTCCATCATGCAGACCGGCCTTGCCCTGCGGGAGCGGATTTTGCAGATTGCCCACGACCAGACCCGCATGCCTATTTCCAATCTGGATTTGGTGGACGGCAACATCGTCCGCAAGCCCGACGGGCGGATTCTGAAAACCCTGGGAGACGTGGCAATGGAGGCGCTGTACTCCGTGAACGACAGCCACCACATCACCGCGGAAACCACCGCCAGCATCCGCAGCAACGCCTATTCCTTCGGCTGTTCCTTTGCCGAGGTGGAGGTGGATATTCCCATGTGCAAGGTGAAGCTTTTGGAGCTGGTGAACGTCCACGACTGCGGCACTCTTATCAACCCCCAGCTTGCGGAGGCGCAGGTCCACGGCGGCATGTCCATGGCCATTGGCTACGGATTGTCGGAAGAACTGAAATTTGACGAGAAGACGGGGAAACCCCTGAACGACAACTTGCTGGATTACAAGCTGTCCACCTTCCTGGACCATCCCCATCTGGAGGGGCAGTTTGTGGAGAATGCAGAGCCTACCTCCCCTTACGGAACCAAGTCGCTGGGCGAACCGCCTGCCTGCTCCGGCGCACCCGCCATCCGCAACGCGATTTTAAACGCCACAGGCGTATCCATTGACCGCTGCCCTATCACGCCCCATGTGCTGTACGCGGAGTTCCGCGCGGCGGGGCTGATTCAGGACTGAGAGGAGGAAGACGATATGTATGATATGAAAGCCCTTTATGAGGCAGCCACCGTGGAAGAGGCCGTCTCCCTCCGCATGGCACATCCCGAGGCCCAGATTATCGCCGGCGGGTCCGACGTGCTGGTCCAGATGCGGGAGGGAAAGCGGGCAGGCGCGGAGCTGATTTCCATCTATGGCATCGACGCGCTTCGGGGCGTTTGTCTGGAAGAGGACGCTACGCTGCGCATCGGCTCCCTCACCAGCTTTTCCCACATCACCAAGCACCCCCTGATTCAACAATACGTCAACGTGCTGGGTCAGGCGGTGGATCAGGTGGGAGGGCCGCAAATCCGCAACATCGGCACCATCGGGGGAAACACCTGCAACGGCGTGACCTCCGCCGACTCCGCCGCCACGCTGTTCGCCTGGGACGCGGTAATTGAGCTGACCGGGCCGGAGGGCGTGCGCCGCCTTCCCATTCAGGAGTTTTATATCAAGGCCGGTAAGGTAGACATCCGGGAAGGCGAAATCCAGACCGCCGTTTTGATTCCCCGGGAGAGCTATGAAAATGCCTACGGCCACTATATCAAATACGCCATGCGCAACGCCATGGACATCGCCACACTTGGCACTTCTGTAAACGTGCGGCTGTCCCCCGACAAAAAGACTGTGGAGCGGGCGCGGGTGGCCTTCGGCGTAGCGGGCCCCATCCCCCTGCGGGCCGAAACAGCGGAGGAAACCGCAAACGGCCAGCCGGTATCCGAGGAATTGGCCGAGCGGTTTGCCCAAGCAGTGAAAGAGGATATCAACCCCAGAGACAGCTGGCGCGCCAGCCGGGACTTCCGGCTGCACATCGCCGTGGAAAGCGCCAAGCGGGGATTCATTGAGAGCGTTCGGCTGGCAGGAGGTGCGCTGTGATGGAAAAGCATGTGATGCAGTACAAAACCGTCCGTTTCATCCTCAACGGCAAGGAGGTCGAGCGGGTGGTGGACACACGGGCGTCCCTAACGGATATGCTCCGCAACGACTTTCGCATGACTTCTGTAAAAAAAGGCTGCGAGGTGGGCGAGTGCGGCGCGTGCAACGTCCTCATCGACGGCGAGGCGTTCAACTCCTGTATTTACCTTGCGGTCTGGGCGGATGGCAAATCCATCCGCACGCTGGAGGGCCTGCTGGGCCCCAACGGCGAGCTGGCCGACATTCAGCAGGCCTTTGTAGATGAGGCCGCTATTCAATGTGGCTTCTGCTCCCCCGGATTCATTCTTACCGCCGTGGAGATTCTGGAAACCGGCGAGGAATATACCGACGACCAGCTGCGTAAGCTGCTTTCGGGCCACCTGTGCCGCTGCACGGGGTATGAAAATATCCTGCGGGCAGTGAAAAAGACGATGTACCGCAGGCTGGGCAAGCCCATGCCCGAAGGAAACTGACCCAACCGGCCAGGCGTTGCCGCAAGAGAGGGGAATCACCTTTATGAGAACCGTCGTCACCATCGGCCGCCAGCTTGGCAGCGGTGGCCGTGAAATTGGCCTGCGCCTTTCGAAAAAGCTGGGGATTCCCTTCTTCGACAAGGAGCTTTTGCGCAAGGCAGCGGAAGAAAGCGGCCTGAGCGAAAAACTGTTCGACAGTTTTGACGAGCGTCCAAAAAGCCTGCTGTATTCCATCGCCATGGACTCCTACATGTTCGCCCTGCCGGGCGCGGGCGTCAGCGATTCTCTGGAGCAGCAGGTATATCAGGCCACCTTTGGCGCCATCCGCCGCGCGGCGGGAGACGGTCCCTGCGTCATCATCGGCCGTTGCGCAGACTATGCGCTGGAGGACCGGGACAACGTGCTGAACCTGTTTATCCATTCGCCTTTGGAGCGGCGGATCGCCGTGGAGGCCCGGCGGCAGAACCTGGAAACAGAGCAGGCCCGCCAGCAGATTTTGAGGACGGACAAACGCCGCGCTAGCTACTACGAGTATTACTCCGGCAAAAAGTGGGGCGCTGTGGACAGCTACGACTTCTGTCTGGACAGCAGCATCTTCGGATACGAGGGCACCGTGGAGCTGATTGAAACACTGATTCGGATGAAGGAACGCTGATAAAGCCCGCAAACTAAAATTTCCCTGCCCGAAAAAGCATTGGCTTTGACCGGGCATCCAAATTGCGCATTGAAAAGGCCGGAGCAACCTTGCTCCGGCCTTTTTTGTGTTTGACCGGCAATAGGCTGTAACTCCATCCCATATCAAGCAGCCCCACACTCATGCCCGTTCCGTGACCAATTGACCACGCCGCCCGAAAGCGTCCCCGGCAAGCAGCCTTTTCTCCAAATTTCCGCAAAGTGGGTGAACTGCTTTATTTCGGGGCAGACTGCGCATAGAAAGTTCCTCAAAAACAAAAAACGCCCTTGACACATACCCCCACAGGGTATATTATAAGGGTGTAATAAATACCCCCAAGGGGTATATTTCTCAACAGAGAAAGGAGCCAATTATGCGCAAGGAAGCTTATGATATCATCGGGATGCACTGCGCGGCGTGCAGCTCGTCCGTGGAAAGGGTGACCCGGAAGCTGCCGGGAGTTTCCCGCAGCGAGGTGAACCTCACCACCGGCGTGCTGTCCATTGAATACGACGAGAGCCAAACCGCGCCAGAGGACATCGTCAAAAAAGTGGAAAAGGCGGGCTTTGGCTGCAAGCCCAAGGAGGAGCGCGGGCAGGCCAAGCCGAAGGAAGAGATTGACGAAGGCGCGCTGGAGCTTCAGCGCACTAAGCGAAACCTCATAGGCGCAATCGTCACCACGGTGATTTTGCTGTACGCGTCCATGGGCCAGATGCTGCCCACCCCCCTTCCGTTGCCGGATATCCTGTCCATGAAAACCCATCCGGTGAACTACGCAATCACGCAGATTCTTCTCACCATCCCGGTGCTGTGGTTCGGGCGGAGCTACATGATCAGCGGACTGAAAGCCTTGTGGCACCGCAATCCCAATATGGATTCTCTGGTAGCCATCGGCAGCAGCTGTTCGTTTTTGTACTCTCTCGCCATGACCTACCTGATTTCCGACGTTCCCCACCACGTCCATCATCTTTACTATGAGTCCGGAGCGGTGGTGCTGACCCTGATCATGGTGGGCAAATTCTTAGAGAGCCGCAATGTGCAGAAGACCAAGGGTGCGATTACCCGGCTGATGGACCTGCGGCCCGACGTGGCGATTCTCGCGGAGAGCGGCACAGAGGTGCCCACTGCCACCCTGAAGGCCGGGGACCTGATTCTCGTGAAGCCCGGCGCAAAAATTGCTGCCGACGGCAACGTAACAAAGGGCGAGAGCAGCGTCAACGAGGCCATGCTTACCGGAGAAAGCCTGCCGGTTGAAAAGGCGGAGGGCAGCTCCGTTATCGGCGGCAGCATCAATGGCGACGGGGTTCTGTACGTCTCCGTAACCCGGGTGGGCGAGGATTCCACTCTGTCTAAAATCATTCGCTTCGTGGAAGACGCGCAGGGGAAAAAGGCCCCCATCTCCCGGGTGGCGGACAAGGTAGCCGGGGTATTCGTCCCCGTGGTTATCGTGATTGCAATATTAGCCGCCGCCGCCTGGCTCATCGCGGGGCAGGATTTCCCCTTCGCCCTGCGCGTGTTCACCACCGTGCTGGTCATTGCCTGCCCCTGCGCTTTGGGCCTAGCAACCCCCACCGCCATCATGGTGGGAACCGGCCTCGGCGCTTCCAACGGCATTTTGATCCGCAGCGGCGAGGCGCTGGAAATCACCCATAAGACCTCCGCTGTGGTTCTGGATAAAACCGGCACTGTCACGGAGGGAAAGCCGGCGGTGACGGAGATTCTTCCCCTCGGCATGGAAGAAAATGCGCTTCTGGCGCTGGCGGCGGGCGTTGAGTCAGTGTCCCAGCACCCTCTGGCCTCCGCCATCGTGGAGGAAGCCAAGCACCGGGAGCTGTCGGCGCAGGACGCACCGGAAAAATTTGAAAACCTGTCGGGCCGGGGCCTGCGGGCCGAGACGGCCCATGGAACCATCCTCGCGGGCAACCGCAGGCTGATGGAGGAGTCCGGCGTGGATCTGACGGCACTGGAAGCAGACGCGGCGCGTCTGTCCGCGCTGGCGCAGACACCCATGTACTTTGCAAAAAACGGAACGCTGCTGGGCCTGATTTCCGTGGCGGACCAGGTAAAGCCCTCCAGCGCCGAGGCCATTGCCGCCCTCAAGGCCCAGAATATCCGCACGGTGCTCCTCACCGGCGACAACCGGGCCGCCGCCGAGGTCATTGCCGCGCAGGTGGGCGTGGACGAGGTGGTAGCGGAGGTGCTCCCCGAGGAGAAGGCAGGAATTATCCGCCGTCTTCAGGAAGAGGGCCAGACCGTGATGATGGTAGGCGACGGCATCAACGATGCGCCCGCTCTTGCTCAGGCGGACATCGGCTGCGCCATTGGAAACGGCAGCGACGTGGCCATTGAGTCCGCTCAGGTAATTCTCATGCGGGGCGATTTGAAGGATGTGGCCCGGGCCATCCGGCTCAGCCGCCTGACCATCCGAAACATCAAGCAAAACCTGTTCTGGGCGTTTTGCTACAACACCGTGGGCATCCCCATTGCCGCCGGTGCGCTGTATTTAAGCCACGGACTGCTGCTCACCCCCATGCTGGCGGGCGCAGCCATGTCTTTAAGCTCCATCAGCGTGGTGGGCAACGCCCTGCGGCTGGGCCGCAGAAAGCTGCTGTAAGGAGAATTGCAAATGGAGGAAAAGAAGTGCCCCGACACCGGGGAAAAATGCGCCTGCTGTACCCGCCACAAGCACCGGGAGCCCGCCGAGGCGGACGCGCTGCTCCGCCGCCTGAACCGCATAGAGGGTCAGGTGCGGGGCATCCGGGGAATGGTGGAAAAAGAGGTCTACTGCACCGATATTCTCACGCAGGTTTCGGCGGTGCAGGCCGCGCTGAACGCCTTTGCCCGGGAGCTGCTGGGCAATCACGTAAAAACCTGCGTGGTGGAGGACATTCAGTCGGGCCGCACCGAGGTGGTGGACGAACTGATGAATACCCTGCAAAAGCTGATGAAGTGAACGGTCCCGCTTTGGCGGACCGCAAGCGATAAAACAAACCAAATCATAAAAAGGAGACATGTATGATGAAAACCATTTCCGTACCCGATATGATGTGCGAAAACTGTGTGCGCCGTATTACGGAGGCCCTGACCAAGGAACACCTGAAATTTGAGGTTTCTCTGGAGAAGAAGAACGTGACGGTGGACGGTGACGAAAGCGCCGTGAAGACCGCCGTCGGCGAGCTGGAGGATCTGGGCTTTACGCCCGCCGTATAAAGAGGGACGCTGTTCTTCAAAATAAAAAGGGCGCAGCCTGTTGGCTGCGCCCTTTCTGCTTTCTCCCCTCCGGACCGCCCGGCACACAAAGATGGAGGGCGGAAGCAATGCTTCCGCCCTCCATCTATTTTCATTTGCTTAGCGGTTATACCCGCCGTTGAAGAAGTAGTTGAAGAGGTCTTCCATGCTGCCGCCATAGCTGTTGCCCCCGTCCTGAGACGGCTGCTGTGTCTCCTCCTGCTGTGGGACTTGGGTTTCCTCGCTGTCGGCGGGCACGCTGTCCCATGTGACGCTCACCGTCTGATAGCCTCCCGCCCGATAGATGGTGAAGGTGGAGGTGTCCCCGGCGGAATAAGACTTTTTCAAAGCCACCAGATCCTCCGAGGTAGCAATGTCGGTGTCGTCCACCTTAGTAATCACATCGCCCATCTTCAGTCCCGCCTTGTCGGCGGCACTGCCCTCCTCCACGGAGTAGACAAACACACCCTCGGTCACGTCATAACGGTACTGCGCCGCCATCTGTGCGGTCATGGTCCCCTGATTGATACCGAGATAGGGCTTGTTGGTGACATAACCGTTGGTCATGATGTCCTGAATCATGGCCAGCACGTCGTTCATGGGAATCGCAAAGCCCAGACCCTCCACGGATTGACTGGAATAAGAGGAGTACTTGGCGGACACGATGCCCACCACCTCGCCATACTGGTTGAACAGGGGGCCGCCGGAGTTGCCCGGATTGATGGATGCGTCGGTCTGAATCATGTTAAAGGGAGTGCCATCCACGTTGATGGCCCGGTTCACACTGGAAACCATGCCGCCGCTCATGGAGAAGGTGAGGTCGCCCAGCGGGTTGCCCACCGCCAGCACATGGTCGCCAACATTCAGCGTATCGCTGTCGCCCATAGTCACTGGCTGGAGTGCGGAAGCGTCAATTTTCAAAACCGCAATGTCATATTGCTGATCGCTGCCAATAATCTTCGCGTCATAGGTGTCACCGTTGTAGAGCGTCACCTTTACGGTGTTGGCATTGGCCACTACATGCTGGTTGGTGACGAGATAGCCGTCAGCGGTCAGGACAAAGCCGGACCCGGCAGAGGCCGTCTCCACGGACTGCCCAAAGTAATTGGTCCCCGAGCTGCCGGTGGTGCTGATGGAAACAACGGAGTTGACGTTGGCGGCGTAAACCTCCGCGTCGGTCATGGCGTTCTTCCCGTCCACTGCCTTGACGGAGACAGTGGCTGCGGTGCGGTTGGACATGTACACATCGGTGGAATTTCCGCCCCCGAAACCGCCCCACACGGCTACCCCCGCTCCCGCCGCGCCGCCAAGCAGCGCGCAGCTCAGGGCCAGAGCCACAATTTTCGCGCCCCCGCGGTTCTTTTTCGCTTTTTTTCCGGGTCCCTCGTCCCGGCTCTCCCGGTACGGAGCGTCCACCGCCGTCCGGGCGTCCCACGGCTCGCTGCCGTCTTTGCGATAAGTGTAATGATACAGATTCTTTTCGTCGTTATACATAATGATTTCCTCCTGATGTATATTCGGCGTCGTCTCCTGCCTGTTTTATAAAACAAGTATCACGGAGAGACATGTCGTGCAGATGAACGGAATATAAAAATTTTTTAAAATGTAAACAAGCAATCCGCCGCGTCCTTGCGGCACTTCTTTCTTGCACCTTTGAGTGAAGTATAGTATGCTTAGCTTAAAACAGTATGAAAGGACGCAGAAAAGTTTGCTGAAAATAGAAGGACTGAAACAGAGGCCCGGACGGGGCCTTAGAGAATTGGTGCGGGAGGCTGCCCGCATTCTGCGCGTCGGCGAGCACGAAATCAAAAGCATCCACATCCTGCGCCGCAGCGTGGACGCCCGGGAGGACCCGGAGCTGGTTTACACTGTGGCGGTGGAAACGGCGGAGGAGGAGAAGCTCCTGCGCCGCAGCCGGAATGCGAAAATATCCCGCTATATCCCCTCCCCCCCCTATGCGCTCCCGGAGCCCATGTCGCCGTCGGCGACTCCGCCAGTGGTGGTGGGTGCGGGACCGGCGGGCCTGTTTGCCGCGCTGCTGCTGGCCCGGGCAGGCCTGCGGCCCATCCTGCTGGAACGGGGCAACTCCGTGGAACAGCGGCAGGCGGACGTGGAGCGACTTTTTCAAACCGGGGCACTGGATCTCCAGTCTAACGTCCAGTTTGGCGAGGGCGGCGCGGGTGCTTTTTCCGACGGAAAGCTGAGCACCGGCACAAAGGATGTCCGCCACCGCTTCATTTTGGAGGAGCTGGTCCGTTTCGGCGCGCCGGAGGATATTTTAATTGACGCAAAGCCCCATGTGGGCACGGACATGCTCCACATTGTTCTCAAAAACCTGCGGCAGGAGCTGCTGAGCCTTGGGGCCGATATTCGGTTTGCATCCCGGCTGACGGGCCTGCAAACAGAAAACGGCGCCCTGTCCGGCGTCACCGTGGAGGGCCCCGACGGCGCGTATTCCCTTCCCTGCCGCCAGCTTCTTCTGGCAATCGGCCACTCTGCCCGGGACACCTTTGAAACACTCCTTGCCGCGCAGATTCCCATGGAGGCAAAGCCCTTTGCCGTGGGTGTGCGCATTGAGCATTTACAGGCGGACATGGATGGAGTACAATATAAGAAGTATGCGGGCCATCCGGATCTTCCCGTGTCCTCCTACAAGCTTTCCTGCCATCTACCGGAGGGACGGGGCGTTTTCTCCTTCTGCGTCTGCCCCGGCGGGCAGGTGGTGGCCGCCGCATCGGAGGCGGGCCGGTTAGTCACAAACGGCATGAGCCGCTTTGCACGAGATGGGGAAAACATCAACGGCGGATTGCTTGCCAGCGTCGCGCCGGAGGATTTCGGCGCAGACGGACCCCTTGCGGGCGTTACATTCCAGCGCAGGCTGGAAGAAGCCGCCTTTGCCGCAGGCGGGGGCGGATACCTTGCTCCGGCCCAGCGGGTAGAGGATTTTCTGGAAAATCGCCCCTCGCAAGGCCCCGGGCGGGTGAAGCCCACCTACCGCCCCGGCGTGAAGTGGACGAACCTGCGGGAGTGCCTTCCCGACTTTGTGTGCGACGCGCTGGCGCAGGCGCTGCCCCTTTTGGATCGAAAGCTTCCGGGCTTTGCCGCAGGCGACGCGGTTTTAACCGCCGTGGAGAGCCGCAGCTCGTCTCCCGTTCGCATCCTGCGGGACGAGACACTTCAAAGTGCGCTGCGCGGCCTGTACCCCTCCGGCGAGGGAGCGGGCTACGCCGGCGGAATCCTCTCCGCTGCCGTGGATGGACTGCGGTGCGCTGAAAAAATGATTGAAGCGCTGGGACAGCGCCCCTCATAAACCCGAGAACCACCCTACACTGTAACCTTTCAAGGAGGAATGAAAATGAGCCGAATCATCTGTGTCGTCAATGAATTCATTACCGAGGCCCACAAGCGGCAAATCGACGCTGCGGCGGAAAAGCACGGCTTCTCCGCCCGCTATTACCTCACCAAAGAGGACGCCGCCGGGCATCTTGAAGACTGCGAGGTGCTGTTCGGGCACTGGCGCTCCCTGCTTGCGGAGGCCCCCGGCCTGAAATGGTACTGCTGCTCTTATGCGGGGGTGGACCCTTATCAGCCGCCGTTCCGGTTTCCGGAGGGCGTGCTGCTCACCAACTCCTCCGGGGCCTACGGCGTGACCATTGCGGAGCACATTCTGATGGTGACCCTGATGCTCCAGCGGAAAATGCCGGACTATACCCGCATTATCCGGGAGCACGACTGGACCAACGACCTTTCCATCCGCTCCATTCAGGGCAGCCGCATCACCATGCTTGGCACCGGCGATATCGGCACCACCTTTGCAAAGCGAGCCAAGGCTCTGGAACCCGCAGGCATCACCGGCGTAAACCGCAGTGGGCGCAGCCCCAACGAAGTGTTCGACCGGGTGGTTCCCATGACGGAGGTGGACTCCGTTCTTCCGGAGACGGACATTCTGGTGATGGCCATGCCCTCCACGCCGGAAACCATCGGCTTTATGACAAAAGAGCGCATTGCCCTGCTGCCCACCGACGCGATTCTGGTAAATGTGGGCCGGGGCTCCGCCATTGATCAGGAGGCCCTAATGGACGCTTTGAATACCGGGAAACTTGCCGGTGCGGCGCTGGACGTGATGACGCCGGAGCCTCTGCCGGAAGACCATCCCCTGTGGGACACTAAAAATCTGCTGCTGACCCCCCACGTAGCAGGCAACATGACGCTGGGCTATACCTGCGACAAAACGGTGTCCCTGTTCTGCGACGATTTGGAAAATTACGCGGCGGGTAAGCCCCTTGCCCGTCTTGTTGACTTGAAAAGAGGATATTGATATGGAAAACTTTACGTTCTACTCCCCCACCCTGTTTGCTTTTGGCGACGGAGAAGCCCGGCGCTCCGGAGAATTGGTGCGTCGGTTCGGCGGTCATAAGGTCCTGCTGGTGATCGGCGGCGGCTCCGTGAAGCGGAACGGGTCCTACGATGCGGTGACAGCCTCGTTAAAAGAGGCCGGAATTCCTTACAGCGAGCTGTCCGGCATTCAGGCCAACCCCCGCAGCGGAAAGGTCTACGAGGGCATCGACCTCTGCCGCCGGGAGGAATGCGACTTTTTGCTGGCCATTGGCGGCGGTTCTGTCATCGATACGGCCAAGGCCATCTCCATGGGCGTGCCTTACGACGGTGATTTCTGGGACATCTTTGCCGGCAAGCATTCCATTGAAACCGTTTTGCCTGTGGGCGTGGTACTGACCATCGCGGCGGCAGGGTCCGAGGGGTCCGACAGCTGTGTCATCACATTGGAGGAGGGCAACCTGAAATGGGGCTGCCCGAAAACGGACGTGATCCGGCCCAAATTTTCCATTTTGGACCCCAGCTATACCTGTTCCCTCCCCGCGTATCAGACCGCCAGCGGCGTCACGGACATGCTGGCCCACATTATGGAACGGTACTTCACCAACACCAAGGATGTGGATATAACCGACCGGCTGAGCGAAGCGCTGATGAAAACCATCATCGCCGCCGCGCCCAAGGCCCTTGAACATCCGGACGACTACGCCGCCCGCGCAGACCTGATGTGGTCCGGGATGCTGGCTCACAACAATCTCTGCGGCACGGGCCGTTCGCAGGACTGGGCCAGCCACCAGATTGAACACGAGCTTTCCGCACTTTACGACTGTGCCCACGGCGCGGGCCTTGCAGTCGTCATGCCTGCGTGGATGGAGCACGTCCTGCCCCACGATGTGAACCGATTTGCCCAGTTCGCCGTCCGGGTTTGGGGCTGCGACATGGATTTTGCCCATCCCGAGGTGACCGCCAAAGCGGGTATCGCCCGGTTCCGTGCGTTTTTGAAGTCCATCGGGATGCCCCTCACCTTGTCGGAGGTGGGCGCAAAAGCGGAGGACATCCCCGTCATGACCGCCCGCCGCGAGGAGAAACCCGGCGGCTTCCCCTTCGGCGGATTTGTGAAGATCGGCCCTGATGAAATGACCGCCATTTTGCATCTGGCGGAGTAAGCCATTGTACAAAAAAGGCCCCCATTGCGTATCACGCAATGGGGGCCTTTTACTCTTTGAACCGTTGGGACGCTTGACCGTCAATAGGCCACACCCCAGAAAATATCGGTTTTGCAGGACTTGCCGCACACGGGACACAAACCCTCCGTCCCAGACTGAACCAGCGGCATACAGCGGGAGGTAACGCCCGCCTGCTCCTTCATCGCCACCTCACAGGCTTCATCACCGCACCATTTGGAGCGGAGGAAGCCGCCCTTACCCTCGGCAATGGTCTTTGCCTCGGCGGGGGTCTTGATATCAAAGGTGTTGTCCTCCCTGTTTTTTAGGGCCATGGCATACATGTTATCGTGAATTTCATCCAGCAGCTTCTGGGCCGCCGTCTCCAGTTCCGCAAGAGGAATGAACACCTTCTCCCCCGTGTCCCGCCGGGCGGCGACACACTGGCCCTTTTCAATGTCCTTGGGGCCGATTTCCACCCGCAGGGGCACGCCCTTCATCTCATATTCCGCAAACTTCCAGCCGGGAGAGTTGTCGGAATCGTCCAGCTTTACCCGCAGGCCCGCGTCCGCAAGACGCGCGCGCAGGGCTTCCGCCGCTTCCAGAACACCCTCTTTATGCATGGCCACGGGAATGACCACCGCCTGAATGGGGGCCACCTTGGGCGGCAGCACAAGGCCGTTGTCGTCTCCGTGGGTCATGATGAGTCCGCCGATAATGCGAGTGGACAGGCCCCAGGAAGTCTCAAAGGGATTGGTAAGACGGTTGTTTTTATCCGTAAAGGTAATGTCAAACGCCTTGGCAAAGCCGTCTCCGAAATAGTGGCTGGTGCCGCCCTGAAGTGCCTTGTGGTCATGCATCATGCACTCGATGGTATAGGTAGATTCCGCCCCGGCAAACTTTTCCTTCTCCGTCTTCCGGCCCCGGATGACAGGCATGGCCAGCGCGTCCTCGCAGAAGGCGGCATAGCACTCAAGCTGACGCTCCGTCTCCTCCACGGCTTCCTCCGCCGTGGCGTGGAGGGTGTGCCCCTCCTGCCACAAAAACTCCCGGTGGCGCAGGAAGGGGCGGGAGGTTTTCTCCCACCGCAGCACGCTGCACCACTGGTTGTAAAGCATGGGCAAATCCCGCCAAGAATGGACTACCCGACTCCAGTGGTCGCAGAACAGCGTCTCGGAGGTAGGGCGGATGCACAGCTTTTCCTCCAGCTTCTCGCTTCCGCCCATGGTGACCCACGCGCACTCCGGCGCAAAGCCGGAGACGTGGTCCTTTTCCTTTTGCAGCAGCGACTCGGGAATCAGCATAGGCATGGAGACGTTGGTATGTCCCGTCTTCTTAAATTCCCCGTCCAAAATGCGCTGAATGTTCTCCCAGATGGCGTACCCGTATGGCCGCAGGACGAACATTCCCTTCGTGCTGGTATAGTCGATCAGTTCTGCCTTTTTGCACACATCGGTGTACCACTGAGCGAAATCCGTGTCCCGGGACGTGATGGCGTCCACCTGTCTCTTGTCCTGTGCCATGTTCTTCATTCCTTTATATTTGTAATAATTGCAACCGCACATTGCATTTTCACCGAATACTTATTGTATCCAGTCCGGGGGAAATTGTCAACTGCTTCCCGGAAAACGTCACTGGGCGGCTTCCTCCGCCCGCTTCATCTGCCGCAGTACGCGAAGCATCAGCGGCACCGCCACGGCAAAGGTCAGCACGTCGGCCAGCGGCTGCGCCAGCATCACGCCCCAAAGATCCATCAGCCGGGGCAGCAGCAGCACCGCCGGAATAAAAAACACTCCCTGACGCGCCCCGGCCAGAAGGGTTGCAGGTCCGGTGTCTCCAATGGTTTGCAGCGTCATATTGCTGAACACCACCCAGCCGGTCAGCGGAAAGGTGGCGCATTGAAGCCGTAAAGCCCGCGCCCCCACAGCCACCACCTCCGGATCGTTCCGGAACAGGGCGATCAGCTCCGGCGCAAAAATGATTCCCAGTGCGCCCATCACCGTCAAAAATCCGGTGCCCCACTTTACGCAGAACCAAAAGCCCTGCCGCACCCGGTGATAGAGCTTTGCCCCGTAGTTAAATCCGCACACAGGCTGAAAGCCCTGCCCAAAACCAATCAGCGCGGAGCCGCCGAACACCATCACCCGGGTCACCACCGCCATAGCAGCGATCACCGCGTCGCCATAGCCCCGGGCCGCCCGATTCAGGCTGACCACCGCAAGACTGATCAGTCCCTGCCGTATCAGGGACGGCAGTCCGCCCCTTGCAATTTCCCGCAGGTAAAACAGCTTAAATTTTGCCTGAGTAAAGCGGGGCCTCTGGTTACTGCCCCGGCCGCTCTGCCACAACAGCAGGCAAAATCCGGCAAACTGGCTCAATACGGTTGCCAGCGCCGCCCCTGTCACACCCATATCCAGCACAAAAATGAACACGGGGTCCAGAATGACGTTCAGCACCGCGCCAGAGGCGATTCCCACCATGCCGTAGGCCGCGCTGCCCTGAAACCGAAGCTGGTTATTCAGCACCAGAGACGCTGTCATCCAAGGCGCGCCAATCAAAATGATACGCATATAGTCCTTTGCATAGGGCAGGATGGTGGGCGTGGCTCCCAAAAGGTCCGCCAGAGGCGTGAGGAACACCTCACCCAGCAGGCAGAGCACTCCGCCCGCCAGCAGCGAAAGGACAAACCCCGTGGAGGACATCTTGTGGGCTTCCTCCCCATTCTGCGCGCCCAGCTTTCGGGAAATATAGTTTCCGGAGCCGTGTCCGAAGAAAAACCCCACGGCCTGAATCACCGCCATCAGGGAAAACACCACGCCCACTGCCGCGGTGGCGCTGTTGCTGCCCAGCTTTCCCACGAAATAGGTGTCCGCCATATTGTAAACCGCCGTCACCAACATACTGACAATGCAAGGCACGGCCAGCTCGCCAATCAACCGGCCCACGGGCTCCGTGGTCATCCGGTGAAATTTTTCCTCCTGTCGGTCCTCCACGTTCTGTTCCTCCTCGTTTTGTACTTGCGGGACTTTCACCCCGTCTGTCTTTCTTGCCCCATCGATTAAAGAAAACCTCTCGACCTTTATCGGCGAGGGTTCCTGCACTCCCCTTCGGGGCGACTGCACGGCAGGCTTATGCCCGCCGTGCCTGAAGGTCGCGAGTATAGCGCGCCGCGTCTGCCGCGGATTCCGCCAGCAGACGCAAAAACTCCTCTGCCTGCGGCGTGGTCTTGGTGTTTTTTGCCCGAATCCAGCCAAGGCGCACACATCCACGCCCCTCCAACGGAACGGAAATCACCCGCTCGTCACTCAAGCCCGCGGTGAGAAGCCCGCTGCCGGTGGTAAACGCGTCGGTTTGCGCCAGCACCTCCATCATGGCCGTGCGGCTGTTGACGCACACGGTTTTGGCGGGCTTTTTATCGGTAAAAAGCTGATATTCCTCGGAAAAATCCGCCGCCGCGCCCTGATCATGCTCAAAGCAGGCGTAGGGATATTCGAGAAGCTTTTTTTCGGTCAGGCCTTCGCAGGCGGCCAGCGGATGATCCCGGCGCAGATAGACGCAGGGCGGCACCGCCGCCAGCTCGTGAAACTCCACATCCTGATCGTCCATCCGGCGGCGGATAATTTTCTCCGTCAGGTCCGACAGGAAAATCACCCCCACGTCCGCCCGGTGCTCGCACACGTCCTGAATGACCGCATCCATCCCCGTCTCCCGGATTGAAAGACTGTACCCCGGCGCATCCGTGGTCTTCAGCAGGCGCAAAAAAGCGTCCTCCGCAAAAGGATAGCGCTGGGTGGACACGGAAAAGCGCACGGGAGCAGGCGCAAACCGGGCACCGGTATACAGGCTTTCGATCCGCCGCTTTTGCTCCATCAGGGAAACGGCGTGGGTGATAAATTCCTCGCCCTCCGGCGTGAATTCCACGCCTCGGTTGCTGCGGCTGAAAAACTGAATACCCAGCTCCTCCTCCAGCTCCCGGATGGCGGCGGAGATTCCGGACTGGGAAAGAAACAGCTTTTGGGCCGCCTTGTTGATGGAGCCGCACCTGCTGACCTCTACCACATAAGAGAGTTGCCGGAATGTCATGAGACTCCCTCCTCGTCAATCAGCTTACTCTTTCCAGTATAAAAATTTTTGACAACCTTGTCAATTCATTATCGGAAAAACCGGCAACTGATTTTCGGAAATACGCGCTAACGCCTTTTCCCAGAATCTGCTATATTGTTGTTAAGGAATATAAAAAAATTTCTTACTTCAGGAAATATATAGCTATATTTTACAATTTCTATGCAAATTTGTCGTCTTTGCGGGGCGGTTGCCGATTTCCTCCGTCCCGCCGCAGCGGAACGCTTTTTTGTCCGCCGCCAGCTTGCCCGCTTCGCGGGCCGTCAGAAAGGATGGTCATTATGAAACATGAACAAAGGCTCGGTTTCTCCACCCGCCAGATTCATACGGGGAAGGAAGTAAACAGCGCCGGTTCCCTCTGCGCACCCATCTATCAGACCTCCACCTTTTCCTTCACCTCCGTGGAGCAGGGCGGAGCCCGGTTTGCCGGGAACGAAAGCGGTTACATATACACCCGCCTTGGCAACCCCTCCCTGACGCAGGTGGAGACAAAGCTGGCCTCCCTGGAGGGGGGCGAGGCGGCGCTTGCCGCCGCATCCGGCATGGGGGCCATCACCACCGCCCTGTGGACCTCCGTTGTGGCGGGGGACGAGATTCTGGCGGATGAGACACTGTACGGCTGTACCTATGCCCTTTTAAGCCATGGGATGCGCAAATTCGGGATTCATGTGACTCTCACCGATCTGAGCCGCCCGGAAAACTTAAAAAAGCACCTGAGCCGCAACACAAAGGTAGTCTATTTTGAAACGCCCTGCAACCCCACCATGAAGGTCATCGACATTGCCGAAATCGCCAGGATTGCCCATGAGTTCAATCCCTCCATCCGGGTCATCGTGGACAACACCTTTTGCTCGCCCTATCTCCAGCGCCCGCTGGAGCTGGGCGCTGACACAGTGGTCCACAGCGCCACCAAATACATCAACGGACACGGGGATGTGATTGCAGGCTTTGTGGTGGGCAGCGCGGACTTTATCGGCCAATGCCGGATGTTCGGATTGAAGGACATGACCGGCGCGGTGCTGAGCCCCTTCGACGCATTTTTAATCAACCGAGGCCTGAAAACGCTTAGCCTCCGCATGGAGCGCCACTGTGCAAACGCTGAAAAGGTGGCGGAGTTCCTCCGGGGACATCCCGCAGTTTCTAAGGTATATTATCCCGGCCTGGAGGATTTTGAAGGCCGGGAAATTGTCCGGAAGCAGATGAAACTGCCCGGTGGCATGATGGCCTTTGAGCTGAACGCCGACCGCGCAGCAACCGCTGCTGCCCTGAATCAATTGGAACTGTGCGTCATTGCCGTGTCTCTGGGAGACGCGGAGACGCTGGTGGAGCATCCCGCCTCCATGACCCATTCCACCTATACCCCGGAGGAGCTGAAATCCGCCGGAATTAGCGAGGGGCTTGTCCGCATCAGCGTGGGGCTGGAGGACCCGGAGGACATTATCGCAGACTTCAAGGCCGTACTGGATACGCTGCTTTAAGTCTGCCCAATTCCGACGCAAAGGGATTTTTTTCGAGGGAATTGGGCCCCGCACGCCCCAAAAACCGCAACATGTAAGGGACTGAGGAAGATACTTCCTCAGTCCCTTGTTTTCCAGCGCCAAAGAACGCCGGGCTTTATTTCAGAAAATCCGCAAGGCGGGTTTTCAGCTCTTTTTAGTCGTTGGGTACAAACTTACTTGCCGGAGCGTGGCACACGGGGCAGATATAGTCCGGGGGCAGTGTCTCGCTCTCGTAGATATAGCCGCACACGGTGCAGCGGAAGCCCTTACCCACCATTTCACGCACCACAGTAGCCGTCGGAGGTGCGCTCTTGCCGCGGTTGGAAAACTCCTTCAGCGTCATCATCTCTCCGCCGGCAAGAATCTCCGCGTCCACAGCCTCCCCAACCAGCAGCACATAGCTTCCGATTTCCAGCTTATCCACCACACGGCAGCTCACCCGAGACACCATATTCTCTGTGAGATAGGGGTTTCCACTCTCGTCCGTCTTCGGCTCAAAGGCGGCGAACTTGTCCCCCACACGACCGGATTTATAGCCGAAGGTATTGATGATTTCCTCAGGGCAGTCCTTCCCCAGAAGCGTCACGGAGAAAACACCGGAAGCGAGAATCGCCTCGGTGGTGGAGTGATCCTTATTCAGCGTGACAGTGAAGCGGGGCGGACGGGAGGAAGTTACCTGCGCGAACGAGGTGACGATGCAGCCCTGCCGCTTTCCGTCTGCGGAGGTGGAGATGAGATACATGCCGTAGTCCATGGCCTCATAGGCTTTTGCGTTTATTTTTGCCATAAAAACGCTCCTTTCCTTTGCCGATCCCGGCGGTCCATTCGTATATTGATTGATACTAATATAGCAGAAGCTTCATATTTTTGGAAGTAGCGAATGCAACAAAAAACTTTTCCCGTTTTCTCTATGGACAAACGCGCGTTTTGCGCGTATACTTTCTTAAAATCATTATCATTATCTCTATTACTTTTTGAGATAAGTAAATTTAATATTGAAAAGGAGTGGTTCCATGTCTGAGAGCTATGCGGGCAAAATCAACCGAAAGCTGCTGAAAAAACGGCGTATCATCGAGGCCGCGTCGGGCCGCGAAAAGGCGGACCTGGTGCTGAAAAATGCAACCTACGTCAACGTGTTTTCCAACGAGCTGTGTCAGGCGGACATCGCCGTGGCCGAGGGGCTGATTGTGGGCATGGGAAGCTACGAGGGCGTAATCGAGGCGGACATGACGGGCAAAATCGTCCTGCCCGGCTTTCTGGACGCGCACATCCATCTGGAAAGCTCCCTGGTCAGTCCCCGCGAGTTTGTAAAAGCGGTGCTGCCCCACGGCACCACCACGGTCATCACCGATCCCCATGAGATTGCCAACGTGATGGGAACCGACGGCATTGAGTACATGCTTCAGGCCACAGAGGGGCTGCCGGTGGACGTGCGGTTCATGCTGCCCTCCTGCGTCCCCGCCACGCCGCTGGACGAATCCGGGGCGATTCTGGACTATCGTGCCATTGACTCCTTTTACGACCATCCCAGAGTGCAGGGCCTTGCGGAGATGATGAACTTTGTGGGCATCATCAACGGCGACGAGCAGGCCGTTGAAAAAATTGTGGCGGCGCAGGCCCATCACAAAAAGATCGACGGCCACGCACCGGACCTTCAGGGCAACGATTTGAACGCCTACATCGCCGCCGGGGTCTATTCCGACCACGAGTGCCACGATTTGAGCGATGCGGTTGCCAAGCTCCAGCGGGGCCAGTTCATTATGATTCGGGAGGGCACCGCTGCCCGGAATCTGGAGGCGCTGGTTCCCCTCCTGTGCGACAAATACGCCGAGCGCTGCATGTTTTGCACCGACGACAAGCACCCCAACGACCTTTTGGAAAAGGGCCACATTGACTACATCGTCCGGCGGGCCATCGCCCTGGGGGCGGACCCCATCACTGCGGTGAAGGTGGCCTGCCACAACGCCGCGCGGTACTTCCTTTTGAACAACCGGGGCGCCATCGCGCCGGGGTACCTTGGGGACTTCGTGGTGATTGACAGCTTCGAGTCCTTCCAGATTGAGAAGGTCTATAAACGGGGCGAGTTGATGGTGGAAAACGGCGAACTGCGGGACTTCCCCGCCCCGTCCATCGAGCCGTATCTGGTAGAGCGGGCGCACAACACCTTCCATGTGGGAACACTGACAGCGGAGGACTTTGCGGAAAAGCGCCCCCGGGGCATCATCGGCATGGTCCCCGGCGAGATCACCACGGTGGACGCGGGCTACTCCGACCGCATTGACACGGAGTACGACGTGCTGAAGCTTGCCGTGGTGGAGCGCCACAAGAACACCCACCATATCGGCATCGGCTATATTCAGGGCTACGGCCTGAAATCCGGCGCGGTGGCCACCTCCATCTCCCACGATTCCCACAACATCATTGTGGTTGGCACCAACGAAGCGGACATGGCCGCGGCGGTCAACCGGGTGGTGGAGCTGAATGGCGGCATTGTGGTGCTGGACGGCGGGCACTCCGTTGCAGAGGTTCCCTTGTCCATCGCAGGTATCATGAGTGAGGAGCCTTTGCCCGAGGTGAACCGGAAACTGGAAGACGCAAAGGAAAAGGCATCCGCTCTCGGCGTCTCCAACGGGGTGGACCCCTTCATGACCCTCAGCTTCATGGCCCTGCCGGTCATTCCGTCCCTGCGCATCACTACCCGGGGTGTGTTCGACGTGAGCCGCCAGACCTACGTATAAGTGCATCGGCACACAAACCAATTCCGCCGCGCGGACAAGGGCGCAAGCTTTTGTCCGCGCGGCTTTTTCTCTCCGTGAGCCGCGCCAAGATTTTCTCCGCTTCGCGGGGTTCCAACGGTCATTTTGCCGAAAATGCAGGACAAATCCTTTCTTCCACCATTTTTAGCTTTTCATACGGGCTGTTTTGTGCTACATTAAAACACAAGTTTAAAGAAGCCCGCTGCAAAAACAGTGGGTCTGGGAGGGATTTTTTATGATTACGCTGCACTCCTCCGGCGTGTTTCTGTCCGGAGGCGTTCCCTGTAAAACCGCGTCCGTCTCCCCGGAGGAAGGGCGCAGACGCACTCTGTCCTGGTCCATCCTGCAAAGCCACAATCGATCCGGTGACGAGAACAAGCTGCGGCTCCGCTTTGACGCGATGGTTTCCCACGACATCACTTATGTGGGCATTCTCCAGCAGGCCCGGGCCTCCGGAATGCGGGAATTTCCCCTGCCCTATGCCCTCACCAACTGCCACAACAGCCTGTGCGCCGTGGGCGGTACCATCAACGGCGACGATCACGCCTTCGGTCTTTCTGCCGCGAAAAAATACGGCGGCATCTACGTCCCTGCCAACCAAAGTGTCATCCATTCTTACGCCCGGGAGCAGTTGGCGGGCTGTGGAAAAATGATTCTCGGCTCCGATTCCCATACAAGGTATGGCGCGCTTGGCACTATGGGCGTGGGCGAGGGCGGCCCCGAGCTGTGCAAGCAGCTTTTAAAGGACACCTGGGACGGAGATTACCCCGAAATCGTTCTGGTCTGGCTCACCGGCGCGCCGAAGCCGGGGGTCGGCCCCCACGACGTGGCTCTTGCGCTGATCAAGGCCACGTTTGAACAAGGCTTTGTCCGCAACCGGGTGTTGGAGTTCGCGGGACCGGGCATTGCGTCCCTCCCCATGGACTATCGCAACGGCGTGGACGTGATGACCACAGAAACGGCCTGCCTTTCCTCCATCTGGGTGACGGACGGCACAGTGCAGAAATTTTACGAGGCCCACGGACGAGCCGGGGAATATCTGCCGCTTGTCCCCGGCGAGGGGGCCTACTACGACCGAATGGTTTCCATCGACCTTGACACAGTGGAACCCATGCTGGCCTTGCCCTTTCACCCCTCCAACGCCTATCCCATCCGGGAGTTTCTGGACAATGCCGCCGACATTCTCTCGGCGGTGGAGTCAGACGCAAAGCAGCGCTGGCCCAAGACCAGCCCCCGGCTGTTGGATAAAATCCACGACGGCGGCGTGTGGGCCGATCAGGGCATTGTGGCAGGCTGCGCGGGGGGCCTGTTCGACAACATCACCGCCGCCGCGGATATTTTAGGCAGCGGCCCGGAGAGCGGCGATTTCTCCCTCAGCGTCTATCCCACCAGCGTGCCGGTGAGCCTTGCCCTGACCCGGGCGGGAATTTCCGCCGCTCTGCTGGAGGCGGGGGCGGTTTTAAAGCCCAGCTTCTGCGGCCCCTGCTTCGGCGCCGGGGATGTGCCCACCAACAACGCCCTCAGCCTGCGGCACACCACCCGCAACTTTCCCAACCGGGAGGGCAGTAAGCCCGGCGAGGGGCAGTTCGCCGCCGTGTGTCTGATGGACGCAAGGTCCATCGCCGCCACCGCCCGGAACGGCGGCAGAATCACCCCTGCCACCGAGGAAACATTTACCCTCCACCCTCTTCCCTATGCATTTGACCCCGCCCCCTATGAAAAGCGGGTGTATAACGGCGTAGGTCATCCCCTGCCGGAGACGGAGCTTGTGATGGGCCCCAATATCGCCGACTGGCCCGTGATTCAGCCCCCGGCAGAAAATCTGCTGGTGGAGCTGGCGGCGGTTTTGCGGGACGAGGTCACCACCACCGACGAGCTGATTCCTTCCGGCGAAACCTCGTCCTACCGCTCCAATCCCCTGCGGCTAGCGGAGTTTACCCTGTCCCGCCGGGAGCCGCAATACGTTCCCCGTGCCAAAGCGATTGCCGGCGAGGAATCGGAGCGATTGGCGGGAGCCCCCTCGGAAAAGCTGGTTTCTCTTCTCAATCGCGTGGGCGACGGCGCGGCGCTTTTACGAACCACCCAATTCGGCTCCGCCATCTACGCCAACCGGCCCGGAGATGGCTCGGCCCGGGAGCAGGCCGCCTCCTGCCAGCGGGTGCTGGGGGGCTGTGCCAACCTGTGCCAAAGCTTTGCCACCAAGCGCTACCGCTCTAACTGCATTAACTGGGGCATTTTCCCCTTTACGATGGATGCGGACTTTCCCGGTGAGGACGGCGAGTGCGTCTTTATCCCCGGCGTGAGAAGTGCACTTTCCAATCAACAGGAAGCCCTGCCTGCCGTGCTGCTGCGCAGAGACGGGACCTCCGTCCCCCTGACGCTGCACTTACAGGACCTGACGGCGGAGGAGCGGGAGATTCTGCTGGACGGATGCCTGATGAATTATTACAGAAAGAAGAACGGCTGAGATGGAAACGCTTCAAATGAAAACGCCTCTGGTGGAAATGGACGGAGACGAGATGACCCGCGTGCTCTGGCGCATCATCCGGGACGAACTGATCTGTCCCTACGTGGATTTGAAAACGGAGTATTACGATCTGGGCCTGCCCCATCGGGACGAGACAGGGGATCAGGTCACGCTGGACGCGGCCAACGCCACCCGGCGGCTGGGCGTGGCGGTGAAATGCGCCACCATCACTGCCAATCGCCACCGGCAGGAGGAATACGGCCTCAAAGAAATCTGGCCCTCGCCCAACGGCACCATCCGCGCCGTGCTGGACGGAACGGCCTTCCGCGCGCCCATATTGCTGCCCTTCCTCCGTCCGGCGGTTCCGGGATGGGAAAAGCCCATCACCGTGGCCCGCCACGCCTACGGCGACATGTACAAGGCCGTGGAGCTGGTGACAAACGAGCCGGGTGTGGCTACGCTGGAGTTCACCGGCGAAAGCGGCAGGACGCAAAGCCTCACCGTTGCCAAAACAAAAGGCCCCGCCGTGTTTCAGGGGCAGCACAATACGGAGGGTTCTATCCGTGCTTTTGTCCGCTCCTGCTTCCAGTACGCGCTGGACACAAAGCAGGATTTGTGGTTCTCCGCCAAGGATACTATTTCCAAGGAGTATGACGGGGAGTTTCGGCGGGTGTTTGACGAGGAATTTGCCAATACCTACAAGGTCAAATTCGACGCGCTGGGCCTTCAGTATTTTTACACGCTGATTGACGACGCAGTGTCCCGTGTCATGCGCTCCAAGGGCGGGTTTGTCTGGGCACTGAAGAATTACGATGGTGACGTGATGAGCGATATGATCGCCGCCGCTTTTGGCTCTCTTGCCATGATGACCTCCGTACTGATGGCCCCGGACGGGTCCGTGGAGTTCGAGGCGTCCCACGGCACCGTCACCCGGCATTTTTACCGCTATCGCGCCGGGGAAAAGCCCTCCACCAACGCCACGGCCACCATATTCGCCTGGACCGGCGCTCTGCGCCGCCGGGGCGAGCTGGACGGGCTGCCGGATTTGGTTTCCTTCGCTGGAAAGCTGGAGGCCGCCTGCCTTGAAACCATGCGGGACGGCATCCTTACCGGCGATCTTGCGGTTTTGGTGGAGCCGGAGCATTGCAGGCAGATTGTCAACTACGAGGAATCACTGGAGGCCATCGCAACGCGGCTGGCTAAAAAAATGCACGATGCCGACCGGCGTTAAACCAATCCCATTGCGCCTATAAAATTATACGTCTGAGAGATGGCCCGGAATGGGCCGTCTTCTCTTTTTTGGTGCTTCCAAGCAAACGCCCCTTCTCAGACCGTGGCATCACGAAAATCAGCCGAAGGGTCTGTTCCTTCTCCCAGTTCTTTTTTGTCGTTTTCCTTCTTCGGGCTTCCATTTTCTTTCGTCAATTCCCGTTCATCCTCATAAAAGCCCGGAGGGAAGAACTAAGTGTTCTCCCCTCCGGGCTTTTTCGGCAGTCTGTATAAATCTAATCCGACTTACTCCGGCTGCATGGCGGTGCGGAGCGCATCCGTCACAGCGCCCTCAAACAACTCCGTGGCGTGGGCGTGAAGCGTCTCCATCGCGCCTGCGGAAAGCTTGCAGTCCATCTTCCCGTTCATGGACAAATCCATATCGAAGATAAATTTCACTTCTGGGTCCTGCTGTCCGTCGGGCCGGTTGCCCCGCAGGCGGCCCGGACCGGCGTGGATTTTCGCCACGCTACTGGAATCCAGCTTGCATTGCAGGTCCACTCCGCAGTTAAGCACATCCTCCTCCCGCACGTCCGGCTCGGCGAGAGGGCCGAGATAGGGCGGTGTAATCAGCTCCGACCACGGTGTTCCCTGCAAAGCCAGCTTCTCCCGGGAGAGAATATTCACGTACCGCAGGCCCACCCGTTCAAAATAGGCAGGCTTGTAAATACGGATAAATTCCGCCAGAGGCCGGTCCAGCTCCCGCGCAAACTCCTCCCACCCGGTATAGCGCAGGGTGGACAGCGCCAGAAAGTTCTGGGTCAGGTTGATTTTCCACAGGTTGTCCGCCGACACAAAATGATAGTTGCTCACGGCTTTCTGCTGCCGGACCTGCGGGTTGGGACCGCCAAGACCCTCCACCTGAGGCGGCGCGGTGTCCTCCTTCCGGGCAAACTGAGGAAAGTCCTCCCGGATCGCCTCCTGAAGCGCCGCCGGCTCCCGCTCATTGATGGTCAGAATCGCCGGAAACCGAAACTGGCAAATCACCTCGTGGGCGGGGGCATTGGCATAAACCGTTCTGGGATGTTTCGAAAACAGCATGGCACAAAGGCTCCTTTTTTCAACGTTGTCCTTATCATAGCCCTCTCGCGGAAAAAAGTCAATCAGAGGTAAAAGCGATGACAGCCGATCGTGGTGTAATAATCCCTGTTTCCATTAATCCACAGCCCTTGGGACAGGGCAGGTGCGTAAAAATACAGGCTTTTCCCCACCACGCTCACCCCGTCCAGGGCCAGCTTTGCCGCCGCCACCGAGCCGCCGGTGGGCGTGTCATACACCGTTCCGTTGCTCACCGGCTCAAACTGCACGGCATCCTTGCTGTCAAACACCACCTGCCTGATGGTATCCGGAAACTCCGAAGAGGCCACCCGGTTCAGCACCACATTTCCCACGGCGACCTGGCCCTCCAGTGATTCGCCCCTGCTCTCCGCGCTGATGATACGTGAAAGCCAATACAGCTCCTCCGCGTCGTAGGCCGCGTCCGGAGACGTTACCGCCGCCCCGCCGAATATCCCGTCCCATACGGCAGAACCGCCGCAGGCGGTGGCCATAAGCCGCAGGGGAACATAGGTCCGTCCGTTCTCTACGGTCACAGTTCCCTCGTATGTATATCCGTTCACGGTGACAGTGTCAAGGGCGGGATTTGCCGTCAGATGCCCGGTTTCGCTCTCCGCCACGGCCTCTTTCCGGGTCCCATCCCAGGAAAGCTCCCAGCCGCCGAACACATCCAGCAGCGTCCGCAGTGGAACGTAGGTCACGCCGTCCCTTATGTAATTCATCGAATTCAATATCTCGCCGTCCACCTGCACCCGCACCGTCCGGTTCGATCCGGCGGCGGGAACGGCAGCTCCCGCCGCCAGCGCCGCGGCCAGCATTGCCGCTGTCATTACGCGTCTCACTTTCCATCGTCCTTTCCGCTCCCACCCCGACGGCACGGTGCTCGCAGGGGCCGGTGCTTCCGTATTTATGTGAATTTCCCATAAAAAGCATACAGGAAGTTACAAAAAGTTACAAGAAATAAAAAATGGAGAAATTGGTGATTTAAGGTAATTAAAAATGAGGGTCCCGCTCCAAATGGAACGGGACCCTCATAAAACGGTCAGACATCTCACGGGTCGAACGGCTCCCAAAGTCCGCGCCCACAGACGCAATGGAAATTCGCTCTCCGGCGTGTGTATGTACGAAAATTTTAAGACTGTCTCAAAACATGGGTGTGGAGAGATAGCGCTCCCCGGTGTCCGGCAGCAGGGCTACAATAGTTTTCCCACGATTCTCCGGCCGCTTCGCCAGTTGAATGGCAGCCCAGACTGCCGCGCCGGAGGTAATGCCCACCAGCAGGCCTTCCCGCCGCGCCAACTCACGGCCTAAGGAATAAGCGGCCTCGTCAGAGACGGGAATAATTTCGTCCAGCACCGACCGGTCCAGATTTTTCGGCACGAAATTCGCACCGATGCCCTGAAGTCCGTGAGGGCCCGCAATTCCAAGGCTCAGAAGCGGCGAAGCCGACGGCTCCACGGCAACTACCTGCACGCCGGGCTTTTGTTCCTTGAGGTATCTTCCAACCCCGCTGATGGTGCCGCCGGTGCCTGCGCCCGCCACAAAGAGATCCACCCGCCCGTCGGTATCTGTCCAGATTTCAGGACCGGTGGTATCATAATGGGCCGCGGGGTTGGCAGGATTGTCAAACTGACCGCCTAAGATGCTTCCCGGCGTGGCCTTTTGCAGCTCTTCGGCTTTTTTTACCGCGCCCGCCATGCCCTCGCTTCCCGGTGTGAGGACAATCTCCGCACCGTAGGCGCGAATCAGGCTCTGGCGCTCCTTGCTCATGGTTTCGGGCATGGTGAGAATCACGCGGTAGCCCCGCGCTCCACCCACAGCGGCAAGGCCAATGCCTGTGTTTCCGGAAGTAGGCTCGATGATGGTGCCTCCAGACGGGAGCCGACCGTCCCGCTCCGCCTCCGCGATGATGCGCGCGGCCACCCGGTCCTTGGCGCTGCCCGCGGGGTTGAAGCTCTCCAGCTTTGCCAGCAGCACGGCGTCCAGCCCGTATTCCTGTTCAATTCTATGGAGCCGCACCAGCGGCGTGTGTCCGATGAGGTCCTCAATTCCATCGTAAACGTTCATAAAGCCCCTTCTCCGCCTGCGGCGGCAATCCTTCCACGCGCGGCAGTCCGCGCATCAGGTTAACAGCTTCCAAAGCTCACGGACAAAGAAAATGGTCAGCACGGTCAGAATCACGGGCTTCACCGACTTTGCGCCCTTGCTGGAGAAAAACCGCGCCCCGGCGTAATTCCCCGCGATGCTGAATAGCCCCGCAGTCAGCCCCAGCGTCAGCAATACCTTTCCGCTGAACAGGTACACTGCAAGAGCCGCCACGTTGGTGGCCAGATTGATGGCCTTGGTCACGCCGTTGGCCTTGCGCAGGTCCATATGGGCCGCCCCGGTGAGAATGAGAATCAAAAATGTGCCGGTTCCGGGGCCGTAAAACCCGTCGTACACGCCGATGACCAGCGCCGCCGCAATCACAATGGCAACGGTTTTGCGAAGAGGAAATTCCTCCCGCTCCTCCGTCTCTTTCAACGCCCTGCCCCGCAGGACATACACGGCGGTAAGGGGCAGAATCACCAGCATGACGATGCGGAATACCCGGTCGTCCAGCAGGAGCGCCAGCTTCGCTCCCAGCGTAGAGCCGATCAGCGCGAACGCCACCCCGGCAGACGCCTCCCGCCACGGGATATAGCCGCTGCGGGCATAGCGAAAGGTAGCAATCGCGGTGCCCATGGCGGAGGAGGTCTTGTTGGTGGCGATGGCATTATGTACCGGCAAGCCGGTCAACAGATACGCGGGCAGGGAAATCAGGCCCCCGCCCCCGGCGATGGCGTCCACAAATCCCGCCAGAAACACCAGCGGACAGACAATCAGAAAGGGCAGCAATTCGCTCACCGGCGCACCTCCTTCTTATCTTCCCGTCCGCACAGCTTCGTCCCGGCGACGCACAGGGCAAACACGAACCAGAATACGCTCATCACTCTGGGATAGTTCCACGGATAGTCCGCAAGGCCGCAGACCATGATGCCGCACAGAGCGGACGCAGCGGCACAGGTGAGGGTGCGGGCGGCGGAATCGCCGCAGTGGCGCACGGCACGGGCCGCGTTTTTAATACTCAGCAGCATGGCCCCCACAAAGGAAACCACACCCAGCAACCCCGCCTCGATCCAAACCTGCAAATAGATGTTGTGCGCATGGACAAAGGGGGCCTTTGCATGATAAAGGTTGTTGTCCTTGATAAACTGCTGCACAGCGGCGGTGCCGAGGCCCGCCCCGGTGACAGGGGAGGTCTTGATGGTGGCAAACGCCGCCTCGTAGAGGGGAATCCGCCCGGAGGTGGAGCTGTCCTCCGTGTTGGTAATGGTCAGTATGCGGTTTAAAATACTGTCAGGCAGCAGCGGAACAGCCAGAATGCACCCGGCAGCAAACAGGGGCAGCAGCTTCGGCTTCCACAGAAACACCGCCGCAACCATCGCAGCGGCAATGCCCACCCAGCTTGCCCGGGAATAGGTCATGGCCAAAGCCATTCCGCCCACGGCAAAAATGCCGAAGGATGCCAGCCGGAAAATGGGCCGTCTGGCGCACAGCGCCAATCCCAGCACCAGCGGCAGCAGCAGAATCAGCACCTGCGCAAAAGTATTGGGATTGTCAAAAAAGGACTCCACCCGTCCCGGCATTCCGTAGTTCACGTCCATATCCACATAGGATTTGTTTACTTCCACACCCTGAATCCGTTGGTAGACCGCATACAGCGACGAAACCAGAACCACACCACTCCCGCCTGCGGCAAGGCGCTTGAGGTCCCCCGTGCTCCGCACGGCGCTCACTGTCACCAGCACGCAGAGCAGACAAGTGGCGTGGTACATCAAAAACCGGGCCGAAAGGCCGGGATACGCGGACAAAACCACGCCCAGCGCCGCCGCCAGAAACATTCCGGCGGCGTATGGCCCGACGGATTTCACATCCAGGCGGAAATCGCTGAACCGCCGCATGGAGCCCATGTAAAACAGCGCCAGCAGCAGCGAAAAGCCCAGAAAATTATAGGCATTGTTCCACCGCTCGAAGGGGATGACCCACAGCACCAGAATCACCCAAAACTCTCCCACGGCGGTTTCGTCTCCCATGGAAAAGGCAAGACGTGCGAAAAAGCTCCCGTCAAACTGGGTTTGAAACGCCCGATACAGCCGATGAAGCAGCGCCCCCGGCAGATTGGCCAGGGCGCTCAGGGCGCGGCAGGTCCGGCTGTCGCCCCACGCCCGGGCCACGGTCCCCTCCCGGAAGAAGAAGCCACAAATACGCGACCCGTCCATCAGACGTTCGCAGCCCCTGCCCAGCGCCGCCATCAGACGGTGGAGGGCGCTTTGCTCATAGGCCCCGCTCAGCGCGGCCCAGAGGAAAAAGAGAAAACTCTCCCGAATGGAAAACATAAATGCACCCTCTCCGTTTCTATCCGCGGTTTTTCAGGCGGTAAAGCTGGGTCAGCGTGAAGAAGTGCCGTCCCTTTACCAGCCGGACCACCAGCCGCTTATTGGACGACACGCCCTCCGGCGTCAGCGTCCCTATGGCCCGGACCATCTCGGGCCGAGCGCACAGCGCTTCCACAGCCCTTTGCTTTTCCCGGGCGGAGCGGGGATTTCCCCTGGCATACTCGTTGCCGATGGCAATGAGCAGACCCGCCCAGTTGGAATTTTCCCGCCACTGCGGACGAAGGGCCTCCAGCCCGTTCCGCCCTACCAGCTCCTCCTTCCGCTCCATAAAGCGGCCGAAGACCCGCAAAAAGTCCGGCATATACTTGTGGGTGGCAGAAGCGGGGTTAAGATAATAGCGATAAAGGGGCTGTTCCGTCACGGCAAGTTTTTGCGCGTGGCAGAAATACTCCATTAAAAACAACTCGTCCTCCAGATACGCGCCCTCAAAGGTGATGCCCTTGCTTCTGAGAATCTCACGAGAAAATAAAAACCGCCAGATGAAGCCGTTGAACACGGGCTGGGCCAGTCGGTCCCCCAGCAAAGGGGCCACGACGCCCTGCCGGATGCCCTCCGTGTCATACTCCCCTGCCGGGAGCACCAGCTCAGGCGTCTCGGTCCCATCGGGCAAACAGTTGAGATGCGCACAGGCGGCGCTGTCCGCATCCGCCCCCAGCCGCAGATTCCACAAAATTTCCAGGCAGTGAGGCTCATAGCGGTCGTCCGCGTCCAAAAAAGCGATGTAATCGCCCTTGGCCTCCTCCATCGCCAGATTTCGGGCGGCGCTCACACCGCCGTTTTTCTCTTTATGAATCGCCCGGATGCGCCCGTCCCCGGCGGCACATCGGTCGCACAGCGCCGGGGAACCGTCGGTGCAGCCGTCGTCCACCAGCAGCAGCTCCCAGTCGGAAAACGTCTGTTTTCTGACGCTTTCCACGCATGCTTCAATATACTTCTCCGCCTGATACACAGGCACAATTACAGAGATTGCAGGCATGTTCCCACACCACTCCTTTATCCGCAGTTCGTAATGTTATAGTATAGCCCATTTCACCCCGGTGGTCAACCGCGCGGGAAACACCGCCGCCTTCAGCTCAGCAGCAGGGCCGTCAGCGCCTCCGCGTCATCTGCCAGCAGTTCCGCCCCGGCACATGTCAGCTCCTCCCGGCCCCGAAACCCCCACGTTACGCCGCATACGGTAAGTCCCGCGTTGTGCCCCGTCAAAACATCCACGTCGCTGTCGCCCACGTAAATAGACTCCGCCGCCGAAACGTCCAGCTCCGAAAGCAAGTCAATCGCCCCCGTGGGGTCGGGTTTTGCGGGAATCCCATCCCGTTTGCCGCGCACCGCGTCAAACACATCTCCGAAGTAATGCCGCACCAGCGCGGGACAGAAATCGTCCGCCTTGTTGGAGAAGACAGCCAGCTTCATTCCCGCCCCCCGCAGGGTTTCCAACGTCTTCAAAACGCCGGGATAGGGCGCGGTTTTGTCCATTTTATGGGCATCGTAATAGTCCATGAACCGGCGGGCGGACTCCCCTATTCTTTCCAGCGTGCGCTCCCCCTCCGGGATAAAGCGCTCCGCCAGCTTAGGGATTCCGTTGCCCACCATATGGCGGATTTCACCGCTTGTAAAGGTCGGCCAGCCATTTTCCCGGCAGACGTGGTTGGCCGCGTCGGTCAAATCGTCCAGCGTGTTCAGCAGTGTGCCGTCCAAATCAAATATTGCCGCTTTCAGCATCATGTGTCCCCGTTTCTCTAAAAAAGTCAATTATGCCCCCGGCGAACGCTCTTCCGCTGTGACACGGATCCTGGGTTCTCTCCACCGATGACAACACGGCCATCTTACCACACTTCCCTCGCCGGGACAAGCGCGCCGAGCCATAAAAGTCCCCGGGACCTTCAACGGCCTGCCACCTTTCCCGGATTCCTCCGCTGAGGGTTCTCCGTGGAGGTGCCTACACGCGGAAAACGCACCGGGGAAGAATTTTCCCCGGTGCGCCCGTTTTTTGCAGCTTCTTATTTCACGGCGGCCTTCAGTGCGTCCACCCGGTCGGTGTCCTCCCACTTCACGCCAAGGTCTGTGCGGCCCATGTGGCCGTATGCCGCAAGCTTGCGGTAGATGGGCCTGCGCAGGTCCAGATCCCGAATAATGGCGGTGGGCCGCAGGTCAAACACCTTGCGAACGGCCCCCTCCAACACATCGTCTCCCACCGTGCCGGTACCAAAGGTATCCACCAGAATGCTTACAGGCTGGGCCACGCCAATGGCATAGGCCAGCTCCACCTGGCAACGCCGGGCAAGGCCCGCCGCCACAATGTTCTTCGCCACATACCGGGCGGCATAGGCCGCGGAGCGGTCCACCTTGGTGGGGTCCTTTCCGGAGAAGCAGCCACCGCCGTGGGGCGCGCTGCCGCCGTAGGTATCCACGATAATCTTCCGGCCCGTCAGACCCGTGTCGGCCGCAGGACCGCCCTTGACAAAGCGTCCCGTGGGATTGACGTAATACTTGGTGTCGCCGTCCAGCATATCGGCGGGAATCACGGACTTGATGACATGTTCAAGCATGTCTGCGCGAATGGTGTCGAGGGACGTGTCAGGGTCGTGCTGGGTAGAGATGACCACGGTGTCCACCCGCACGGGGCGGTTGTTTTCGTCGTATTCCACCGTGACCTGACTTTTTCCGTCGGGCCGGAGATAGCGGAGCTGACCACTCTTGCGCACCGCTGTCAGCCGCAGGGCAAGCTTCTGCGCAAGCGCCAAGGGCAAGGGCATCAGCTCCGGCGTCTCGTCGCAGGCGTAGCCGAACATCATGCCCTGATCGCCCGCACCATTGGAAAGCTCCCCGTCGCCGGACTCCTTGCTTTCCAAGGACTTATCCACGCCAAGGGCGATATCGTCGGACTGCTCGTCGATGGAGGTGATGACGGCGCAGGTGTCGCAGTCAAAACCGTACTTGCCGCGGTCGTAGCCGATTTCCCGGACCACCTCCCGTGCAATCTTGGGAATATCCACGTAGCAGGAGGTGGTAATCTCGCCCATCACGTGAATGAGGCCCGTGCAGGCCGTGGTTTCGCAGGCCACGCGGCCCTGCGGGTCCTTCTCCAGAATCGCGTCCAGCACCGCGTCGGAAATCTGGTCGCAGATTTTATCCGGGTGCCCCTCGGTCACGGATTCGGAGGTGAATAAATAGTGTCTTGCCATGATCAATTCGTCCTTTCTGTTGTTCCAGCCGCCGTTTGGCGGCGCCGCCGAAGCATAAAAACGCACACCTTCCAACAAAGAAAGTGTGCAAAAGTTCTTTTGCTCCTCATCTGTCGGATTCCGCCGGATTTGGCACCTTGTCAAAGACAGGTTGCCGTGGTTTCATCGGGCCGTTCCCTCCGCCACTCTTGATAAGGGATTCAATTGTGGAAATATCATATAAAATCTTTTCCCACTTGTCAAGCCGCAATTCAAAAAATTTGATATTTTCGGAAAAATATGGCCTGAAAATGGAAATTTAAAAATTATACATGACTTTTCCGCCCAACCCGGTTATAATGACTTTTGAATTTTACCTGTATGCTTGGAGGGTCCTGCATTGAAAAAGCTCAACAGCGCCGTGGACCGGTTCGCCTATAAGCACCCCCGGTTCGGTATTCCCAACCTGATGAAATATGTTGTGGCGGGCAACGTGATTGCGTTTTTACTGCTCCAGTTCAGCAACAGTGCCGCCGTCTCTTTCCTCGTCTTTTCCCCTTACCACGTGCTTCACGGGGAAATCTGGCGGCTGGTGTCTTTTATTTTCATGCCCGTTAACGCCGGCAACATTTTCTTTCTGATCCTGTCCCTTTATTTTTACTATTGGATCGGCAATCTTTTAGAGCGGGAGTGGGGCACGCCGAAATTCACGCTGTACTATCTTTCGGGTATGGTTTTATCCGTTCTGACGGGCTTTATCGTGTATTTCTCCGGCGGCAGCGGCATTATTTACGGCGCTTCCTATATTAACCTCTCCATGTTCTTTGCCTTTGCCGTGCTGTATCCGGACCTTCAGATTCTTCTGTTTTTCATCATTCCCGTGAAGGTGAAATGGCTGGCTTGGGTGGATGCCGCACTGTTTGCGGTGAGCATTGTCTCCTCTGCCTTCCAATTGAACCTGCTGGGCGCGCTGCTGCCGGTGGTGGCGATGCTGAACTTTTTCGTCTTCTTCTGGACAGAACTTACCGGCGCGATTTCCCGCCAGCGGGGTTACGCCGCCCATGCGAATTCCCACCGCACCGTTCAGTTCAAGTCCGCCGCCAAGAAGCAGGAAAAAAAGGCACGGGAGCAGGGCTATCACCACAAGTGCTCTGTCTGCGGCCGGACGGACGCGGAGTATCCCAACCTCCAGTTCCGGTACTGCTCCCGTTGCACGGGTTACCACTGCTTCTGCGAGGACCACATTTTTAATCACGAGCATTTCACCTCCTGACAGCAAGCAAATTTTTGGTAATCCAATTTTTTAGAATTTCGTTCATCGCCTGCGGGCGATGCCAACAGGTCCCGGGGAATTTACTTCCCCGGGACCTGTGCGTTTATCTCTTTCTCTCCGATTGCCCGCAGAGCACATGCCTCCCGGGGAAAAGCATTCCTACGGGGAAAGGACGGGGCAGTGTGATTTTGTTGTTTTCCATAAAACACGCATAAAAATTCAGCAATTCCGCCAAAGGTGAAGAAAAAGCCGCCGCTATCTTTTGTGCGAGGCAAAATCGCTGTATAATAGTCAAATGATTACATTCATACGCGCTTTTAAATGATATGCCGCGTGGGCGCTTTGCGCCTTGGGCAGCATCAAACCAATATGGGCGAAGTTTCCGCCCACGCCGCCGGGTCGCAAGCGCGTCCGGACGGGCGGATCGGAGGAAGTTTATGGAGCGTATCAACCCGCTGACAGAAAAATTAGTCCGTGCTTTTTCATCGCAGACCTTTTTGCGCAAGCTGGCCATCAGCGGGGCAGACGCCGCCGCGCTGATTCTGCCCCGGGAGTGGGACGAGGCGCTTGCCCCTCTGCGCACCCTCGAAAAGCGGCTGACCTGCGAAGATGTGCTGGCGCTGGCCCTCCCCCTGCTGAACCGGCTGACGGTTCCCCCAAAAGAGGGCTGGATGGACTATGCTTACCGCGTGGCGGTGTCTTTGCTGTACGATTCGCCGGACATGGAGCACACCGCCAAGCAGCGCGACGGGGCTTTGTGCTATCTCAACATTTTGCAGGTCCTTCTGGACGCGGAGCGGGAAGCCCTTCCCTTCGACCCCCAGTTTGACTTTGCCTTCTGCACGGAGGAGGAGCTTTCCCACAGCGGCACGGCGGAGGAATACCGCCAGTTTTTGGTGCGTTTCCGGGGTGAGTATGTATACGAGGCCATGCGCCTTGGCCGGGAGGTGACGCCCTTTCGCACGCTGGAGCACATTGCCGGGGTCCACCATGTTGCCATGAGCATTATGCGGCCCTACCACGCGGCGGGCGGGTCCGTGGACCTGCCCTTGCTCTCCGGCGCGGCTGCGGGCCACGACATCGGCAAATTCGGCTGCAAGGCCGGCGAACGGGTGCCCTATCTCCACTATCACTATACCGACCAGTGGTTTTCCCAGCGGGGAATGGAGACCATCGGGCTGATCGCCGCCAACCACTCCGTATGGGACTTAGAGCTTGAAAACCTGTCCTCAGAGTCTCTGGCGCTGGTGTACGCCGACTTCCGGGTGAAGCAGTCCCGTGATGAAAGCGGACAGGAAATTGCCCGCATCTATTCCATTCAGGAAGCCTTTGACGTAATTCTTCACAAGCTTGACAACGTGAGCTATGCCAAGGAGCAGCGCTATCGCCACGTCTATGCAAAGCTTCTGGATTTTGAAAACCATGTCCGCTCCTTCGGCGCGGACGTGGACCTTGCAGGAAACGACACCCCGCCGCCGCCCAAAGCCGACCCGGCGCTGATGCGCCCGGATCAGGTGGCCTCGGCCCTGCGGCTGACGGCAGTGGACCACAATCTGCGCCTGATGCACCGGCTGGGGCATGAGCGGCTGTTTGCCAACATTCTGGAATCCGCCCGCAGCGAGCAGAGCGCCGCAAGGCTGGGCGCGTATCTCGGGATTTTCGAGGAGTACTTCACCTATTGGTCCCATTCCCAGAAAGAGCAGACTTTGGAGTTTCTCTACGACCTGCTGCTGATTCCCGACGGAGGCGTTCGCCGCCGGGCGGCCGCCTTGCTGGGCCGGGTTTTGGCAGGCTTCAACTCCGGCTATAAAAAGGAGCGGCCCGGCGGGGCGGAGCCTGACCCGGCGGACCGGCGCCCCCTTGTCCTTTGGAAGGACTATCTCTCCCGCCTGATTTATCCCGACCACCGGCTAACCCCCGCTCAAATCAGCAAAATCCGCTACGCCGCCAAGCTGACGGTGGATTCCCTGCTGTCTCACGCCTCCGGGGCAGACCGATGTGTCTTTGCCGCCGAACTGTTTCGCCACTACGCGGACCCCCGCGCTGTGGAGGAGGGGGCTGCCTTTGCTCTTATGGACACGGTGGTGAGCTTCCCCCTGTCCCAGTGCGGAGGAGACGAGCTGCGGATGTTTTCCGATTTTGCCCTGTACTGGCTGGAAAACGGTGCAGAAAAGCAAAAGGCCTCCGCCATGCGCCTTTTGCGCCACCTGCTGGAGGCCCTGCCGGATAGTGCGGAAGCGCGGGTGCGCATCCGCGCCGCCGTGGCAGAGACAGATTGCGGCGTAAGCACGCCCCTTTTGTTTTTACAGAGCCAGCTGGGCCGCCGCCTGGGGCTGGACACGGCGGAGCAGGACAGCTTTTTGAGCCGCCAAAGCGCCGTCAGCGGCGTATTTCTGGATAATTTGAAAACCGCCACTCCATGGATTTTAAAGGCCGTGGGCGTGGAATACCTGCTGGAGCAGGTGGAACTGGGCAACCACCAGAACGTGCTCCACATCGCCACTCATTTTTCAAACCTAATGAAGGTCAGCGAAAACATGGTGGTCCGGCAGGCGGCGGGCTCCTCCCTTTTAAGCCTTGCCCCGGTATTGACGCCTGCGAGGCGAAACGAAATTGCCGTAGAGCTTTCTAAATCCCTGGAAACCGGAGATGCGGACAGTTCGAAATACATCCCCGAATATCTGGGCCGTTTTTCCCTCTGGCTCCCGCCGGGTGAGTTGGATGAGCTGGTGAGCCAGATGGAGTTTCTGCTCTCCACGCCCTTGGCGGGGGTGGTGTCGGCGGCGCTACGAACCGTCGGCTCCATGCTGGAATACTACGCAGTATACCAACAGCGCTTCAACGAGGACCAATACGCCGTCTCCGCCCGGCGGGACCGGCTGGCGGGCCTGCTGCTGCGGGGCCTTGCCTCCTGCCGGGAATCCGTCCGCCAGACCACCCTTCACATTCTGGGAGACGGACTGTTTGCCTCCGACGCCTTGGACTATGAGGACAAGGAATCCTTGTTTGTCCTGATGTCCAAAAAAATTCTCTTCCTGATGAACGAAATTCAGGAGCGGGAGCTGACGTTTTTTTACGCCGCCGCCACCCTCTCTCACATTTACCGCTTCATTCTGGCCCACGAGCTGGACGACGGTCCCTTCCGCTTTTCCCCCCCGCCCGCAGCGGCGTTTTTTCCCGGCACCTTTGACCCTTTCTCCCTGTCTCACAAGGGAATTGTGCAGGCCATCCGGGACTTGGGCTTTGAGGTCTATCTTGCCATCGACGAGTTTTCGTGGTCGAAAAAGGCACAGCCCTCCCTGGTCCGGCGGCAGATTGTGTCCATGTCCGTGGCGGATCAGTTCGGCGTGTATCTCTTTCCTCACGACATCCCCGTCAATCTGGCCGACCCCCAGAGCCTGAACCGCCTGCGGGAGGTATTTTCCGGCCGAGAGCTGTATTTGGCCGTGGGGTCCGACGTGGTGGCCAACGCCTCGTCCTACCGGACGGCCCCCGTGGAAGGGTCTGTCCAGCATCTCAACCACATTGTCTTCCGCCGCTCCAGCGACGCGGAGGGGTTGGAAATCGACCCGGATCTGAGCTGCATTCAGGGCAAGGTTTTACAATTGGAGCTGCCCACCCAGTTGGAGGACATCAGCTCCACCCGTATCCGGGAGAACATCGACCTTGGCCGGGACATCTCCAATCTGGTGGACCCCACGGTGCAGGATTATATCTACCGCAACAGCCTGTACCTCCGGGAACCGCAGTATAAGCACGTTTTGCGGGCGAGCGACCTGGATTTCTCCTTCGCGGAACGGCCCGACCGCGACCTGCTGGAGGAACTGTATGCCGCCGTGGGAGCCGAAACACACCTGTTCACCCATCCCGAGCGGGGCGATTCTCTGATGATTCTCCGCTTACAGGGGCCACGGCCCCGCGTGCTGGGCTTTTTGACCCTGCGGACGGTAAACACCGCCACCTTATACGATGCGCTGGGGGATGCGGGCCTTGCCGACTACGTGCGCAAACGGACCGCCGGACGCATCGCCCTTTTGACGGGGCTGTATATCGTAAAGTCCTGCGGAGCGGCCTACGACGTGGGCCAGCTGCTGCTGACCGAGGCGCTGAGCCGCGCCATGGTGTCCGACTGCGGATACGCCGTGTGGCGGCCCGCCTCAGGGAAAATTGATCCCGGGACACTGGACCTCTTGCAGCGGCAGGGTTTTGTTCTGGCGCCCCCAAGCGACGCCGGCCCGCTGCTGCTGACGGACATGCGCTCCCCCTCCGTGCTGATTCAGAACATTCCCACCACCCTGAAAGAGCCGTTTGCCTCCAACCCGCAGGTGCTTTCTGCCGTGCGGAAGGCCCACGAGAATTTCCAGCGAGCCATCTGCAATCTGTATCCCGGCGTGCTGGTACTGTCCTTAAACGCGGAGGTTATTTATCACCGACTGGTGGGCCGCATTGTGGAGCTGAACGGCGTTCCCTCGGAGCCTACCCACCCCCGGGTGCTGGGAGAAAGCATGTGCGTCCCCTTCGGAAAAATTCTCCGGGGCAACGCCATCCCCAACACGGTCACCAAAACCATCCATACCGACAAGGTGTTCGCGCAGGATTTAAGCTCCTTTACCATCGCCCCCTTCCCCCGGTACGCGCCGCTGGAGAGCCAGATTCGCACGGTCAAGGCGTTTCACCGCCCCGTAATTCTGGTGGACGACCTGCTCCACACCGGCAACCGCATCAACGCGCTGGACCCATTGTTCCGGGCGGAAAATCTGGAGATCGACCGTGTACTGGTGGGACTTTTATCGGGCAGGGGCCGGGACTTGATTCTGTCCAAGGGGCGGAACATCGACTGTGTGTACTTTGTCCCCAACATGCGCTCATGGTTTGTGGAGTCCACCATGTACCCCTTCATCGGGGGCGACACCGTAGCCCAAAGCGGAGAGGACCGGCCCCAGCTCACCCCGTCCATCAACATGATTCTCCCCTATGTCTATCCCCGGTTTTACCGGGGCTGCGCGCAGGAGGCGGTGTTCAACTTCTCCCGCACCTGTCTTGAAAACGCGCGGGACATCCTGCTGACGCTGGAGGGCGAATACCGCCGCACCTACGCCCGGAACCTGACGCTTTCCCGGCTCAGCGAGGCCGTGATTCTGCCTCTCGCCCCTGACAAGGGCCGGTGCCTGCACTATGACATGAACCTGTCCGCCTCCCAGTGCCTTGAAACCGATTTGCGGCTGCTACTGCGGATGGAGGAGATGGAGAGGGGGCCCCGGCAGTGAAGCGAAAGCAAACGGCGGCGGCTGTTTGGATGACCGTGATGGTCGCTATCGGAATCTGGGGGTTTTTCAACTTCCGGGACAACAGCCTGAATTACCGGCTTGAGAACGCACAGCGCGTGGAGGGTCTACAATATCTTCCGAATTTTGTAAATAGCCGTGCGTTCGCCTCCGGCTTTGACTGGGACGGGGAAACGGAGGAGATCACGGTGGTCATTCCCGACACGGTGGAATTCCATAACTCCTCCAGAACCTTTCGCGTTACAAAGTTGGGCGGCTTTTGGGACAGAAACATTCCCAGCGCGTTCGGCCCCCTGCTGCCGGTAGGCAGCAGGGCCGGGCAGGTAATTTACGCTGATTCCAATGCTCTGGAATCAGCGAAGGAGCGATATTCATCCGTGCCCGAGCGGGACTTGACCGTGCATCTGTCCGTGGGGCAGTATGTTTCCGAAATTCCGCTGGCCGCCGCTTCCCTGCTCTATCGGGAGCAGGAAGGAGACGGCGTCATCTGGCGTGTAACCTACTGGGTGGACTGCGACGAAAATAACCAGACCTTTTATTCCGAAGACGGCAAGCTGTATTCCCGGGCGGACAATATGCCTGTGACGCGGCTCACCTATGGGGAGGATGGATAACGATGTTTTACTATACCTATCAGAGCAAAAAATACGCATCCATGGAAAGTCTGGCCCTCCTCGCCTGCGGCGAGCCCCGGGAGGGGGAGGACGTGACGTTTCTCATCAGCCGCCCACCGGAGCACCGTCGGGCAGGCTTTCTCGTCACAGACCCCCGCCAGCTCACCGCCAAGGCCGACGGCGTGGAGTGGCTGGACAGCCGACGCATTGACGCGCCCGTCCCGGACCTTCCCAATGGCATTGCCCGGCGGCTGCAGGCGGGAGAGCTTCAGGCCGTCAACTTCCGCCACCCCCGCTGGGAGCAGGCGGCAGACCGGACGGAAAAGCGCCAGCGCAACCGCCGGAGGGTACACCTGCTGGCGGTGGGCGATGTGGGAGGCACGCTGCTTACGGCATTGAAGCTGCTGGGCGGCGACTGTATCGGCACCATCGGCATCTGTGATCTGAATGAAAACACCGTGGCCCGGTGGGTTTCCGAGATGGGTCAGATTTCCTGGCCTTGGGACTATGAAGCCCTGCCCAAGGTGGAGGCCGTGCAGCCCGGGCGTCTGTTTGACTGCGACGTGTTTTTGTTTGCGGCGGCAAAAGCCATTCCCCCGGTGGGCAGTCAGGTGCAGGACGTGCGGATGGCCCAATTTGCCGCCAACCGACCGCTGGTGGAATCTTTCGCCCGGCAGGCGCGGGAGGCCCGGTTTGACGGGCTGTTCGCTGTCCTTTCCGACCCTGTGGACCCCCTGTGCAAAGCGGCGTATCTGGCCTCCAACACCGGCCCTGACGGACAGTGGGACGGAATGGGGCTTTTGGCCGAGCAGGTGCAGGGCTATGGTCTTGGCGTAATGAACGCCCGGGCCGCCGCGCTGGCCCAGAGCGACCTTCGATTTCTCTCCTTCCTCTCCGAAGGGCGCAGCTTCGGCCCCCACGGGGAGGGGCTCGTCATTGCCAACTCCCTCAAAAAGTACGATGACGAAATCTCTCGGGAGCTGACGGAGCTGGTGAAAACCGCCAACCTCCGCATCCGGGATTTGGGCTTCAAGCCCTTTGTGGCCCCTGCCGTGTCCTCCGGGGCCATGCAGCTTTTGCTGACCTTGCGGGGCCAGTGGCACTGCGGGTCCGTGTGCCTTGGGGGCGTGTGGTTCGGTGTGCGCAACCGGTTCACCCCCAAGGGGCTGGAAACGGAGTCCGTGGACCTGCCGGATGAACTGTTTTCCCGCCTGAAAGAAACAGAAGCCACGCTGAAGGCGATCCTATGAGCGCGCTGACATTGATCTGCCCCGGTCAAACCGCCTCCTACCGATATGCTTCTGCCCTGCGGGAGGGACTGCGGGGCATCCCCTGTCAGGTTGTAACCTCGCTTTCCGGCCCTCCTCCAACCCGTCTTCTTCTTTTCGCCGTACCGTTGGATGAAAGCGGCGTGAACCACGGGTACTACGACCTGCTGGCCTTTCTGCGAACCCATCCGGGGATTCTTGCGGGATGTGTGGGCGGTATCGTGGTGGATGGCGCGGGGAACCTCTATACCAAAGCCGCCGCCCGGGAGCTGGCGCTGGCGGCAAACGGCGCGGGCTGTGCCTTTCCCGGCCGCCCGCTGGTAGAGGCGGTGGGGTCCCTTTCAAACTTTACCGTGCAGGCAAAAAACGCAGACTGCACGTTGGAGGAGGCCTACCGTCTGGCCATCCGGGATTTGGCGGAGCGGCTTCTGCACTTCGCCCCTCCGAAATCGGAAAAACCCAAGCTGCTGGCACTTCATGCCTCCAGTCACCGCACATCCAACACGCTGGCCCTCTGGCAAAGCGTGCGGGAGCGGCTGGGCGACGCCTGCACCGTCACGGAAATCGGCCTGCGCAACGGCACGGTAACAGACTGTCGGGGCTGTCCTTACCCCGCCTGTCTCCACTTTGGGGAGCGGGGAGAGTGCTTTTACGGCGGCGTAATTGTGAAGGAGGTATATCCCGCCATCCGGAAAGCGGACGCGGTGATTTTCCTATGTCCCAACTACAACGACGCCCTTTCCGCCAATCTCACCGCCGCCGTGAACCGGCTGACAGCACTGTACCGCACCACTTCCTTTGCCGATAAGGCGATTTTCGGCATCGTGGTGTCAGGATACTCCGGCGGGGACCTTGTGGCACGGCAGCTGGTGTCCTCCCTGTGCATGAATAAGGGTTTTTACCTGCCGCCTGATTTCTGCCTGCTGGAAACAGCCAACGACGCGGGCACGGCCATTCGTCTGCTGGGGATTGAGGACCGGCTGGACAGGTTCGCAGCAAACATTTCAAACTGTCTGAGACAATAAAAAGCACGGCGCGGGACAATTCCCGCGCCGCTTTCTTTATCCGATGTAAGGAAATATCTTTTGAGCTTCCACCCTTTGGGTGGCAATCTCCCGTCCCTCCGGGTCCAGTCCCGGCCTAGAACAGGTCACAAATTCCAAACTTTCGTTTGTCTTTTGCGGGTTACCTTCCCGAATGACAAAGTACCTCTGCTCATTCTTTTGATACCACCGCACAATTCCCATGTCGGTGCGCAGACCGCGTTCACACCTTAGAAGATGCATGTAAAACAAAACCTGCGCCGCCGGAAATCCGGCGGCGCAGGCTTTACATTCGATCTCACGAAGCGGCCTTTGCCGAATCGCCCGCATCTGTGGAAATATTCAGTAGCAGTCTGCCGTCCTCGCTGAGGTAGGGCTCTAAAAAGTCCCAGCCAAGGACAAAGGTCTGCTCTCCCGCAGCATAGCTGGCCATTCCATAGGCGGAAAAAACCACGGTCATGCCCTCGTCGGAAAATGTCACGGCATAATCGGGCCACTGGGCGGCAATGCTCTGATAGTCCTCCCAATACATCTCCGCAGGCGATGCAAAACCATTCTCGGCGGCCCGCGCGTCGGCCTGACGGATGATTTCCTCCGTCACCGCCGCCTGAAACTTTTCGGAATCCTCTCCCAGCGCCGCGGGGTGAAGAAAACGCCCGGTCTGCAAATCAAAATTCCAACCCAAGAAAACGGAATTGGGGTGGGCCCCGCCGGTATAGCTGTAATATGCCCCGCCAATGCTGATCAGCCGATCCGTCCGCCAGGAGGTATAGGTGAACTCCTCCTCATAATTGTTATACCAGTCCATGTTGCTTTCCACCCGACGGGCGTAATCTTCCTCCGCCCAGTCAAGCACACTGGAAAAATCCGTGCTCTCCAGCCAGTCTGCAAAATTGCCGTTGAACGCGGCGGCCACATCCAGCGCGGCCTTCTCCGCCGCTGTGGCGGCAGAGTCCAGAACCTGACCATCCTCCGTCATCACCCGGAGCACGGGCAGCTCATAGCTGTATGAGGCCAGCGTGGTACCGTCCTCCGCGACGCGTGTGTCGCTCTTCTTTTCGCTCTCCAGCGCAAAGTCCAGTATCTCCGACGAGGAGGACAGCACGCTGGTTGCCCCCATGGCGCCAAGTGATTCATCCGCCGATGTGGATGCCGGGCCGCCCGGGGTGGCGTTGGCACAGCCCGCCAGCAGCATCAGCGACAATCCCAGGGCGGACAGAATTTGTTTTCGCATAGAAAATCTCCTTTTCAGAGGATGGCCGGCCCCTCTCTCCACTCCCGTCCACCGGGAGGAATATGGGGCAGACACAGCCCGTACAGATCGGTACAGCGGGCCTCCAGTTCAAGGCTCCGGCGGCAGGGTTCCTCCAGCCGCCGCGCATGGGCCGGTTTCGTCAAAACAGGTAACATGGCGGTTTCTCTCATCCTACGCAGCAGAACGCGCCCCCGTTCTCCCGCCGCCAGCACCCGCAGATAGGGCGGAGTCTTTGGCCGGTCCTGCGCCCGCAGGCCCAGAAAGGCCCACAGGGCCAGCCGCCGCAGCCGGGCGTGGGGATAGCGCTTCGTCTTTGCAAGCTCGTAAAATTCCTCCAGAGACAGGGCCTGCCTCCCTGCCCGGACCAAACGATCGGGAAGTCCCTCGTCCGGGGCGCTGTCGGGCAGCTCTGCCCAATCCGCCGCCGTCATGGTCCTCAGGCGGGCAAGAAACGCCCGCTCCGCCGACGCGGAAAGCGGCGGCAGCGCCAGCTCCGCGCTTTGCAAAAGCGCCCGCTCCCCCGGAACCAGATAGGGCGCGGCCTTCTCCCATTCTCCTCCGGCCATCCATCGGCGGGCCTGCGTGGCGGAGATAAACCGGCTGCCCTGCGGGGCGGTGGCATCGTGATAGCCTGCGCCCTCCCGCCGCACGGTCATGGGCCGCAGATCGGCTTCCAGACGGAGAATCGCCCGCAGATATTCGATCCCCAGATTGTTGTTGGGCGTTGCCAGCAGCCCGCCCACTTCAGGACCCGCCAGCGCCGTCACCGCAGCCTGACGGCACACAGCAAAGGGCAGTCCCCTGTCCAGAAAGCGGCGAAGCTCCGCTGCATACTCTTCGGAATTCAGACATTTGGCCACAGATTGCAGACTTTCAATCTGCCCGCACTCGCTGCCGAAAGACAGATGCTTCACCACGCCCGTGGCCGCCAGCAGGCTCACGCCGCCCATGGCAAACGTCTCCGCCGAGGAGACAGCCCACATGGTAGGCAGCTCCAAAACCAGATCCGCCCCACTTAGCACCGCTAACCGCGCCCGCAGCCATTTGTCGGCAATGGCGGGCGCCGCACTCTGCACCCAGCAGCCGCTCATGCAGCAAACAATCGCCGTATCCTCCCCCAGCGCCCGCCGGGTCTGGTCAATCTGCCAGACATGCCCGGAATGAACCGGATTATACTCCACAATAATACCAGCGGTTTCCACAGATTTCACCTCGAACCCGTTACAAATAAGTGACAATTCGGTTAAATTGGCAGTTGTATCCTGAGATTTTTTTGTTATACTAAAGAGGTAGTGTGCCATTTTATGAAAAAGGGCAAACCTATTTTACATGATTTTAGGGCCGTCTGCAAGGGCCGCCCGCGGAAAGAGGAGTTACCATGAATGTTCTCGTGATTAACGCAGGAAGTTCTTCCCTGAAATACCAGCTGATGGACCCGGATACCGGCGTGGTTCTGGCCAAGGGCCTTTGCGAGCGTATCGGACTTGACGGAAAGTTCACCTATAAGCCCCAGATTGAGGGCAAGGAAACCCTGAAGGCCGTAGACGTGGCCATGCCCACCCATTCCGAGGCCATTGCGGCCGTGCTGGGCGCGCTGGTGGACGAGAAGAACGGCGTTATCGGCTCCATGAAGGAAATTCAGGCGGTGGGCCATCGCGTGGTTCACGGCGGCGAGGCTTTCAACAAGTCCGTGGTGATCACCGAGGAGGTCATGAAGGCCGTGGAGGATTGCATCCCCCTGGCCCCTCTCCACAATCCTGCCAACATCACCGGCATCCGCGCCTGCGAAAAGGCCATGCCCGGCGTGCCCATGGCCGCCGTGTTTGATACCGCCTTCCACCAGACCATGCCCGCCAAGGCGTTCACCTATGCCCTACCCTATGACTATTACAAAACGGACAAGGTCCGGCGGTATGGGTTTCACGGAACCTCCCATATGTATGTGTCTGCCCGCGCTGCGGAAATGCTGGACAAGCCCGCCAGCGAGCTGAAAATCATCACCTGCCATCTTGGAAACGGCTCCTCCGTCACCGCAGTGGACGGCGGCAAGAGCGTGGACACCTCCATGGGCTTCACCCCTGTGGCAGGCCTGCCCATGGGCACCCGGGTCGGCGACATTGACGCGGGCATCCTCCAGTACCTGATGAACAAGTACAAGCTGGGGATTGACGAAATGCTGGACATTCTCAACAAGAAGTCCGGCGTGATGGGCGTGTCCGGCGTGTCCTCCGACTTCCGCGATCTGGAGGAGGCCGCTGAAAAGGGCAACCAGCAGGCGGCCCTTGCCATCGACATGTTTAACTATGGCGTGAAAAAGCTCATCGGCGCATACGCCGCCGCCATGGGCGGGGTGGACGCCATCGTGTTCACCGCCGGCGTGGGTGAAAACTCCGCCGAGCAGCGGCTGGAAATCGGGTCCAATCTGGAATTCATGGGTGTAAAGATGGATGCCGAGGCCAACAAGTGCCGGGGCAAGGAGCAGGTGATCTCCGCCGCCGACTCTCAGGTAAAGGTGCTGTTGATCCCCACGGACGAGGAGCTGATGATCGCGCGGGACACTGCCGCGCTGTGCAAATAAGCTTCAGGTCCGTACTCATATAGGCATTTGCCGCCCACCGGGCCTGCTTGCAGGCTTTGGTGGGCGGCTTTTCGCGTTTTTGGGCAGATGAAGCCGGAATCTGTCAAACATATTGCTTCTGCCGGTGTCGTATGATAAAATAATGTAAAATTTTACAGTTTTAGACGCAGTCATGCGTATTTCACGCAACCGGATTGAAAGGCAGTGAGGGTATGAAGAACCGTTTCCTTCGCGGGGCGCTGGTTGCCCTTTGCGCGCTTTTTCTGAGTGCAGGATGGTCCCTTCCCTGTCTTGCCACAGAAAACGCAGGGAATGGCTTTCCTGCGCTGAAGGTAGCATTCTATCCTCTGGACGGCTTTTTTCAATACGACGCTTGCGGCAATGAGACGGGCTACGGTGTGGAGCTCTTGGACAAGCTGTCCCAATACACCGGGGTGAGCTTTTCCTATGTGGCGGCCGATAGCTGGGAGAGCACCCGGGACATGCTGGCGGAGGGGAAGGCCGATATCCGGATGCCTGTGTCCATGCCCCTGATTCCCTCTTCCACCCCTGGGATGAGCTCCCGCGCGATCTTGAGCACCTACCATGCACTGATGACTCTGAATTCCAATCAGGAGCTTTACTATTGCGATTACAACGCCTTTGGCGACCTGCGGGTAGCGGTTTCGGATGAGCTGCTGCGCCGTGATGTGATTGCCGGTCGGCTTTCGGAATTTGGAATCGACGAGGAGCGGCTTCTGGTCTGCAACGACTATGGCGAGGCCCGCGCCATGCTGGATTCGGGTATGGCAGATGCGGTAATTTCCAATGTGATGGACCTGACGGACGACATGAAAATTCTGGCCCGGTTCGACAACACCACCAACCACATTCTCATGCGGCAGGACGATCCTGCGCTCTCCCTTCTGGACAGCGCCATGGAGCGATTGGAGATAAACGAGCCGTTTTTTCTGTCCAGCCTTTATAAAAAATGGTTCCCGGAGCGCGTCTGCGTGCCGCTGACCCGTGCCGAGGAGGAATACGTGGCGGGGATCGCCAGTCTCCGCTTTGCTTTTTCCGAGGACGAGGGCTATCTCTCACGGCTGGAAAACGGCGTGTATAAGGGTTTCTTTCCCGCCCTGGCGGAGCTGCTGTGTGAAAAGCTGGGTGTGGAGTACGAAGCAATTTCCCGGGATGCGTTAACGCCCGGTACTCAGGAGGAACCGCTGATTTTTCCGGGATACTCCAATAATCTTCTTCATGCGGCGGAAAGCGGCGTCAGTGTGACCGACACATTTTTTACCGCCAACTACTGCTGGGTGCAGCAGAAGAATGCCGATGTGGATTTTTCGTCGTGCACAGTGGCCGTGGTAAACGGCTTAGGCTCTCCAAACCGGCTTCTTTTGCGGGATTTCTCTGCGGAGCAGCTTCTCTATTTTGACGACTGGGACGCCTGTATCCGAGCAGTCTCCTCCGGCAAGGCGGACGTTACCATTTTAAACAATTACATCGCGGAGTATTATCTCAGCGTGTATCGGTACGGAAATTTGGTTTCCGTTTTTACGGATAATTACAGCCATGGCGTCTGCTTTGGAATCACCCGGGGAAACGGTGTCCTCAGCTCCGTTCTCAGCAAAACGCTGGGCAGAGTCTCCGCCGACGAAATTGATCAGCTGATTATCCGCGCCCAGACGGACAGGCCGCAGTACGACGGCCCGCTGGACCTGCTTCGCAGCCATCCGACCGAAAGTCTGGCTGTGCTCGCAGCGCTTGTCGGGCTGTTGGGGGCGCTGGCAGTGCTGACGGTATTCACCCGCCGGATCAGCCAGCAGAATCTGGCCCTTCAGAGTGCCAACACGGCGAAGACCGACTTTCTCTCCCGCATGAGCCACGACATGCGCACCCCCATGAACGGCATTCTGGGGATGACCGCCCTGACCATGGACCTTCCCGATCTCTCTCAGGAGACCCGGGAAAATCTCTCCGCCATTCGGGATTCCAGCAACTACCTTCTCAGCCTGATCAACGACACGCTGGATATGAGCCGGATTGAGGGACAGAAAATTGAGCTGCACAGGGAGCCGGTGCTGGCCTCCGAACTGATTGAGCACACGCTTTCTGGGATTTACCCGTCCGCACAATTGAAGGACATTCAAATTACTACGAAATTTGTGGGCTTTAAAAATGAATACATTTTTGCAGACCGGGTGCGGATGCGGCAGATTTTCACAAATCTTCTGTCCAACGCCGTGAAATTTACCCCCGAGCACGGGAAAATTGAATTCCGCATTGAATGTATGAAACAACAGCACAGAATTTCCCTCAGCCGGATTACCGTCAGCGACAACGGCGTGGGCATGAGCGAGGAATTTCAGCAGCATGCCTTCGAGCCGTTTTCCCAGGAGCCCAACTCCCAGAGCAACCGTTACGCCGGCAGCGGGCTGGGTCTGCCCATCGTGCAGAATCTAGTGCATTTGATGGGCGGAACCGTGTCCATCCGCAGCAAGCTGAGCGAGGGCACGTCCATTACCGTGGAGCTGCCCATTGAGGTATTGGAACACTACCAGCCCCCGCCCCCGGGAGAAACCAGCGCCTTTCTGGAGCTGCGGGGCAAGCGCGTTTTGCTGTGTGAAGACCATCCTCTCAACGCCACCATTGCCACGAAGCTATTAAGCAAGGCGGGCGTGCTGGTTGAGCGGGCGGAGGACGGGCAGCAGGCTGTTGACCTGTTCATGCGGCGGGGCTGGGACTATTACGACGCAATCCTGATGGACATCCGGATGCCCGTGATGGACGGGCTGAGCGCCGCGCGGGTCATTCGCAATCTCCGCAGGGGTGACGCGAAAACGGTTCCCATCATCGCCATGACCGCCAACGCTTTTGACTTTGACGTAAAGGCCAGCCTCTCCGCTGGAATGGACGACCATCTGGACAAGCCCGTGGAGCCGGAGAAGCTCTATCGGGTGCTGGCGGAGCAAATCTGCCTGCGCAGCGGCGGTAAAAGCAAGCACAGCTGATAAACCGCCAAAAGCTGGAGTGATGACTCTAAGCAGGTCTGCCGCCCATTCAAATTTGCGGAACAAACCGGGCATAATCAGCGCTGCTCATTTTTGGAGAAGGGGCGCACCCATCTTATATACAGACCGGGCGGAAGGAAATATCCTTCCGCCCGGTTTCTTTATATCGCTGCACACGCATCCCCACACCGCGCGTAATAGAAGAGGTACTGCTGCATCACCCCGGCAAAACCCTTGTAGCGGTACAGCGGGAACCGGCCCCGGTAGCGCTCCCGCACCACCCGGTTAATCCACACGTCACGGGGAAACGCGGCGATGCGGTGATAGCCAAACAACGCCACGCAGCTCGCCACCTTTACCCCCACACCCGGAACAGTCATCAGCATCTCCGGCAGCGCCTCGTCGTCAAGGTCCACCAGTGCCGCAAGGTTCAGCGTTCCTGATTCCGCCATCCGTGCCGCGGCAAGAACATAGCCTGCACGATAGCCAAGCGCACAGGCACGCAGGCCCTCCTCCCCTGCTGCGGCCAGCGCCGCCGCGCTGGGAAACCCATACTCCGGTCCAAGGTCTTCCCCGTACCGCCGGCACAGCGTCTCCACGCAGGCCCGAATTGCGGGGATATTCTTCCGCTGAGAGATGATAAAGGTCACCAGCATCTCCCACGGGTCCTGCCGCAGAATGCGGATGCCCGACCCAAAGGCGGCCGCCGCCGTGAGATACGCGTCCTTTTCCGGAACGGCGGCACGAAAAGCGGCGTAGTCGGTATTGAGGTCGAAATAGTCCCGCCAAAAACCAGCAAACTCCTCCTCGGAGCAGTCCATCGCCCATGCGTCGGCCCGCTCCTGAAGCTCCGTCCACCGGTTCCCCGCCACGGCACGAAAGCGGCCCTCCTCCAGCTGTTTCAGCCGGAAGCACTGGCCGCTGTCCGCAATTTTTCCCACATCAAAGTCCTCTTTTGAAATCAATACCATCTCAGCACTCCGCAGGCCATAAAATATCGTGGGCAACCGGGGTATAAAACAGGCGCTGAATCTCCGCCGGGTCCTTGGTCTGTCCCAGAATCCACATCAGCTTGGCCGTCACCGCCTCGGTGGTCATGTCAAACGCCTCCAGCACCCCGGGAACGCCCTTGAGCCGGTGGCCCACATGGTAGATCCCAAGATCGCTGCCCTCGTTCTGCACCTGCGTGGTGAGCACCACCAGCTTGCCCCGCTCCGTCCAGCGGCAGAGACTGCCGCAGAAATCCGAGCCCTCGTAATCCGGCAGTCCGCCCACACCGAAGGACTCGATCATCAGCGCGTCACAGCGCTCCAGCAAATAGTCAAGCAAGGCCTGCTCCGTGCCGGGAATCAGCTTCAAAAGCCCCACCTTTGTATCCAGCCGATCATAAAATACCGGCCCGCCCTCGCAACTCTCATGGAGATAGCGCAGCAGCACCCCATCCCGCAGGACCCCCAAAAACGGATAATTGATGCTGGAAAAGGCCTCAAAGCTCTTGGAGCGGATTTTCTGCGCCCGGGTCCCCAGAATCACTTTCCCGTTGAATACGAGAGATACGCCCGGCAGACCCGACGCCGCCGTACGGAATGCGTCCGTCAGGTTGATCTTGGAATCCGTCACGTCAAAGCCGATGGGCTTTTGCGCCCCGGTAAACACAATGGGCTTGGGACTTTTTTGAATGAGATAACTCAGCGCTGCGGCGGAATAGGCCATGGTGTCCGTCCCGTGGGTGAGCACAAATCCGTCATAGTCCTCATAGTGCTCCCGGATGCAGCCCACCATCTCCAACCAGTGGTTTGGCGCGATGTTCGTGCTGTCCAGATTCAAAAGCTGTAAGCTTTCCACCTCGCAGATACCGGAGATGGCGGGAATATGGGCCAAAAGCTGCGTGCTGGTAAGCTCCGGGGCCAGCCCGTTTTCCGTCACCTGAGAGGCGATGGTACCACCCGTGCCGATCATTAAAATCTTTTTCATTTTATATCCTTAAAAGCTATACCTTTATAAAATATCCCTGTGGTCCAGCGCCGCAAGGCCGAACCGGACCGCGCGGCTGACGCGCGCCCGTTCTTCCTCATCCCCGGCGTCATACCGCTGGCGCAGGCGGCGGAGAAATTCTCCCCGGAGGGAATCCTCTCCCGCTCTGGCCCAAACGTCCTGACGGACGCGGGTTTCGTCCCGCAGCTCCAGCGCGTAAAACCGACCGGAAAGCACCGTCTCCAGCGCCGTCAGGTCAATCCCCCGCTCATCCGTCTCCCCGGTGAAAAGAATGCGGTACAAATCATAGGTGGTCCACGTTGGCAGGGCGGCTTCCACCGCCTCCCGGGGATCCCCGTCCGTCACGTCCACCGTCAGAATTTCGTAGCGGTGGCGGGCAAATGGTACAAATTCCAGCGTCACCGCCCCCTCGTCAGACACGGTGCCGAAATAAAAGCCCTTGTCCCCCAGCTCGTCAAAGCCCCTACCCTCCGGACAGCCGGGATAAGCCCACAGGGTCTTCCCGCTTTTCTGGGGACCGGAGGCAACGTGAACGTGCCCCAGCGCAAGATACGCAAGGCCGCTGTCGGCAATCTCCGCCTTCGTGACGGGGTTGTAACGCGGGGCCGACGGTTCCACGTCCCCGTGGAGCGCCATCAGATGAATTCGCCCGTCCTGCGGGGCGGCAAACCCGGTCAAAAGGCCCGCCATCTGCTCCGGGGCGGTAAAGGCCGCGCCGTGGACCGTGCAGTTCAAATCCGGCAGGTCTACGCTCTCTATCTCCCCAGACTTGAATATGTACACATTCTCCGGCCAGTGAACCGTGGCATAGGGACTGTCGGCGGAGTAAAAATCGTGGTTTCCGGGGGCGATGAACACGCTGATTCCCGCGCGGCCCAAGCCCCGGGCCAGCTCCTCCGGCGTCTCGCGAAAGCTGTTCGTCCCATCGAAAAGATCGCCGGAGAGAAGCATCAAATCCGCGCCCCGGCGGAGGGCTTCCTCCGCCAGCCGCGCGCCAAGCTCCCGGCTCTCTCTCCGCCGTTCCGCCGCCCGCTGGGGCGACAGTGCGTGAAACGCACTGTCCAGATGAAAATCCGCCGCATGAATAAATCGAAGCATAGGCCCTTACTGCTCGTCGGGCCGCCAGCCCTTGCACACATCCACCCATGTTCCGCAGGAGTATTTCTCCAGCTCGTCACAGGTCATCTCCACAGCGCTGTTGCTGCTGCCCGCCGCCGGAAAAATCGTGTCAAAGCGGTGCATGGACGCGTCCAGATAAATCTCCACGCCCTCCTTCACAGCAAAAGGGCACACCCCGCCCACGGCATGGCCCACCAGCGTGGCAGCTTCGTCGTGGCTCAGCATGGATGCCTTGCCTCCGAACCGGTCCTTATAACGCCGGTTATCTACCTTGGCGTCTCCCGCGCAGACCACCAGCAGCACCCGGTCCCCCAGCTTGAAGCTAAGGGTTTTTGCAATCCGCGCGCCCTCCACACCCACGGCCTGCGCCGCCAGTTCCACCGTGGCGGAGGACACGTCGAACTCCCGGATGCGGTCCTCGATGCCCTGCGCTTGAAAATAAGCTCTTACTTTTTCGATTGACATGAGTCAGTTCCCCTCTATCTGTATGTGATTGCAAATTATCGGATGTCCACCCGTTCCACCCCGACGCACAGGCCGGTGGCGCTGTCCAGCGTGAAAACAGCCCCTTGCAGCTTCACCGGGCCCTCAGGCGCCCGGAATCGGCCCGGTAGGCCTCCCAGAAACATCTCCACCGACTGCTCCGGCTTCACCCCCAGTACGGATTCCACCGCGCCGGTCATGCCCAAATCCGTGATATACCCGGTCCCGTTGGGGTATACCCGCTCATCGGCGGTGGGCACGTGAGTGTGAGTCCCCCAGAGGGCGGAAACACGTCCGTCCAGAAAATAACCCATGGCAAGCTTTTCGCTGGTGGCCTGCGCGTGAAAATCTACCAGCGTAAAATCCGTCTTCTCCCCGGTCAGCAACTGGTCAACGACGGTAAAGGGGTTGTCCGCCCCCCAATTCAGGTTGCACCGCCCGATCAAGTTTACCACGCGGATGCGCACACCGTTTAAATCGTAAATTCCCCAGCCCCGGCCCGGCGCCCGGCGGGTGTAATTGGCGGGACGGAGAATATAAGAGTGCTCGTCCAGAAAATCCACAATCTGGGGCTTGTCAAAGCTATGGTTGCCTAATGTAATGACGTCCGCCCCCGCGTCATAAATGCGTTCCGCCTGCTCCGGGGTCAGTCCCACGGCGGCAGCATTCTCACCGTTTACCACGGTAAAAGCAATGTTCTTCAATTTTTTCAGGGGCCGCAGCGTCTTTTCCAAATGAGCGAGCCCCGGCTCGCTCACCACATCGCCCACGGCTAAAACATGATACAGCATATAGCACCTAATTCCCTCAAGCAGTTTATTCGTTTTATTATATCCAAAAGCAGCACGAATTGCAAGGGCCCACGTCGCCTGTCTCTGCCACAGCGGAGGATTGTCCGTCTATGCAACCTGCCAATTTCGCCGAGATTTGTCGCAATCAGTACCGCAATATGATACTGTCATAAAAAACAGAAAAAGGGCCCTCATCTGGTATCTTTCCAACACAACAAAATTTCCTCAATGATTAAAAAAGAAGCCGTGCATTGCACGGCTTCTTTCTCTTATTTCAGCAGCTTAAACTGGCCCAGCAGTGGAACTTCCTTTTCCTCGCCGTTGATGGCCCCAATGAAGCCAATCACTGCGCAGACAAAACAAAAGATGCCCCAAATCCATCCAATGATGGGGATTACACTCAGCAATCCGGCCAGCCAGATAACCAGCGCCTGATTGAGGTGAAACTTTGCACCCTCCCGATCTCCGACAATTAACGCAATCAGCAATCCAACCCAAGTCAGATACGCGACAATTCCCGTGGTTTTGCGATCCATAAACACGGCCTCCATTCTTAAATATATTGTGAGGTTCATAGCTTTTTAGTATTTTAACACGATAAGCGCGTAAACGCAAGCGCATGCCAAAAGGAGTATTTACCGCGCTCTCTAAATCATACGCATCAAGTGCCGACGGCGAAACCAATGCCTGAGTGGCGTCTTCTTCCACGATTTGTAAAGCCGATTTTTCAACATCAAGGAAAGGCCAACAAATATCTGAAGGCGGTTCATAAAAGATCAGTCCCCGCAAATTAAGGCAT